>NZ_CP031848.1:3950228-4300456 GCF_003441595.1 Marinobacter sp. Arc7-DN-1 | reverse complement strand
GGCCAGGTATTCCACCACGCCTTCCGCGTTGTCATAACGCTCTCGAAGGTTCACATTCCAGGGCTTACGTCCCAATCGGTTAAACAGGTTGTGGCTGCTCGTCGGTGTCTCACCGTCCGGTAGCGACAACTCCCCGCAATCCACGGCGGATTTCAGCTGCGCCAGGAAGTGCCCACGATACTTGAACATGACCGCCCGGATCGGCAGAAAACAGTTCCTGACCGGCAACCGCCACAGCCCCTGATCGTCCAGACCACCCTCGGTAATGGCGCAATGAATATGGGGGTGCAACGTGAGCGACCGCCCCCAGGTGTGCAAAACGCTCAGAATGCCAGGTTGGGCCCCCAGGTACGCCGGATCGCTCAAAAAACACATCAGCGTCTCTCGCACGGACTGGAACAACCAGCGAGTCATCCGGTCGGTGTTGCGGCGCCAGTACGGATGCAATTCGTGCGGCAGGGTAAAGATCACATGGCGATGGGGGTGATCAATCAGGCGTGACTTCTGGCCCTCCAGCCAACGCTCAAGCTGAATCCGGTTGCATTGCGGGCAACTGCGGTGGCGGCAGGAGTTGTACCAGACCCGCTGGACATGCCCCTCGGGGCAGCCCTGTATGTGACCGCCCAGTGCCGCCGTGCGGCACAGCACCATCGCCCTGGCCGCGCGATGAACATGCGGTGGCAGAGGCGTCTTCTCCGCCAGGGCCGGATACCCCCGGCCCATCACCTCTTGTAGTATCGTCTTCATCCTTGAAAACCCTACTCAGTAATCGATGATCAACAAAGATCTCAGGCGCGCTCCCCGCGCTTGCGCGGCTAGTTCAACAGCTAATTATACGAACGCGTTCGTATATCACCCGTTCGTATATCACCCGTTCGTAAAACTCCACTCAAGATTTCTCAAGAAAACGCCTGATTCTCTCTCAAAAACAGAGTCTTGAGAACCATTTACCATGGCTACCGCCGGAGTTATACGCTCATTCCTGAGCCACTCCCGCTCTTGGTCATGGGCGTATAACTCCACCCATCCTGTTCCAACTTTCCAACCCTATCAGATAGTTACCTTATTTTCACACTCGGTGTTTTGGAGTTTTGCGAACGCGTTCGTATAATTCCGCGAAATATCAGCCTCTTGACTTCGTCGCAAATCAAGATACTGTATATAAAAACAGCACTTCAGGATAACTGGATATGGATATCCCTACCCCGATACCGGCGCAACCAACCCGGTTTCTGGACAAGGTTCGGAGTTTTTTGCGCCTGCGAGGCATGGCGTACAAAACAGAGAAAACTTACCTGTTCTGGATCAAACGCTTTATTCGCTTCCATGGCCTGCAACATCCTCAGGATATGGGCTCTCCGGAAGTCGAAGCATTCCTGTCGCACCTGGTTTTACAGGTGAACGTCAGCGTCTCTACCCAACGAGTCGCATTGAACGCCTTAGTATTTTTGTATCGGGAGTTTTTGGGCCAGCCTCTGGACGAACTGAACTTTGAGCGTGCAAGAAAACCGGTAAAGCTTCCAACGGTATTCAGTGCGGAAGAAGCCAAGTCTGTAATCCGCAATCTGGAAGGTGAATACAAGCTCGTTGCCATGCTGCTCTATGGCTCCGGCTTACGCATCAACGAAGCTCTGCGCTTGCGGGTTAAAGATGTTGATTTTGATATGCAGCAACTGATTGTTCGAAGCGGCAAAGGCAGTAAAGATCGGATTACGCTATTGCCGGATCGGCTTATCGCACCGGTGCAACAGCAAATTGATTCCGCGTTGCACCAGCATCAGGCAGATCTCTTGAAGGGATTTGGCTCTGTTTATCTTCCAGCCGGCCTGGCGCGCAAGTATCCGAACGCCAGTCAGGAGCCCGGCTGGCAATATATCTTTCCCGCCCCAGAGCCGTCACGGGATCCTCGCTCAGGTATTCGCAGGCGGCATCACTTGCTGGATCGAACCGTTCAAAAGCATATTCGTCGCGCTATTCAGGCGGCTGGCATCCACAAGCTCGCCGGGAGTCATACCTTTCGCCACAGCTTTGCCACACATCTGCTGGAGGCCGGCTATGATCTGCGCACCATACAAAAGCTCCTTGGCCACTCGGATGTGCGCACAACGGAAATCTACACACACGTCGTTCGCAAAGGTGGATTCGGTGTTCGCAGCCCTGTTGACGAGGGTTTCTAACTCTCCCAGTTACTGGCGGGAATTCGCTGTATGTGGATGTGACTGATGAGACGGATGGCCGGGCGAATCAGGAACTGGAAACTGCCAACGATAAACAGCCAGATAGCCGCCTTCTCATATTCGGGGAACAGAAACAGGATACTGCCCACGAGGAACCAGATGGCGATGAAAAAGTCGTTGATGATGCTGATCACTTCGTAGCGGCGGCGAATGATCAGCTCTTCATTTCCCAGTTTCAGGGTCAGTGGGCTGTCGGTACGGCCTTCAATCATACGGCTTACGGCCCGGGTTATTGCAGGTCGTTAAAGGCAGCATCGGTTCGTGCCGCCAGGATGAAGTCGTTTTTGTGCAGGCCGCCGATTTCGTGGCTCCACCAGCTTACCGCGACTTTTCCGTATTCCAGAACAATCACGGGGTGATGATTCTCGGCTTCGGCGAGATCGCCGATCTTGTTGGTGAATTCCAGAGCCTTAACAAAGTTTTTGAGTTTGAAGATCTTGTGAAGCTGCTCTTCTCCATCAATGTCCAGAACTTCCCAGTCCGGAACGTCTTTGTGCAAGCGCTGCTTCTCTTCCCCGGTAGCCTTGGGCGCGTTCGGGCTGCACGCTTCGCAGCTGTGCTCTTTCAGGTCACTCATCTCAACCTCCATGGCTGATGGCTGTACTATAAGCGTGGGTCTGGCCGTTCGTTTTATCAACCCTTCCCTTGAAATCCCGCCACTCTCAATATACTGTATATTTAAACAGTATATTGAGAATGTTCATCATGAGCGAGCTTCTGAACACGCTGATGCAGGATGCCCGTGTCTGGCAGGGGCGCCGTCACGTCCAGACCACACAACCTGCGGAACCAACCGGGTATCAGGTTCTGGATAACCAGCTTGGCGGCCTGGGCTGGCCCCGGGGCGCCCTGAGCGAATGCCTTCTGGATGCACCGGGTATTGGTGAGCTGCATTTGCTGCTGCCACTCATGCAGCGGGTGTGTGGAGAAGGTAAAACCGTGTTCTGGCTGAATCCGCCACACACCCCCTATGCGCCAGCCCTTGCCCGGGAAGGCGTAAATCTGGACCAGGTGGTTCTGATCCATGCTGAGGATGAGGGCGACTTTCTGTGGACACTGGAAAACTGCCTCCGCTCACCGGTAACGGGGCTGGTGATGGCCTGGCCCGGAAAACTGGCCTCCCGGGAGGTCCGGCGCCTGCAACTGGCTGCCGAAGCCGGTAGCAATGTGTGCGTGCTGTTCCGGGAGCGGCGTTACGCCGGGCAGAATTCTCCGGCCGCACTGCGCCTGGAGCTGGAGCCGGGTGAGCAGCAGGATCTTACGGTAAATGTGCTGAAACGCCGGGGAAGCTGGCCCGGGCAGCGCTGTTCACTGGCCATGGCCCAGCGGGCCGGCCTTTCGTTTCGTGAAACTACCCGGACCATTCGCGGGCCCTGGTCGGATTCAACCGGGTAATAGCTCTCCATGCTGTGGCTGTATTTGCATTTTCCACACCTGTTGCTGGACCATATTCGCCGCTCCCGTGAAGACCAGGGCGCGCTGGTGATTGTGGAAGGCTCTGGCCAGAAGGTGATCCAGGCCTGCCCCGAGGCCAGGGCCCAGGGCATACGTAGCGGCATGCGCCTGAAAACCGCCATCGGTCTGGTGCCGGATCTGGGCATGGTGCGCGCTGATGAGGCTCAGGAAGTCAGAATCCTGGAAGATCAGGCCCGCTGGCTGTATCGCTACGCCGCCTATATTGTGCTGGTTCCGCCGGATGGCCTGCTGACTGAGATCGGCAGCCTGCAGAAGCTGTATGGCGGGCTGCCCACCGTTTGGCAAACGGTGGAACAGGGGCTGAATGAGCGCCAGTTGAATGCCTGGATCGGGATTGGCTACACGCCCCTGGCAGCCCGCCTGATTGCCCGTGCGGGCAAGGGGGAATGCACAGCCGATAAGGACCATATTCAGCGAACCCTGAGCCAGATGCCCCTGTTGGCTGCCGAATTCGATGAGAAAGCCTGCACGCGTCTGCAGCGCCTGGGACTGAGCACGCTGGGGGAGGTCTTTGATTTACCGTCCAATGAGCTGGCACGCCGCCTGTCTCCTGAGCTGCTGGCTTACATCCAGAAAATCCAGGGCACACGGCCGGATCCGCGAGCACCCTGGCAACCGCCCCACTCTTTCCGGCAGCAGGCCGATTTTGTGCGGGAGATCGAGCACACCCAGGGGCTGCTGTTTCCGCTCCAGCGCATGCTCACGGAACTGGAGGAAGACCTTTGCTGGCGCCAGCAGGATACCGACAGCCTGAGGCTGGTTCTGAAACACCGGCACTCGGAGCCTACCCGTTTACACATCCGAACCTCCGGGCCGGAACACCGGGCCGGGAACTTTCTGAACCTGATCCGGTTGCGACTTGATCAGCTTTCGCTACAGGCGCCGGTTATCTCGCTGATGCTATCGGTGAAGCGTTTCATGCCCCGGGAAAAGCCATCCGGGCAGGACCTGCTGGGAGAAACCCAGGATCTGAATGAAGCCTGGCATACCCTGATCAGCCGCTTGCAGGCGCGCCTTGGGGAACAGGCGCTCAAACAGCTCTCGCCCCAGGCCGATCATCGCCCCGAACGGGCGTGGTCCGCTTCAGAAGTACTGCGCAAACCCGGAGCCCGGTTAAAGCCGGACGGAAAGCTGCCACGGCGCCCCCTCTGGCTGTTGAAAGGCCCGCAACCGCTTGCCGAAGCGCCGGCCGCCTGGTTCGCCGGCCCGGAGCGGATCAGCGGTGGCTGGTGGGATGGCCAGCGGGTACACCGGGATTACTACATTGCCCAACTAAACAACGGCCAGTTGGCCTGGATTTTCCGGGATCCCCGGGAGGGCTGGTTTGTGCATGGCTGGTTTGGCTGATGGCTGAACGTCAGTATGCAGAACTGTTCTGCTTCAGCAATTTCACCTTCCTGACCGGAGCCTCTCACCCACACGAGCTGACCGAACGGGCGCACGAGCTCGGCTACGCGGCTCTGGCGATCACCGATGCCTGTTCCGTGGCCGGCATTCCCCGGGCCTGGGCGGCACTGTCCGAAAGCCCGGTCAAGCTGATTACCGGCAGTTGGTTCGAGCTTTCCGATGCGCCCAAAGGCGCAACCACACCCCGCTTTATCCTTCTGGCACGGACCCGTAAAGGCTATGGCCAGCTCTGTCAGCTGATCACTACCAGCCGCCGCCGGGCGGAAAAAGGCCAATACCAGTTATTCGCCCGGGACATTGAAACCCACCCTCTCGACGACTGCCTGTGCCTGTGGCTGCCACCCTCACCTGCCGAGGCAGAGTCCGATCAGGCTCTGGCCTGCGGAGAATGGCTGAACCGCCTGTTTGATCCCCGGCTCTGGATTGCCGCCGCCCGCACCCTGGAATCCGGCGAGGAACAGCGGCTTGCGCGGATTCGCTGGCTGGCCGGGCAGATACGCATCCCGGTTGCCGCCGTGGGTGAAGTGCATATGCACAGCCGGGAGCGTCAGCCCCTGCAGGATGTGCTTACAGCCTTGCGCAACCACACCAATCTTGAACACGCCGGCCACTGCCTGTTCCAGAATGGTGAACGATACCTTCGGCCCTTGCCCGTTCTTCAGCGGCTGTTTCCCGAAACCTGGCTGAACGAAACCCTGGCCATCGCCCGGCAATGCACCTTCGAGCCCGGCAGCCTGCGCTACGAATACCCGCCGGACCTGGTGCCGGAAGGGGAATCCCCCGCCAGTTACCTGAAACGGCTGACCCGCGAGGGTGAGCGCCGGCGCTACCCCGAAGGTACGCCACTTCCGGTCCAGAACCTGATCCGCAAGGAACTGGGCCTGATCTCGGAGATGAAGTACGAGCATTACTTCCTCACCATCCACGACATCGTGGCCTTTGCCCGCAGTCGGGATATCCTGTGCCAGGGCCGGGGCTCCGCCGCCAACTCCGCCGTCTGTTACTGCCTGGGCATCACCGAGGTGAACCCGACCCGGGTTGAACTTCTGTTCGAACGCTTCATCTCCAAAGACCGTAACGAACCACCCGACATTGATGTGGATTTTGAGCACGAGCGCCGGGAAGAAGTCATCCAGTACATCTACCGGCGCTACAGCCGGGAGCGGGCCGCCCTCGCCGCCACAGTGATCCGTTACCGTCCTCGCAGTGCTATTCGTGATGTTGGCAAAGCCCTCGGTTTTGATCCCGCCCTGGTAGAACAACTGCTGGAAGGCATCGACTGGCGGGACAAGGCCACCAACTGGCGCCAGCAGATTCTGGACAAGAAAATCACCCGCAATCCGCAGGTGGCGGACCAGTTCTTCACCCTGGTAAACACCCTGCTCGGCTTTCCCCGCCATATGTCCCAACATGTAGGCGGTTTTGTTATCAGCGCCGGCCCACTGGCCGAACTCGTCCCGGTCGAAAACGCCGCCATGGCAGACCGCACCGTTATCCAGTGGGACAAGGATGACCTGGAAAGCCTGGGCCTGATGAAAGTGGATGTGCTGGCTCTTGGCATGCTTTCAGCCATACGCAAGGCCCTGGAGCTGATCAGCGACGAAAAGGGTCAGCCATTCCGGATACAGGACATCCCCCCGGAAGACCGGGCGACCTACGCCATGCTCCAGAAAGGCGACAGTATCGGCGTATTCCAGGTGGAGTCCCGGGCCCAGATCAACATGCTCCCGCGCCTGAAACCGGAAACCTGGTACGATCTGGTAATCGAGGTGGCCATCGTGCGGCCCGGCCCCATCCAGGGCGACATGGTGCACCCCTACCTGCGCCGCAAACACGGCCTGGAGCCAGTGGACTATCCTAACGATGCCGTACGAAAAGTCCTGGAGCGCACCCTGGGCGTGCCCATTTTCCAGGAACAGGTCATCAAGCTGGCCATGGTGGCCGCCGGTTTCTCCGCCGGCGAAGCCGACCAGCTCCGCCGGGCCATGGCCGCCTGGAAATCCCACGGCGACCTGACCCCGTTCCGGGAAAAACTGGTCACCGGCATGCTCGAACGCGGTCACGACGCCGACTTTGCCGAACGGCTCTACCAGCAAATCTGCGGCTTCGGCGGCTACGGCTTCCCCGAATCCCACGCCGCCAGCTTTGCCCTGCTGGTGTACGCCTCCGCCTGGATCAAACGCCACCATCCGGCCGCCTTCTACTGCGCCCTGCTGAACAGCCAACCCATGGGGTTCTATTCCCCCTCGCAACTGGTCCAGGACGCCCGGCGCCACGACGTTACCGTACTCCCGCCAGACGTGAATGCCAGCCAGTGGAACCACACCCTGGAAGGCAAGGAACACCACCTGCGCCTGGGCCTGAGAATCATCCAGGGGCTCTCCGCCAGCGGTGCCGAACGCATCCACCAGAACCGCCCGGCAGCCGGCTACCGCTCCGCCAGTGAACTCCGTCGCCTGGCCGTACTGAACCAGCGTGACATGGAGCTCCTGGCCGGCGCCAACGCCATGCCCACATTCACCACCAACCGCCACCAGGCTTACTGGCAACTACTCGACCACGAACAGCCCGCCGAACTGTTCGCCGAAGAAACCACCGTCGACTGCCAACCGGAATATTGCCACCAGCTACCGGAACCCACCGAAGGCCAGAACGTATTGGCCGACTATTCCAGCCAGGGCCTGACCCTCCAGCGCCACCCCCTGGCCCTGCTCCGGGAACAGGGCCACCTCCGGTTCTGTCTCAGTGCCGAACAACTGAAAACCACCAAAGCCGGCATCCCCGTCCAGGTGGCCGGCCTCGTCACCGGCCGCCAGCGTCCCGGCTCCGCCTCCGGCGTTACCTTCGTGACTCTGGAAGACGAAACCGGCAACGTGAACGTGGTGGTGTGGCTGGAAACGGCGCGGCGGCAGCGAAAACCGCTACTGACCGCCCGGTTGTTGCATGTTAAGGGGGTTCTGGAAAGAGAGGGGGATATTGTTCATGTGATGGCGGGGAGGCTTTCGGACCTCACTCATTTAATAAAAACGCTTCCGGTCGGTTCCAGGGATTTTCACTAAAAGTATTACGAAAAGTTGGAGAGCCTGCCGGAATTCCCCTCCCAGGAATGTTGGAGGCCATGGATGGCCGGAAACAAGCGCACATGGGTGAGGCCGAGCGTTTATGAAAGGAGGCTCCATATCCGCTCAAACTCACGAATTGTCAGTCCTATGAAACGAGAAAACCCCGTGAGGCCAAAGCCCAACGGGGTTTCTCAAAGCAGCGGAGAGAGATCAGCCCAAAAGCTTGATCATCACACCAGCAGCAACCGCAGAGCCGATAACACCAGCCACGTTCGGGCCCATGGCGTGCATCAGCAGGAAGTTATGCGGATTGGCTTCAAGACCAACCTTGTTGGACACCCGCGCTGCCATCGGCACCGCGGACACACCGGCTGAACCAATCAACGGGTTGATCTGCTCCTTGCTGAACTTGTTCATCAGCTTCGCCATCAGAACACCACACGCAGTACCCACAGCAAACGCGCCGATACCCAGCGCCAGAATGCCCAGGGTCTGGGCATCCAGGAACTTGTCCGCCATCAGCTTGGAGCCAACAGACAGCCCGAGAAAGATAGTCACGATGTTAATCAGTGAGTTCTGGGCGGTGTCACTCAGACGCTCAACCACGCCACACTCACGCATCAGATTACCGAAGCAGAACATACCCAACAGCGGCGCCGCATCCGGCAGGAACAGCACCACAGCGATCAACACCACCAGTGGGAAGATAATCTTTTCTTTCTTGCTCACCGGGCGCAACTGGGACATCTTGATCTTGCGCTCTTCTGGAGACGTCAGCGCCTTCATGATCGGCGGCTGGATCATCGGAACCATCGCCATATAGGCATAGGCAGAGACCGCAATCGCACCCAGCAGGTGCGGAGCCAGAACGCTCGATACGTAGATCGACGTCGGACCGTCAGCACCACCGATGATACCCACGGCTGCCGCTTCCAGGATCGTGAAGTCCAGAATGCCGGCCCAGTCCAGTAGCGCCGCACCCAGCACTGTACCAAAGATGCCGAACTGAGCCGCCGCACCCAGCAGCATGGTCTTGGGGTTCGCCAGCAACGGGCCGAAGTCGGTCATTGCACCCACGCCCATGAAGATGATCAGCGGGCCCACGGTGCTACCGATAACCACCAGATAGAAGTTGTACAGCATTCCGTTACCGTACCCGAAGTCCTGTGCCAGACCATTAGCCATGACGACCTGGGCAGAGCTCGCTTCTTTATAGGCGTGCTTGAACGCATCCATGATTTCCGGCGTCACCGCCTGGCCAGCCTGATAGGCAACATCCAGTGCGCTGGCGAGCGCCGCCAACACTTCCGGCTTGCCGTAGTGAATGGCATTCTCAGCGGCCGACAGGGCAAGCCCCGCCTCCGGAATGTTCGCCAGAATACCACCGAAGCCAATCGGCACCAGCAGCAGCGGCTCAAATCCCTTACGAATCGCAAGGTACAGAAGAAGCAGGCCGACGGCGATCATCACCCCCTGGCCTGGTGTCATATTGAACAGGCCACTACCTGTCCACAATGTCATTAATTTATCCATGGAATGCTGGCCCTTATGCGATTGTCAGCATTTCATCATCAGGAGAGACGGCATCACCGACCTTGATGAAGATTTCACCGATAGTACCGGCCTTGGGTGCGCGGATCTCGGTTTCCATTTTCATGGCCTCGAGAATGATCAGCACATCGCCCTCTTCCACGGCGTCACCCGGAGAAACCAGAACCTTGAAGATGTTGCCGCCCAGAGGCGCAACCACCGGCTCACCTTCACCAGCAGCGGGTGCCGGTGCGGAGGAAGCCACCGGTGCAGAAGCTGCACCACCCTCACCCTGAATCTGGGTGATCTCACCACCTTCGGAAACCGCAACCACAAACTTCTTGCCGTTCACTTCCACGGTGTAAGTCTCGGGGCCGTCAGCCTTCCTGGCAGGAGCGGCACTTTCTGCGGTCGGAACCGGCTCGAAGGCGTCCGGGTTGTCACGGTTTTCCAGGAACTTCAGGCCAATCTGCGGGAACAACGCGTAGGTCAGTACGTCGTCTACGGTGTTTTCCGCCAGCTTGATGCCCTTGTCGTCCGCCAGCTTCTTGAGCTCGTCGGTCAGCTTGTCCATTTCCGGCTCAATCAGATCCGCCGGACGGCAGGTAACTGGCTCTTTTCCATCGAGGACACGCTCCTGCAATTCCTTGTTCATCGGCGCCGGTGCAGCGCCGTACTCGCCTTTCAGGATTGCAGAGGTTTCTTTGGAGATGGACTTGTAGCGCTCGCCTGTCAGAACGTTCAGTACCGCCTGGGTACCCACGATCTGGGAAGTCGGAGTTACCAGCGGAATGAAACCCAGGTCTTCGCGGACCTTGGGAATCTCTTCCAGAACCTGATCGAACTTATCGCTTGCGTTCTGTTCGCGCAGCTGGTTTTCCATGTTGGTCAGCATGCCACCCGGTACCTGGGCAATCAGGATGCGGGAATCGGTACCACGGAGACTGCCTTCAAACTTCGCGTACTTCTTGCGTACCTGGCGGAAGTAGCTGGCGATTTCTTCAAGCAGGTTCAGGTCAAGACCGGTATCCCGATCAGTACCTTCCAGAATGGCGACCACGGCCTCGGTGGGCGAGTGACCGTACGTCATACTCATGGAAGATATAGCGGTGTCAACGTTATCAATACCGGCTTCCGCTGCCTTGATGGCGGTGGCAGTCGACATGCCAGTGGTGGCGTGGCACTGCATGTGAATCGGAATATCCAGTTCTTTCTTCAGACGGCTGACCAGATCGAACGCCACATAAGGCTTGAGAATACCCGCCATATCCTTGATGGCAATGGAGTCCGCACCCATGTCGGCGACTTCCTTCGCCAGCTCTACCCACATGTCGATGGTGTGCACCGGGCTGGTGGTGTAGGCAATCGTGCCCTGGGCATGCTTGCCGGTCTTACGGACGGCCTTGATGGCGCGATCCAGGTTACGGGGATCGTTCATCGCATCAAAAATACGGAACACGTCGACGCCGTTCTCGGCGGCACGCTCACAGAAACGGTCCACCACATCATCCGCGTAATGACGGTAACCCAACAGGTTCTGGCCGCGCAGAAGCATCTGCTGCTGGGTATTGGGCATGGCTTTCTTCAGCTCGCGGATGCGCTCCCAGGGGTCTTCGCCCAGGTAACGGATGCAGGAATCAAAGGTAGCCCCCCCCCAGGATTCCAGTGACCAGAAACCGACCTTGTCGAGTTTCTCGGCAATAGGCAGCATGTCATCCAGCCGCATACGGGTGGCAAGCAGGGACTGGTGGGCGTCACGCAGGATAACGTCCGTAATCCCCAGCGGTTTCTTTGTGTCAGTCATCGTGTCAGCCTTCTGTTTAAAGGTTCTATCTTTTACCGGATCACTTCTTGTGGCGGGCCCGGAATTGTGCAATTGCCTTTTTAATGGCCTCGGCAGTGTCGGGGTCAACCGACGCAGGCGCCTTCGGCTTGGCACGTGGCGTTTTGGCCGGGGTTGCCGGCTCTGGCGGCGCAAACCGCCCTATGAGTTTGGACATGAGGAGCGTCGCGACTACCAGAATAATCAGGAACACGAACACAAACCCCATTCCGGCAATCATCAGATCGACGGCCTGTGACATCAGGTCATTCATATCGAACAGCTACCTGTATTGATTTATGTTTCTTCCGAACCCTGCCCGGCCTGACCAGTTAGACCAAGGTCTAACGCCATTCCGTCACAATTCGGGTGGCAAAATCCTGCGTAATTTACCGTTTTCAGTAGCCCCGGGCAACCTGAATGCGAAAATCTATACGGAGTTTCCGAGTGTCGAGGCCCATAATGACAGACACCATGGCGCCCGAAGCAATTCTCATTCAGGCATACCGGACGCGTATTTTGCGGCCTTTGACCTTGCCACTTTCCAATCTGGACAAAGCTTTGCCTGCCTGCGACTTCTCAACAGCCACAAAACACTGATGATCAAACAGATCTATCTTGCCAACCGCCTTGCCGGGAATGCCAGCATCTCCCGTGAGTGCCCCCAAAACATCTCCTGGACGGATCTTGTCCTTGCGACCACCAGCAATGCACAGGGTTCGCATGGCAGGAACAACCGGTTTTGCCGGCGTAGCCAGAAGCGATTCAGTGTCTCCCCAGAGCGCACTACGCCCCCGCTCGGATTCAATCCGGCTGATCTTATGTCCCTGGGCCGGCGTGCAGAAGGTAACTGCATGGCCCTGCTCCCCTGCTCGCCCGGTACGTCCGATGCGATGGGTGTGAACTTCAGGGTCCCGCGCCGGTTCCGCATTTATGACGAGCGGCAGGGACTTGATATCCAGACCACGGGCAGCCACGTCGGTGGCAACCAGAATCGAACAGCTTTGATTACCAAAACGCACCAGCACACTGTCACGATCCCTTTGTTCCAGATCACCATGCAACGCCAGCGCCGAAAACCCCCGATTGCCCAGGTCTTCCGCCATCTCGTCACACTGCTGTTTTGTGGTACAGAAAACGATACACGACTCAGGCTGTCTCCCGGAGAGCAGTGCCACAATGGCATCCGCCCTCTGCCGGGGCGACACCTCGTAGAACAGCTCTTCGATGTCCGGATTCTCGCCAGCGGTTTCCGCGCGCACGTCCACCGGGTCTTTCTGATACTGTTTGCTGAGTTCACGGATCGGAGCCGGCCAGGTTGCCGAGAACATCATGGTCTGCCGCGAGCCTGGCGTCTGCGAGAGGATGTCTTCCATGGCATCCTGAAATCCCATATCCAGCATCCGGTCTGCTTCATCAAGAACGACAGTCTTCAGGCGCGCGAGCGAGAGAGTCCCCTTGCGCAGGTGGTCCTGAACCCGTCCCGGCGTGCCGACAACAATGTGCGCCCCATGACTGAGCGAACCGATCTGCGGCCCGATCGACACACCTCCGCACAGGGTCAGTATCTTGACGTTCTCGCGGGCGCGGGCCAGCTCCCTCAACGCCTTCGCCACCTGATCCGCCAGCTCCCGGGTCGGGCATAAAATCAACGACTGCACCGCAAACAACCGTGGATTCAGCCGCTCAATCAGACTGATGCCAAATGCAGCGGTTTTACCACTCCCGGTTTTTGCCATGGCAATCACGTCTTTACCGGCAAGCCCTGGCGCTAATGCCTTTGCCTGTATCTCGGTGGGTTTTGTAAAACCCAGCTGCTCAAGATTTGCACGCATGGCAGAAGACAAACCGAAGTCATTAAAAGAAGACATAAAAGAAAATCCCGGAATCAGCGGATGCTGGTTATGAAGGCAATAATGAGGGCGTATACTAGGCCAGAATGATACCAGAATTTGCAACTAAAGAACGGAGTTACTGATGGCAACCCTTCAGGACCAATTGCTGAAAGCCGGCCTTGCCGATGAGAAAAAAGCCAAAACCATTCGCACTGAAAAGCGCAAGCAACGTAAGCAGCAACCCAAGGGCGCGGTTCAGGTTAACGAAGCCGAAATCCGGGCACGCCAGGCCCGCGAAGAAAAGGCAGAACGGGACCGTCAGTTGAACCTTGAGCGCCAGCACGCGGCTGAGAGGAAAGCAATCCAGGCACAGATCCGCCAATTGGTTGAATCGAACCGCCTCGACCGAAGCCGGGGGGAAACCTCCTATCAGTTTGTCCATGGCAAGAAGATCAAGAAGATTTTTGTAGACGACAAAATGGTCGATCAGCTGTCCCGCGGCCGACTGGCCATTGTCCATGTCAACGACAATTACGAGATCGTGGCAGAGGGCGTTGCCCGGAAGATTCTGGAACGTGACGAAAATGCCGTTGTCGTGCTCCACGATCGCAAGAAGGATGACGCGGGAGAAGATGATCCCTATGCGGGTTATGAGATCCCCGATGATCTGATGTGGTAAACCGGCGGCTCAATTCTGATAGCTTTAAATTCTCAGCAACCCTCTATTCCGTATCACGTTCGAAAACACCCGGCAATCAACTGTAACGGTAAAGTTCTGGAATACGCAGCCGTAAACCGACTTAATATAAGTCAAACAAAAGGCACTTTAACTCTTCAGGGCGCATCAGAACGCCTCCCGGTTTCCACAACCAGGGCGAGAAGCGATAAAGGCTGAACCGGCAAATCTCACCTCCTCCAGGGACATTGAATCAATGCGTTTTCCAGAACTCTTCTCCAATATGACCATCCGGACCAGGCTGGCCAGCGGCTTCGCCATCCTGCTGTTACTGACCATTCTGGTGGGCGTGGTGGGTGACCGCGCCCTGGACAGCTACAGCAAAATGTCAAATATTGTTGCCATGCTGGGGCAAGTGAATACCGGCCTTACGGAAGCTCGCGTGGAAGAGAAGAACTTCCTTTTGACAGGCGAAGCTGATGCAGTCACCAAAACGCAAGCGCAAGGCGACCGCGTTCTCGAACTAACCAACGAGATAAAACCCCTGCTGGAGGTCAGCGAAGACGTTAACAAGCTGGGCCGCATTCAGTCTGGTGTAAAACAGTATCAGCAACTGATGGGAGAGGTTGAGAAAAACATCAGTGATCGGGAAAAGGCCCTCAACCGCCTTGAGACCAGTGCCAGAATTTTCGGGTCGTCCCTGAAGGCCCATAGTTCGCTGTTCTTTGCCTCAGCGATTTTCGAGGATATGCGCCGGTCAGAACGAAAGTTTCTGATCGAGCATGATGACGCCAGCGTCAAGGCGTTTCTTGGCGATGCCAAAAGGGTCCAGAGCCCGCTGAAATCAGCTGCCATCACTGCCGAAGAAAAAGAACAGATCAACGCGGCGCTCGACACCTATGCCAACGAGTTCCGTACGGCTGTAGAACTGACCCAAACGGGCAGCCGCTTATCGGAGGAAATGGTCAGTACAGCGAGAAGCGCCATTGAGTCTGCGAACAGCCTCCGTGCCCTGCAGGCCGAAAAAATGGAAACGGACCGTCAGCAAGCATCCTGGCTGATTTTTGGCGCGACAAGTATCGCTCTGGTGCTCGGTATATTAATGGCCTATCTCATTACCCGCTCGATTGTGGCACCGGTCAACCAGGCGGTAGACATCGCATCTGAAGTTGCTTCCGGCAACCTGACGGTCGACATAAACGCCTCTGGAACCAATGAGATTGGCCGCTTGATGGCTGCCCTGGCGACCATGGTCACCAGCCTCCGGGAACTGGTCAGAAGCATCGAATCCGGCGCCTCCAACATCGCAGCTTCCTCCGAGGAACTGTCTACAGTCACCAGCCAGACCAGCGACGGCATTAATCGCCAGAAACAGGAGACCGATCAGGTCGCAACCGCGATGAACGAGATGGCAGCTACCGTTGGCGAGATTGCACGGAGTGCAGAGCAGGCATTTTCGGTGGCAACCGATGCCGCCAGCCAGGCGAGCGAGGGTGAGCGGGAAGTTCGGGAAACAGTCGAGCAAGTTAACAACCTGGCCCGGGAAGTAAACCAGAGCATGGAAACCATTCAGGGCCTGCAAAAGGAAACCGCCAACATCGGCACTGTCCTGGATGTCATCAAATCCGTGGCCGAGCAGACCAACCTGTTGGCGCTCAATGCTGCCATCGAAGCGGCGCGTGCCGGTGAGCAGGGCCGGGGATTCGCTGTGGTTGCTGATGAAGTTCGCTCCCTCGCCCAACGGACCCAATCGTCGGCTCAGGAAATCGAGACACTGGTAACCTCGCTTCAGAGTAGTGCGGGAGATTCAGTATCCGCCATGGAATCCAGCACCACCATGGCCTCCAACACGCTGGAGCGCGCGAAAGCGACGGGAGCTACCATTGAGCTCATAACCAGGGCCGTTGAGGATATCAAACAATACAACAGCCAGATTGCCACGGCATCCGAACAACAGACATCGGTGGCTGAAGAGATCAACCAGAACATTACCAGAATCAGGGACGTGACCGATCAGTCCGCAGCCTCATCCAACCAGACCGCAAGCTCCAGCAGCGAACTGGCCAGGCTCGGCAGCGAACTGCAGAACCTGGTTTCCCGCTTCAGGCTTTAAGCCAGCCAATAGCAAAGAGGGACCGGAAACAATTCACCGTTCCCTGCGCCCTCTGCTTTTGTACCAGCCAATATTTTAGTTGAGCTGGTGCCGCTCGAAGATCTCCAGGATTTCCCGTTCGGTCTCGGCGGGCACGCTGACTTTCACCACCTTGGCTTCCTCGTCGATGAAAATGTTATCGCGCGGGATACCGGTTGCGATCAAATCGTCCCAGGCATTCTTGGCCTGGACGTGATCTTGGTAGGCGCCGTTTATTGTCTTATTCATGAATAGACCTCTTGCTTGCTAAACAATTTCCTTGCACCTTAGAGGTTAGGCGGAGACGAGATTTACGCAAATATTAATCAATCGGAAATTGACCAAGCGCAAATAAAACCCCGCGCGGGGCCGCCGTCGCGCTGCTCCGGCGTTCCTCAACCCACTGCGTGGGTTTCGGTCGAACCTCTTATCGGCTCCAATCCTCCCAGCTATACAAAGCAAAACGCCTCAATCTGTGGGGTACACAGACTGAGGCGCTTTGGTCTTGATATGGCGCGGCTGGGAGGATTCGAACCTCCGACCGCCTGGTTCGTAGCCAGGTACTCTATCCAGCTGAGCTACAGCCGCTTAAAACGGATGGCAAGGTTGATCGATGGCGCGGCTGGGAGGATTCGAACCTCCGACCGCCTGGTTCGTAGCCAGGTACTCTATCCAGCTGAGCTACAGCCGCACATTGATCACTTGCTGTGGTTGAATACTACATCAACCTGTCTCTCTTTTCCCGTGAGGGAAATGGCGGAGAGGGAGGGATTCGAACCCTCGGTACGATTGCTCGTACGGTTCCTTAGCAGGGAACTGGTTTCAGCCACTCACCCACCTCTCCTTGAGAACGGGGCGTATACTACCATAATTTTTCTGATTTCATAGGGTTGACACGAGTTTTTTCAGCCTCGATATCCCCGAAAATCAAAAAAGCCGTTCAGGCTTCCCATGAACGGCTTTTCGTCTCTCAGCTGTTGCCGGGTTCCGGCTCTTCGGAGCCTTTTTCCGACTGAATTCGCTGATAGATTTCTTCGCGATGTACCGCAACTTCCTTCGGGGCATTGACGCCAATGCGCACCTGATTGCCCTTCACTCCCAGAACGGTGACGGTGATATCGTCGCCGACCATCAGAGTTTCGCCTACGCGGCGAGTTAGAATCAACATATCCCTTACTCCCTATCCAGAGCTACCTGTTCCGACAAATGGTTTTATCTACTTTTTACTTTTATAGTGAGATCACTGACTGGACAACAGACGCATATTCCCTTATACGGGGCAGCGATGTCATAGGCTCAGTTAATGAATCTCTTTTTTATACAGCCCCGCAGACCGACCTGTTACCTGCGTTACCGGGCCTCGTCTACCCCGGGCTTGTCGAGTTCGAATGCACTGTGAAGGGCACGAACCGCAAGCTCAAGATATTTCTCATCGATCACCACGGAAATCTTGATTTCCGACGTGGAGATCATCTGTATGTTGATACCTTCATTGGACAACGCTTCAAACATTTGAGTTGCAACACCGGCGTGGGAGCGCATACCAACACCCACAATGCTGACTTTCGCAATTTTGCTGTCCCCGCCTACTTCTCGAGCACCCAACTGATCGGCAACGCCCTGGAGTACTTCCCTGGCACGCTTAAAATCATTTCGGTGCACCGTAAAGGTAAACGCAGTTCTGTTATCCTCACCCACGTTCTGGACAATCATGTCCACTTCAATATTGGCATCGCTTATGGGCTTGAGAATCCGCAGAGCGCTGCCCGGAGTATCGGGCACACCGGATATTGTCAGTTTGGCTTCGTCACGGTTAAAAGCAATGCCGGAAACAACCGGTTGTTCCATGGCGTTTTCATCCTCAAGAGTAATCAGGGTGCCTTCCCCTTCCTGGAAGCTGGAAAGAACCCGTAATGGAACGTTGTATTTGCCTGCGAATTCCACAGAACGAATCTGGAGAACCTTGGAGCCAAGGCTCGCCATTTCGATCATTTCTTCAAAGGTAATACGCTCAAGACGCCGGGCGCTGTCCACCACACGGGGATCGGTGGTATACACGCCATCCACGTCTGTGTAGATCTGGCACTCATCAGCCTTTAGCGCTGCTGCCAGAGCCACTGCGGTGGTATCGGAACCGCCGCGGCCCAGCGTTGTAATATTTCCATTTTCATCAATGCCCTGGAAACCGGCCACGACAACCACCCGACCCGCATCAAGGTCTTCCCGCATACGCTGCTCGTCGATCTGCTTGATCCGGGCCTTGGTATGGGTGCTGTCTGTGACAATCCGTACCTGGGAGCCGGTGTATGAGCGCGCTTCACAACCACGCTTTTGTAGTGCCATGGACAAAAGCGCAATCGTAACCTGCTCACCCGTGGACACGAGCACGTCCATTTCACGGGGAGTCGGCTCCTCCATGATGTTGTTGGCAAGGGCAATGAGTCGGTTGGTTTCACCGCTCATGG
Organism: Marinobacter sp. Arc7-DN-1; assembly: GCF_003441595.1. Taxonomy (NCBI): domain Bacteria; kingdom Pseudomonadati; phylum Pseudomonadota; class Gammaproteobacteria; order Pseudomonadales; family Marinobacteraceae; genus Marinobacter; species Marinobacter sp. Arc7-DN-1. Next base: position 4,281,815 of record NZ_CP031848.1, on the reverse strand, counting down.
CGGAAACCACGACAACAACATCATGACCTTCCTTGCGGAAACGGCACACCTTCTCGGCAACCGCTTCGATACGCTCGGTGGTCCCCACCGAGGTGCCACCGAATTTCTGAACCAACAGAGCCATTATCTTCCAATATCCGAAACGGGGACTCACAGCGGAACAATGCCCCGCCACTCACAATAAACGGGCGGGATTATAAACCCCAGCCCGCCCTTTAAAAAAGTTGCTTAAGCGATATTTTTTTCGACCCAGGCCGGAATTCCCGCCAGTGCCTCAGCCAGCCTGGAGGGATCATTGCCTCCACCCTGGGCCATATCGGGGCGACCGCCACCCTTGCCATCCACCTGAGCCGCAAGGTGCTTCATCAGGTCCCCGGCCTTGATCTTGCCGGTGGCAGATTTGGTGACACCGGCAACCAGGGTCACCTTGCCACCCTCAACACTGGCGAGGACAACAACGCCCTCACCCAGCTTGTTCTTGAGCTGATCAGCGGTTTCCATCAGCGCTTTGCGATCCGCACCTTCCATTTCCGAAGCCACCACCTTGAGGCCGGCAACCTCCACAGCCGAACCAGCCAGGTCACTGCCCGCGGAGCTGGCCAGTTTAGCCTTCAGGACATCAATGTCTTTCTCAAGCTGACGGTTGCGGTCGATGGTCTGCTGAACTTTTTCGACGACGGATTCCCGCGTGCCCTTTACCAAGCGGGCAGTTTCCCGCAGGGTGCGCTCGGTTTCATCAACCCAGTCCAGCGCCCCCATGCCGGTCACCGCCTCGATCCGGCGCACCCCGGAGGAGATACCGCTTTCCGAGGTGATCCTGAACAGGCCAATATCACCGGTCCGGCCCACGTGAGTGCCGCCGCACAGTTCCACGGAGTAGTTGTCGGTACCCATGCTCAGCACCCGGACCACATCGCCGTATTTCTCTCCGAAAAGCGCCATGGCGCCCTTTTCCTGGGCCTTTTCCATATCGGTAATTTCGGTCTGTACCGGGCTGTTTTCCAGAATCTGCTCATTCACCTGGCGCTCAATTTCCCGCAACTGCCCGGGCGTTACCGCCTCGAAATGCGAGAAATCAAAACGCAGTTTGTCCGGATCCACCAGCGAGCCCTTCTGGGTCACGTGCTCGCCCAGAATCCTGCGCAAGGCAGCATGCAAAAGGTGCGTAGCGGAATGGTTGCGCTTGGTGCGCTCACGGCGGGCATGGTCAATGCGCGCGTCCACTTCCAGCCCGGGGAACAACTCCCCTTCAATCAGAGTACCGAGATGCAGATGGTTATTCCCTTCCTTGCGGGTGTCCGTTACCTTGAACCGGCCGCCGCTCCAGGTCAGCAGCCCGGTGTCGCCTACCTGGCCACCGGATTCGGCATAAAAGGGGGTACGCTCAAGCACCACGACCGCTTCATCACCGGCTTCAGCGGTCTTTTCTTCGCCATTCACGATAACCGCACGAATTTTTTCGTGGCCGTCGATGCGCTCATACCCGGTGAATTCAGTTTTGCCCTCAATCTGCAGGCCGGCGGCGTTGTAGTCGATACCGAACTTGCTGGCTGCCCGGGCGCGCTCTCGCTGGCCTTCCATAGCTTTCTCGTAGCCCTCGTAATCCAGCGTCAGGCCGCGCTCACGGGCGATGTCGTTGGTCAGGTCAACCGGAAAGCCAAAGGTGTCGTACAGGGTAAAGATCGTTTCGCCCGGAATTTCCGTGCCCTTGAGCTCGGCGATGTCCTGCTCGAGCAGGCGCAGGCCTTTGTCCAGAGTCTTGGCAAACTGTTCCTCTTCCTGCAGCAGCACCTTCTCAATCTGTTTGCGGCTGCTTACCAGCTGCGGAAACGCAGCGCCCATCAGTTCACACAGCGCACCGGTCAGCTTGTAGAAGAACGGCCCGGTTGCCCCCAGCTTGTTGCCGTGGCGGGCTGCGCGACGAATGATCCGGCGCAGGACGAACCCACGGCCCTCGTTTGAGGGCATAACACCATCGGCAATCAGGAAGGCGCAGGAGCGGATGTGGTCGGCAACCACACGCAGGGACGCCTCCGTGGCTGCCGCGCCACCAAGAACCTTCGAAGCAGCCGTGAGCAGATCCTGGAACAGGTCTATCTCATAGTTGCTGTGAACGCCCTGAAGCACAGCGGTAATCCGCTCCAGTCCCATGCCGGTATCGACGGATGGCTTGGGCAGCTTCAGCATCTCACCGTCGGCAGTACGGTTGTACTGCATGAACACCACATTCCAGATTTCAATGTAGCGATCACCGTCCTCCTCCGGGGAACCGGGAGGCCCGCCAGCGACATCCGGGCCATGATCGTAGAAGATTTCGGTACAGGGGCCGCAGGGGCCGGTGTCGCCCATCTGCCAGAAGTTGTCAGACGCATAGCGGCCGCCCTTGTTGTCGCCGATACGGACGATGCGCTCTACCGGGACACCGATTTCCTTGTTCCAGATGTCAAAGGCTTCGTCGTCTTCAGCGTAAACGGTCACCCAGAGCTTGTCCTGAGGCAGATTCAGCCATTCCTCACCGGTGAGGAATGTCCAGGCGTAGTTGATCGCTTCGCGCTTAAAGTAGTCACCGAAGCTGAAGTTGCCCAGCATTTCAAAGAAGGTATGGTGGCGAGCAGTGTAACCCACGTTCTCCAGGTCATTGTGTTTGCCACCGGCGCGGACGCATTTCTGGGAGGATGTTGCCCGGGTATAGTCGCGCTCTTCACGGCCAAGGAACAGGTCCTTGAACTGGTTCATTCCCGCATTAGTAAACAGCAACGTGGGATCGTCCGCGGGTACCAGCGAACTGCTTGGAACAATTGTGTGACCTTGCTGCCTGAAATAATCGAGGAACGCCTGTCGCAACTCAGCGGTTTTCATAGCCCTTTGATACCTTTCCAGAAACCCGCCGGGAATGCCGCCGGGTCCGCGATTGAATACGAATGCTTACATGCTTGTGCAAATCCGCTACTCTAGCACACGCCGAGAACAGGAAAAACGTGAAACATCACAGGAGATTCCATGCCCCGACGCTTCCACGACGCCGAGGAACTATCCCCCCCGGCCACCGCCCTGAAACGGGCCCTGGCGATTATTTACGACGGTTTGATCAGCATTGCCGTGCTATTGGTAGTCACCTGGGCCTACACCATGGTTGCCGGATGGGTCACTGGCTGGGACCGCTACGAGCAGATGGCCGAGGCAGGCCAGCTTTCCGGTGACCCCGGCTTGACCTTCGTGCTGTTCCTGGTGCTGTACCTGTTTTTTGCCTACTTCTGGACACGCGTCGGGCAAACCCTGGGGATGCAGGTGTGGCGAGTCCGCATCGAGAACCTGGACGGCACTTCCGTAAGCTGGACCCAGGCGCTGATCCGCTATGTGACGGCCGCGGCGGTCATCTTCCTGGCCCTGCTCGCAAGCCACTACCTGGGCGCAGCAACACTATTCCTTTCAGTTCCGGCTATGATCGCCCTGTTTTACCCTATCAACGGCCTTTCCGTTACAGACCGGCTGTCCGGCAGCTTGGTTATCTCCTTACCCAAGGAATCCGGAAAGAAGCAGTCTGCGAACAGATGAAAACCGGCCGTGTAACCGGGCTGATCATCCGGCCCGGCGCATCAGGATTGCGCCCACCACTGCATTGACCGCAATGGGCACCAGCACCGCCAGCATCGGGTTAAACCCGTAGAGCAGGCTCATGGGCCCCAGCAGGTCCTGCATGTATTTGAACAGAAGCCCCACCAGCAGCCCCGTGAACACCCGGAAACCCATGGTGACAGAGCGCAGGGGGCCAAAGATGAAGGATATGGCAACCAGTACCATGACGGCCGTGCCCAGCGGCATCAGTGCTTTTTTCCAGAAGGCAAGCCAGTATCGCGAGGCATTCAGGCGCTGCTCCCCGAGATATCTGGCGTAGGTGTACAGGCCCGTCATGGAGAGATTTTCTGGTTTAACAATCAGAACGCTCAGTACACCTGGGGACAAACCTGTCTCCCATCTCAGGGTCTGGCTTTCAGAGCGAGCAGTTCTATTGCCCTCAAAATTCGTGGTGCGGACATTCTCCAGCAGCCAGTAGTCGCCCTGGAAAATTGCCCGTTCGGCAAAGCTGGCCGAGATCAACAGACGATCGTCGTCGAAGCGGAACCGGGAGACACCGTGCAGCACGCCGTTCGGCTGGACTGCGTTCAGGTGGATATAGACATCTCCCTCCTTGTGCCAGACGCCAGACGCCGAAGCCACATTTCTTCCCGCGCCGAGGGCCACGGCCTTGTCGCTCTGGGCCACGCGTTCCGCCGGAGGTGCAACATACTCGCCGATCACAAGCCCCAGCAAGACCACTACGAGCGCCGGCTTCATGGCCGACCAGACAATACGCCTGAGCGACACCCCGGCGGCGCGAATGACCGTGAGTTCCGAGGAACTGGCCATGGAGCCGAGGCCAATCAGGCAGCCCATGAAAGCGCCGAGCGGAAGGTAATCGTAGATCCGGCGCGGCACAGTCAGGAGAATATGCCAGAGCACCTGAAGCGTCTGGTAGTCGTTGCGGGTATTTTCCAGCTCGGCAATGAACGCAAACACCAGATCCAGCGACAGCACAACAACCATCACCAGAAAAATGGCGCCGCCAACCGTGCGCATTACATAGCCGTCAACCCTGCGCATGCACGCCTCCCTCCCTGGCTATACGCCGCCGGTGCAGCCAGCCAGGACCGAACTGGAGCCAGAGACCCAGGGCCGTGAACAACCCATGCACCCAGAGCATGCCGACCCACTCGGGCACCTTGCCCGCAGCCAGCCAGTCCCGGGCCACAATAAGCAGGCCGAGGTAGGTGATGTAAACCAGCATCGCCGGCAACAGATGAAAAAAGCGGCCCTGCCGGGGGTTGACCCGGCTCAGGCTCACCGCCAGCAAGGCAACGACCGGAACAATCAATGGCAGGGAAAGACGCCAGTGAAGCAGTGCCCGGTCTTCGGGATTGTCCGACTGCATCAGGCCCAGGGTGCTGACCCCTTTTTCAAGTTCGCGGGCTCCGGCATTGCCACTCTCGATCCTCAGACCATAGGCCTCAAAATCAATCAGCGTGTAATCGAGTTGGCCAGCGGCGCCCTCGAGCCTGCCACCCTCTTCGAGTATGAGAAAGCGACTGCCGGTTTCCGAATCGATCAGCTGGGAACCTGTTTCGGCGGTAATAATGGTCAGGCTTTTGCCATCCGGCGCGTATTCGGCAATGAAAACGCCCCGCAACTGACGCTTGTCCTCGCTGAGACTTTCGGTATAGGTCACCCGCCCGCCTGAGGCAAAATCCTGGAATCGCCCGGGCGCCAGCATTTCAAACTCCGTGGCCTTGCGCTGCTCGTTGATAATGTCTTCAACCTGCTTCATTCCCCACGGCGAAACATAGAGGCTCATGGCCCCGACAATGATCATTACCGGAAAGCTGCCAATCAGAGTCTTACCAAGCAATGCCTTATTGCTCACACCGCAGGCATGGAGCACCGTCATCTCGCTTTCGAGATACATTCGCCCGTAGGCCAGCAGAATCCCGATGAACAGCCCCAGTGGCAGTATCAGCTCAAGAAAACCGGGGAATCGATACGCCATGATTTCAAACAGCACCCCGGCCGAAATGCTCCCTTCAGCTGCGCTGTCGAGGTACTTCAGGAAACGGCCACTCATAAACACCAGCAACAGGATGCCCGAAACGGCAACCATGCTGATCATGGCCTGGCGTATGAGGTAACGGAAAATGATGCTCAAATCGCTCTCTCTGGCCGTATCCGGTGAAACGTGGAGGATGCTGGGAACAGCGCGTATTCTATGTAACCTTGATGCCGAATGACAGAGCAGCGGCATTACACCGGCATGAAGGGCCGGCCAGGCCGGCAAGCGGGACCAACCGCTTGATAATATCCTTGCCAGCCCCAATGCTAAACTGGATAACATTCAAGCACGATTGCCCGCCTCTGGCGGACGTCTCCCGAACAATCAACAGGAGTTGCCATGAATTTCAGCCTGAGCAATAAAGCCATCAACAGCACCAAAGCAGACTGCCTCGTTGTCGGCTTGCCCGAAAAAGGCACCTGGCCGCAATCCACCAACCAGGCAGACGAGGCGCTGGGCGGGCTGATCAAAAAACTCCAGAAAGCCGGCGACCTTACCGGCAAGAACGCCACCACGGCGGCCATTCCGCTGACAGATCAGCCCTGGGGTCGTCTGCTGGTGGTTGGCACGGGTAACGATAGTGATCGAACGCCGGCGAATTACCGCAAGGCCCTGATCGCCATGATGACAGCCCTGAAGGATGGTCCCTCGAAAAGCATCGCCGTCGCCCTCGCAGACACCCCCGTAACCGGCGAAGACGCGGTAAGCTCCGAAGCCGCCCGCCTCAGCCTTATCGGCCGCACCCTGGAAGATCAGCTTTACACCTTCAGCGACTTCAAGAGTGAAAAGCCGGCAGCCCGCAAACTGAATAAAGTAGCGGTAGTTGCCTCGAGTGCTGCCAAAGACCTGAAAGATGCGTTCAATCTCGGCCTCGCCACCGGCCGCGGCATGAACCTCACCCGCGACCTGGGCAACACCCCACCCAACATCTGCCACCCGGAATGGCTGGCTCAGCAGGCGAAGAAGCTGGCGGAGGACCATGACTGCATCAAGACCGACGTGCTTGATGAAAAGCAGATGGAAAAGATGGGCATGAACACCATCCTGGCCGTGGGCAAAGGCAGCACCCAGCCCCCGAGACTGATCGTGATGGAATACCGTGGCGGTAAGGCCAAGGACAAGCCTCATGTCCTGGTGGGCAAAGGCATCACCTTCGACACCGGCGGCATCAGCCTCAAACCCGGTGAAGGCATGGATGAAATGAAATACGACATGGGCGGCTCCGCCAGCGTATTCGGCGCCATGCAGGTCCTGGCCGAAACCCGGCCCAAGATCAACGTAGTGGGCGTGATCGCCGCAGCGGAGAACATGCCGGACGGCGGCGCCTCGCGCCCGGGCGACATCGTCACCACCCTCTCCGGCATGACCGTTGAAATCCTCAACACCGACGCCGAAGGCCGCCTGGTACTGTGTGACGCCCTCACCTACGTGAAGAAATTCGACCCGGCCGCAGTCATTGATCTGGCCACCCTCACCGGTGCCTGCATCATCGCCCTGGGCAACCACGCCACCGGCCTGCTTGCCAATAACGACGACCTGGCCAACGAACTGCTGGCTGCCGGCGAACGCGCCGGTGACCGCGCCTGGCGCCTGCCCCTGTGGGACGAATACCAGAGCCAGCTCGACAGCAACTTCGCCGACATGGCCAACATCGGGGGCCGCCCCGCCGGCACCATCACTGCCGCCTGCTTCCTGTCCCGGTTCACCAAGGATTACCGCTGGGCCCATCTGGACATCGCCGGCACCGCCTGGCACTCCGGCAAAGCCAAAGGCTCCTCGGGCCGCCCGGTACCCCTGCTGGTCGACTACCTGATGTCCCATGCAGGAAAGTAACCCGGCCACTATCCACGGGCAAGGCAGCCCGGAGACCGGCAGCCCCGCTGCCGGCCCCTCCGGCCAGGAAGACCGGAACCAACGCTACTGGTTTCACATTCTCGCCCAGAACTCCCCCGCCGCCCGCAACCTCCACGCCGCCAGACTCGTGGACAAAGCCTGGCGGCAGGGTGACCGCGTGTGCATCGTCTGCGATACCGCCAGGCACGCCGAAGAACTGGACGACCTGCTGTGGAGCTTCAGCCCTGATGCATTCATCCCCCACAGCGTCGTTCCCGACTCCGCCACCACCTGTCCGGACCCCGTCGGTATCTTGCTCTGCCCGCCTGTTGCCGAGGACTGGGACACGGTGATCATACTTTCTGCAACATTGCCGCCTGATGCTGACCGGTTTAAACGGCTTGCTCTGGTTGCCCATAACGATCCGAACGTTCTCAATCAGGCGCGGTCGCATTTCAAGCAGTTGAGGACTCTGGGGATTGAGCCCCGGGTGCATGATCAGAGGAAACGGGGGTAGGTTTTTGTCGGATTACGCTTCGCTGATCCGACCTGCGTTTTCCACAGCCCGTTACTCCTGCGAACTGCACGAGTTCGGACCGGCGGGGTTGGGGGCCACTTTCCAAAACTGTTGAGGGCCATGGACGGCCCGAAACAAGCGCACATGGATGTGCTCGTAGCGTGTTTTGGAAAGTGGTCCCCAACCTCGCCTCGCACACAACTAGCAGGCTACTGACAGAACCCACCTCCAAGGTTCGCCGCATCACCGGCGACCATGTATAATCGGGCGTCTCAATTTTCCCTTGTGAATCAACCAACGGTCACTGCAGAACCCCATGGAAAAAACCTACCAGCCAGAAAACATCGAGCGCCAGTGGTACGAAAACTGGGAATCCAAAGGGTACTTCCGCCCCAGCGGTGAAGGCCAGTCCTACAGCATTGCCATCCCGCCGCCCAACGTCACCGGCAGCCTGCACATGGGCCACGCGTTCCAGCACACCATCATGGACACCCTCACCCGCTTCAAACGCATGCAGGGCCGAAACGCACTCTGGACCGTTGGCACCGACCATGCCGGCATCGCTACCCAAATGGTGGTTGAACGCAAACTGGCCGCCGAAGAAGACAAAACCCGCCACGACCTGGGCCGGGACGAGTTCATCAAACGGATCTGGGACTGGAAAGAACACTCCGGCGGTACCATCACCCGCCAGATTCGCCGCCTCGGCAACTCCGTCGACTGGGACAACGAACGCTTCACCATGGACGACGGGTTCTACAAGGCCGTGCAGGAAGTGTTTATCCGCCTGTACGACGAAGGCCTGGTATACCGCGGCAAGCGGCTGGTGAACTGGGACCCGAAATTGCACACCGCCATTTCGGACCTCGAAGTGGAAAACAAGGAAGAAAAGGGCTTTTTCTGGCACCTGCGCTACCCGCTGGCTGATGGCGCCAAGACCCAGGACGGCAAAGACTACCTGGTCGTCGCCACCACACGCCCGGAAACCATGCTGGGCGATACCGCCGTTGCCGTTCATCCGGACGACGAGCGCTACCAGCACCTGATTGGCAAGCACGTGATGCTGCCGCTGGTGAACCGGCGGATTCCGATCGTGGCCGATCATCATGCCGATCCGGAAAAGGGCTCCGGTTGCGTGAAAATCACCCCGGCCCATGACTTCAACGACTATGCCGTGGGCAAGCGCAACAACCTGCCGATGATTAACGTCATGACCCAGGACGCCAACATCCGGGACGTGGCCGAGGTGTTCAATGCAGACGGCACCGAAAACACCGAACTCGACGGCACCATGCCGGGCGCCTATGCCGGTCTCACCCGCGAGCAGGCCCGCAAACAGATCGTCGCCGACATGGAAGCCGAGGGGCTGGTCGAGAACATCGAGGATCACGTACTCAGCGTTCCACGCGGTGACCGGTCGGGCCTGATTATCGAGCCCATGCTCACCGACCAGTGGTTTGCCGATGCCAAGACCCTGGCCAAGCCGGCCATCGAAGCTGTTGAGGATGGCCGCATCCAGTTCGTGCCCAAACAGTACGAGAACATGTACTTTGCCTGGATGCGCGACATCCAGGACTGGTGTATCTCCCGCCAGTTGTGGTGGGGCCACCGGATTCCGGCCTGGTACGATGCCGAAGGCAACATCTACGTCGGCCGCAGCGAAGACGAAGTACGCCAGAAGCACAACCTGGACGCCAACGTGGCCCTGGAGCAGGACGAAGACGTTCTCGATACCTGGTTCAGCTCTGCCCTGTGGACCTTCGGCACCCTGGGCTGGCCGGAAATCACCGAACGCCTGAAGACCTTCCACCCTACCGATGTGCTGGTGACCGGTTTCGACATCATCTTCTTCTGGGTTGCCCGGATGATCATGATGACCATGCACTTCATGAAGAACGAGGACGGCACCCCTCAGGTGCCCTTCCACACCGTATATGTAACTGGCCTGATCCGGGACGAGCACGGCGACAAGATGTCCAAGTCCAAGGGCAACGTGATCGATCCGCTGGACATGATCGACGGCATCAGCCTGGATGACCTGCTGGAGAAGCGCACCGGCAACCTGATGCAGCCCAAGCTGGCCGAGAAGATCGGCAAACGCACCCAGAAGGAATTCCCGGAGGGTATTGCCGCTCATGGCACTGACGCCCTACGCTTCACCCTGGCTGCCATGGCCACCACCGGTCGTGACATCAACTGGGACATGAAACGCCTGGAGGGCTACCGCAACTTCTGCAACAAGCTGTGGAACGCCGCCCGTTACGTGCTGATGAACACCGAAGGCGAAGACTGCGGCGTCAACGACGAGCCGGTGGAGCTGTCACTGGCTGACCGCTGGATCATCAGCGAACTGCAGAGTTGTGAGCAGGATGTGATCCGCCACCTGGACCAGTACCGTTTCGACCTCGCAGCCTACGCGTTGTACGAGTTTATCTGGAACGAATACTGCGACTGGTTCCTGGAGCTGTCCAAGTCGGTTCTGAACGATGAGAATGCCAGTGCTGAAGCCAAGCGCGGCACCCGCCGCACCCTGGTCCGGGTGCTGGAAGCGGTCCTGCGCCTGGCCCACCCGATGATGCCGTTCATCACCGAGGAAATCTGGCAGCGCATTGCGCCCCTGGCCGGCAAAAGTGGCGACAGCATCATGCTGCAAGCCTTCCCCCAGCCGGATGCCACCAAGCAGGATGCTGCTGTTACCGCTGACATTGAATGGCTCAAAGGGGTCATCGTGGCCGTGCGGAACATCCGTGGTGAGATGAATATCTCCCCGGCGAAAAAGATTCCGGTCCTGCTGCGGAGCAAAGACGCCGAAGACCAGCGACGTATGAACGACAACCGCCAGTTCCTGAGCTCCCTGGCAAAGCTTGAGAGCCTGGACTGGTTTGAAGGCGAAAAAGCCCCGATGTCTGCCACCCAGCTTGTTGGCGAAATGGAAGTGCTGGTCCCCATGGCCGGCCTGATCGACAAGGATGCAGAGCTCAAGCGCCTGGACAAGGAGCTGGAGCGCCTGCAGAAAGAAATTGGCCGCCTGGAAGGCAAGCTGGGTAACGAGAAGTTTACCGCCAAGGCACCGGCCGAAGTTGTTGAAAAGGAGCAGGAAAAGCTCCGTGACGCCCAAAGCAGCCAGGCCCGCCTGAGCCAGCAGCGGGCCGACATCGAGGCCATGTAACCGACATGATCGCCATTCTGGGCGCAGGTTCCCTGGGGCGGCTGTGGGCCGCCTCATTGGATCCCGGCCGGGCTGCGTTCATTGCCCGGCCTGCTGAACCGCCCAGGGCGGCCATCCGCTATCGGTTCCGGCCTTTCAATGGGCCGGAATCGATCATCGAGGTTCCCTGGCTCAGGGCCGGTGACAACCCCGAACTGATTCTGGTCACCACCAAGGCCGGCGACACCTTCGGGGCGATTGCCGGAGTAATCGACCGGTTCCCCCAAAGTTCCCCGATCATTCTTTTCCAGAACGGCCTCGGCAGCCAGCAAACGGTGACTGCCCACTGGCCGTACCGCCCCATCCTGGCAGCCAGTACCACCGAAGGCGCCAACCGGCCGGAGCCGGATCTGCTGGTCCACGCCGGCACCGGTGACACCTGGATCGGGCCAATGACCGAATCCGCTGGCAGCTACCTCAACAAGGCAGTGGCGTTACTGAGCGCCGGCGGCCTGACGATTCATCCCGAGCAGACTATTCGCCAGCGGCTCTGGCAGAAGCTTATTATCAATGCCGGCATCAATCCCTACACCGCCATCCTGGACTGCCCCAACGGCGATATCCTTGCCTCTTCCCTCTATCGGGACACCATCCGCGGTCTGTGCCGCGAACTATCAGATCTGATGCGAGCAAGCGGACAGGGCGAGGAAACGCCGGAAGCCCTTCGTCACAGGATAGAAACGGTTGCCCGCAAGACTGCCCGCAACACCTCGTCCATGCGTGCTGATGTTCTCAAGGGCCGCACCACGGAGATAAACTTCATCAACGGCTATCTGGCGAGGCTGGGAAAAGACTTCGGCATCCGGACACCAGTGAACCAAATGCTGACCGAGCAGGTACAACAGCTGTCGTCACATTAACAGGCGCAGACTGATGAGCAATCGCCTTTTGTCAGCACAAACGTCGTGCCGGTCAGACCTTGAAGGCCTCCACCAGCCGCTGAAGCGAAGCCGTCCGTTCCGACATTTCCCTCGAGGACCCCAGCGTCTCCTCCGCGTTTGCGGCGGTCTTTTTGCCCAGTTCGCCAATTTCCTCTACGTTCGAATTGACGTTCTTCGCGACGGCGGACTGCTCCTCCGCAGCCTGTGCGATCTGGTGGCTCATATCCACAATGACCGCAATACCATTGGCAATCCGATCCAGCGCCTGCGTCACCTCACCGGATTTCTGCACCGTCGCTTCGGTAACATCCCGGCTGTTGGTCATGGCGGACACAGCGTCCTTAACACCGCTCTGCAGCCTTGAGATCATCCCTTCAATCTCTTCGGTCGACTTGTGAGTGCGCTGTGACAATGACCGGACTTCATCGGCAACCACGGCAAACCCGCGCCCCTGCTCGCCCGCCCTGGCGGCTTCAATCGCCGCATTCAGGGCCAGCAGATTGGTCTGTTCCGCAATGGCCTTGATTTCCACCAACACCTGGCTGATATTGTCGCTGTCTTTACTGACCCTGTTGATCACCTCCACCGCGCCCGAGATTTCGGCAGCCAGCTTATTAATGGTTGCCACAGTATCGGCAACCACACCACGACCGGTTTCGGTATCCCGTTCGGCATTGCCGGCACTGTCGGCGACCCTGTGGGCACTTTCGGTGACCTCGTTCACGGCTTCAACCATCTGGTTCATGGCCTCATTAATCTGGCCGCTCTCATCCATCTGGCGAGCCACGGCCTCACTGTTGGCCGCTGCAGTGTCGTTAACCCGGGTCGCCTGCTGATCCACATCGGCCGTGGTACGACTGACAGACCGTATCAGTTCGGCGATCCGGTCCGTCATGTTGTTGAACTCCGCTGTCAGTTCGCCCAGTTCGTCCCGGTTATGCAACATGATGTGGGTGGTCATATCGCCGGCGGCAACGCCCCTTGCGGCCTCACTGAAACGGTTGATGGCGGTACGAACCGACATGAAGAAACCGATGTAGAGGTAAACAACCACCAGCAGAATGGCAACCAGTGCAATGATGATCAGGCGACGCTGACTCATCTCACTATCGAGCCGTGACCGCAGGTTGGCATTCACCACCTCAAACGCGGCGGCTTTTACCCGATCGTAGTGAGCCAGCTGTTCTGACATCAACTCATCGTATTCCTGCCAGGGCATTTCCAGGCGCATGGGTGTGATAACATTCTGGTCCAGCTGGTCCCGAACAATCATCAGGCTTTCGTCAACCCTGCGAATTGCCCCACCCGACTTCTCCACCAGAGCGGGCGACGACTCAGTGACGACAGACAGCGCCGGAGTAAGGAGCGAGCTGCGATTGGTCAGCTGGTCATAGATTTCATTCAGGGTTTCACTCAGGGCGTAGCCTACCTGCCCATCGACCAGCGCAAAGATACCGTAGGATTTTGCCCGTCCGATAACGGTGCGAGCCGCCGGAAGTGAATCACGAACCAGGCCAAGGATCAGCAGATTTTCCCGCGAAGCCCCGTGCCCGAGGCCGGAAATCTCAATGGTCGCCGGCAACAGGGCCTGGGCCTTCTGGACGAACTCCTGATAATACTTGAATTGCGGATCGAAACTGCCCAGGTAGTTATCGTCGGCGCGCAGAGCCTGCCAGTCCTGCCGGAGTGTCTCGACCTGTCCGGTCCAGGAGCCGGAAGCATCAAAGGAACGCTCCTCTGCAGTCAGCGCCTCCAACCTCGCCTCAACTTCACTGGCCGCTTCCTCTGACGCGGCCATAATGGCCCCGTCATCCTTGATCACAGCCGGAGAACGATAATCCCGGTAATCCATTGCCGCATCGACCAGCCGGTCAACCTGCTCCAGTTGCTCAAGCCCCTCGACGCCACGGGTCATGGCCTGAACCGAGCGGTTAAGCTCGGAGATAACCAACCATGACAGTCCACTGATCGGTAACAGAAACAGGATGCTGATGAGGCTGAATTTGTAGACCATCGGCAGCCGGTTCATAAGGGCAATGGCAGGATTGATAAGGTGCTTCACGGTGACCCTCTTGCTGGCGATTAACTACTGAACAATTGTTCTTTTCTTATATTGTCGCCTAAAGTCTTAAAAACTTGAGCATTATTTGTTGTTAAACTGTAACTTCGCAGGAGTTCTGCTCAGACAACGCCGGAAATCACCAGCAAGGCGAGCGTGCAGATCCACACGAGCATACTTCTGTTCAGTAAATCCCTTATCGCGCTCAGGCTTCGCCCCCCGAAAGCTGTCCACTCATCCGGATGAATCCGGGAAAAACGGGCAGGATCCAGAGCATATCCGGTTAACGCCCCGTTGGCGGAAATCATTAGGACCTCACCGGCTTTTCTCGTCACGCCGGTAAGGGTCTGGCGGGTTTCGCGCAACCAGCCGGCAAGGTCTCCGGCAATTCCGAATGTCAGTGACAACAGCCTTGCCGGAATCCAGCCCGCCCATTCCGATAGCCTTTCGAATCTGGGGCGAGCCGGCGCCTGGGGCCACTGATCTGCGAGCGCAGCCAGCCCCCGGGCCAGAACCGCCACGCCGATTCCCCCGACTGCGTACCAGAAAGCCACCAGGAAGAAACGCTGGAACACCGTTAACATCAGCGTCCTGGACAGGGAAAGATGCATTGCCTCCGGAGACAATGCAGCGCCACGCTCTTCCGCCGGCAAATGATCCTTCACATGGTGCCATGCCGATTGCATGTCTCCCCGTTGCCATGCTTCTGCATAAGGCCGGAGCACCTGCCGCCAGCCGGGTGTTCCCATGATGACCACCAGAACCAGGAACTCCAGCGGGTAAGTCGCCACCGGCCAGCCCGAGGCCACCAGCAGATACTCGGCCACTCCCAGCAACAAGGCCGGAAGCAGAACCAGCGCCAACCCGGTTGCAATTTCCGTTTCGTGGCCCGCCCTGGCACGACTGCCCAGATGAAACCACCGGCGCCAGACGTCATCACCGGAAAGCAGATCCAGGGAATCCAGACGTCTGCGCACCATGTAGGCAAGAAGAAAGACAATCAGCACCATCTAGACGCTCTCCCTCGCTGCTCGTATTTGCTTAAGGGTTGCCCGGAAGTGCTGCCAGTCAAACGCCGGTCCCGGGTCGCTTTTGCGGCCCGGCGCAATATCGCTATGGCCGGCAATGCGACCGGCAGTGATGTCGGGCCAGGCCAGCATGATGAGATCGGCGACACGTGCAAGCTGATGATATTGCCCGGAGGTATAAGGGACGTCATCGGCGCCCTCCAGCTCAATCCCGATGGAGAAGTCGTTACATTCTTCCTGCCCGTCAAAACTCGATCTGCCCGCATGCCAGGCGCGATCAAGCAGGCTGACGAACTGGACAACGGCTCCATCGCGACGAATCAGCAGATGAGCCGAGACCTGAATGCCTTCAATGGTCCGGAAATACGGGTGGGCCGAGTGATCGAGACAATTGCAGAAGAAGTTTTCAATTTCCGGGCCGCCGAAACGCCCTGGAGGAAGGCTTATATTGTGGACAACCAGCAGGGAAATGGCAGCGCCATCAGGGCGGGGCCCGAAGTTTGGCGAGGGACACCAGCGGGCGAAGGGAATCTTCCCGGTTTCACGGAGCGTACTTCGGTCGGAACCGGAATCGGAAAGGCTCGCGGACAAAACGTCTGAATCGGGCAAAATAATTCCAAAAGTTTCAGAGGATTACACTCCCTGATTGAATCACAAACTTGCCCCGGTTGCTACGAGTCAGTCTCTACGGCTGTTCCGCAGGTTATCAATAATTGACTCCAGTGCCCGATCGAAGATCAGGCCATCGTCCAGCATGGTGATTCGGCCCGCCTCCATGTCTGCGGCCAGGGCCTGGCGCTGGTATTCGGCAACCTTGGCACCGCTTCTGTTAACGAATATATACTTCCCGGTTGCCTTGATAAAAGCGGCGAGTTTACACCGGACCCGCGTTTCATCGCGGATGAGTTCAATCCAGGACCCCACCCGAAGGCCGTCCGCTGTTTCCTGCCACTGCGGCGATACCGAACCCGTCACCCCGGTGCGCTCAGGCTGTTCGGCAGCTTCGCCCCCGGCAACCTCAACAGATGATGCAGCAGGCCCTGCAACCGGCTCGTCGTCCCGGGATTCCTCCGGACTCTCAGGGCCAGCCGACGCGTAGTCCTCCGGGCGTTCCGGTTCAGACTGAACCAGATTACCAGCCGGCAACTCGGAAGGGGGCCCTTCCCGTGACGGTGCGGTCACAAGCTTCTGGAATACATCCACATGGGCCAGTTCCAGATCACGGATGGCGGCATCGGTGGCAAACGGATCCCAGGAAATTTCCTGCAGAGCTTTGCGCAGGTCATCAACAATGGCCGGAATGGCCCGCAACAACTCGCTGCGGGTTGAATCGCTGACCGGGCGCGGATCCACACTCCAGACCAGCTGTTCCGTCAGCTTGCGGGCATGCCGCCAGCGGTCACTGCCCTCACCCTCCCGAAGCGCAACCCACTGCAGATACCGGACCCAGGCCTCGTTGAGCAAGCCGGTGACCGGCTCCGGAATAGCATGCTTTTCAGTCAGCTCCTGCACCAGCCCTTCTGCCGCCTCCGAAGCACGCTCCTGACGGGCCCGCCCCTCTTCCGCATCCCGAAGGCGCTGCTCCACGAGTTCCCGGCGACGGCGGTCCAGATCCATGAAGTAACTGAAATCCTTCAGCAACTCCTCGAACAGGGCTACGTTGTCGGTGAATTCGTTCAGAACGCGGTCGACTACAGCTTCTATCTTTTCCCGAAGGGGGTCACGCTGGCCGGTTTTTTTCTCGGCCCAGCCGATCGCGGACAAAGCCATCTCATTGAGCAGCTTACGAACCGGATGACCGCCCCGATTGAAAAAGTTCTTGTCACTCAGGGCGACTTTCAGCACCGGAATCTGCAGGCGCCCGATCAATGCCTTCATGACCGGATGCAGCTGCCGATCTTCCAGAATAAAATCGAACAACATGGACACCAGATTGATTACATCACCGTCCACCTGCCCCGGCTTCAGGCTCTGGCCATCTCCAGCCCGGAGAATGGGTTGTAGCTGCTCATTAAGGGGCATGACGACACCGTCACCCCACTGCCGGCTGTTGGACTGCGCTTCCGTCAGGCGTGCCATAAGGCGATCAGTATCGATGCAGCCTTCACCACCGTGGCCTCGGCCACCGGATGCGGCGTCACCCTGATGCAACAGTGCGCTGAGCTCGGAGAAGGTCGCCCGGGACCATGGCCCACCATAACTCTCACCGGCGGGGGCGCCCGGCGAGACATCAGCACCGGAGGGTGCCCCCGTGCCACCACCTGCGGGCCGTTGACCGGGCCGGGTTGACCCTCTTCCGACCGGCGGACGCTTCATCTCCGGCAACACCCCCTCATTGATCAGCGTCCGGTTCGCCTCCTGATAGAAGTCGCCCAGTGTGTCGGCAAGCAGGCGGTCAAACAGCTTGAGGACCACCAGCTTGGCCCGTATGTCTATGTCAAGATCGGCACAGGCTTCAGCCACCCCGCCACAGATAACTTCCGGGCTCAGGGGCATCTGCGCGTCTTTCAGGTTAATACCCGGTACCAAATGGCCGACCCGCACAGTCAACAGGCGGATCTGTTCTGGGTAACGATTCCGGAGCTTGTTAATCAGGTTATCGATGGCAACCTGCTGCTCCAGCTGTGAATGGTCTACCAGACTGAGCGAATCCTGGTCGATGTCTTCCAGAGAGCCGGTCGCCTGTTGGGGCAGGAACTTTCCGATTTCGTTGAACGCCTGGCTGACATACTGGAGCATCGACACCACCATGGCCTTGCGGCGCAGTCTGAGCTCACGCATGGCATCAAAATAGGCTGTCTGGTCGAGGTTAGTACCTGCCCGGTCGGCAAGTTCGAACAGGGCATCGTCGGCGCGATCAAAAAATCTGGCAAGAACAGATTTCAGTGACTGACCCGAGGCGTCACGCAGGTGAACCAGCGCAGCCGGCAAGGAAAACCGGCCAGGCGGTTTCTGGCCTGAAAAGCTGACAACCTTGTTATCGTGCGCCATGAAGCTGCTCCGGGTCTTGATCGGCCAATATCTGAACTTCTTTCCACCTCACATGATACGAGCTGCCTGCGTCAGGTTGTGTCAGAATTTGTCACCTTTTGTGTAGACCTGACCTGCATCACACTTTAGCAGCCCAACATTAAGAGTAGCAGGCAGGCGGCGAGCGTTTGGCGATTCCCCGAGTGCCCTATAGAATGACCAGCCTCAACATTGTTCCATCCCAAACGACCGGACGCTCTTCCCTATGATCACCGCAGAAATCCTCCGCCAGGCCAGAATCGAAAATGTTGCCCAGAGTCTGCGGGAAGATATTGGAGACGGCGATATCACGGCCAAGCTTATACCGCCGGAAAAGCGCGCCAGCGGCCGGGTTATTACCCGGGAAGCCGCCACCATCGCCGGTCGTCAGTGGGTTGAAGAGGTTTTCCGGCAGGTTGATCCTTCGGTGACGCTTAGCTGGCAGGTTACCGATGGCGAAACCGCGTCACCCGATCAGGTACTTTTCACCATGGAAGGCCCCGCAAGAAGCTTGCTCACCTCGGAACGGTCGGCCCTTAACTGGTTACAGACCCTCTCTGGCGTCGCCACCGCCTGCGCCGGATATGCGGCCAGGGTGGCCCATACTGGCGTTCGCCTGCTTGATACCCGGAAAACCCTGCCCGGGCTGCGCCTGGCCCAGAAATACGCGGTTACCTGTGGTGGCTGTTACAACCATCGCATCGGCCTGTGGGATGCGTTTCTGATCAAGGAAAACCACATTGCCGCGTGCGGCTCCATAGCCGATGCCATTCTGGCGGCTCACCGGATCGCACCGGGCAAACCCGTTGAAGTGGAAACCGAAAACCTTGACGAACTGGACCAGGCCCTGAATGCAGGGGCAGACATCATCATGCTGGACGAATTTTCGCTGGAAGACATGCGCACGGCGGTCGCCAGGACCGCTGGCAGGGCAAAACTTGAGGCCTCTGGCGGGATTAACTCAACCACCCTGGTCCCGATCGCGGAAACCGGCGTGGATTTCATCTCGATTGGCGCACTGACCAAAGACATCAGGGCCGTGGATCTGTCCATGAGGCTGGACTGATCAGCCTCCGGACAGCAAACGGTCGATTTCCTCCAGCTCCCTGACCAGCGCGCTCCCGGGCTCTGGCCGGCCACGAAAATGCTCCTCAGCCATGGGCGCCATGCCGGAAACCGCCGGCAGCGGGTGGTCGTTCTCAATAATCACCTTCATTCTGGCCACAAACACAAACTGCAGCCACTGGTGGAACTCCAGGGTATCGATGCAAAACGGCTTGGTGCTCTGAAAAGCCTGTTCAGGCGGCAACTCCGACTCCCAAAGCCCGAGTTGCCGTAATTCCATCTCAATGTTCAACAGGCTGTCTGCAACCTGCCTGATCGGATGATCGGGTTTGGTCATATCAGTCTCACTTCAGTCAATCAGTGGCTCCAGCTCCACTGTTTCGCCATGCAGAACCCGAAACAGGTCCTCGTACTGGCGTGTCAGAGGGTGCTTGGGCGCCATATGAATCAGGGGCTGCCGGCTCTGATGGGACTCTTTCATTTTCACGGAGCTCGATAGCCTCACCGGCAACACGGGCAAGCCTTCTTCGATGAGCTCCCTGACCAGCTGTCTCGGCAAACTGGCCCGGGGCTGGAACTGATTGGCGATAATTCCCTCAACAACCAGGTCTTCGTTGTGGTCTTCCTGAAGATCACGGATCTCATTGAGAATGTTGTACAGAGCCTGACGGGAAAAATCGTCACAATCGAACGGGATCAGGCAGCGCTGGGCCGCAATGAGTGCCGACCGGGTGTAAAAGTTGAGCGCAGGCGCCGTATCGATGTAGATGGCGTCAAAGGTTTCCTCCAGCTTTTTAAGGGCTTCGCGCAGCTTGTAGATCTTGTGCTTGGCCTCCAGCTTGCGCTCAAGGAAGTCCAGCTCCGGACTGGACGGCATCACAAACAGGTTTTTGAACGGTGTTGCGTGAACGAATTCGTCCGGGCGGCGATTGAATACTGTAAATGCGACGGTCTGTTCAAGCAGATCAGCGGCAGTGTCCTTGAGCTCACTGGCCGGCTTTCCCAGCAAATAATGGGTGGAGTTCCCCTGGGGGTCCAGGTCCACAACCAATGTTCGTTTTCCCCGAGCTGCACTGATAGCGGCAAGATTGCAGGTAATACTGGACTTGCCGACACCGCCTTTCTGGTTGAATACCACCCGTCTCATTTCGTCTCTCCCCTAATAAGCACGTATCGTTCTTTATGATGCCACTATAGCTTCGCGGGCTTTCACCACCCCATGACCGTTTTCACAAACGGGATCGTGAGTCTTCGCTGCGCCTGAAGTGAATTTTCATCCAGTATATCCAGAATGCCCAGCAAATCCCCAAGCCGCCTGGGAGCCCGGCGCATAATGTAGCCGGCGACGTCATCCGCCATCACCAGACCGCGTTTTTCCGCCCGCGCCATCAGAATCTTCAGTCGATCGTCGTCCCGGTAGATCCCCAGCTGGATGGTCAGGCCGTGGCTCAGCCGCGATACCAAGTCTGGCAATTCGAACGGCAGGTTGGCGGGCAGGTCCGACAAACCCACCACCAACAGTCCGCCCTGGTCCTGTATCCGGTTATACAAATGGAAGATGGCTTCTTCCCACAACCGGTCACCCGCAATGCGATCCAGGTCATCCAGACAAATGATGTCCTGGGCCTCAAGGCCGGAAAGTGCCCCGGGGCCAAAGGGGTGCAGCTCGGCAATACTGATGCAGACCGCAGTCTTGCCACGGTTTTCGCTGCGATGGCAAACCGCCTGCAGGAGGTGACTTTTCCCGGTATCGGAATCTCCGCACAGAACAACCACGGGAACCCTGGCGGGCCGATGACACACCGCCTCCAGACGTTTCGCGGCATCCGTGTTGCGATCACCGTGGAAGTTATCAAAGCGCGCATCGTCACGCAGCTTGACGCCAAGTACCAGCTGGGATGCACTCATGACCGTTTGGCCCTCCAGGCCCGCAAACCCCAGACACAAAGGTAATGAACACCACTGAACACCGCCGAGGCGGCGACCAGCACGATGCCGGCATCCACCACCCAGGTCGGCATGGACAAATCGGCCAGCAGCACAATGATCGCCAGTGCCACCAGAATCTGAACGAAGGTATTCACCTTACCAGGGATACTCGGCTCCATATCGTAGCGGCCAACGCTATAATGGTATGCCAGCGCGCCTGCCACGATCAGCAGGTCCCGCCCCAGAACCACCATGAACAGCCAGACCGGCAGAACGGAGGTCAGTGTAAGCATAAGGTAGGCGGTGATCAGTAGGGCCTTGTCGGCAAGTGGATCGGCAATTGCTCCGAGCCTGGTGCGCCAGTTAAAGTGCCGCGCCAGGAACCCGTCAATTGCATCCGTGCCAGCCGCCAGAAAAAAAATCACCAGTGCCCACCGGTAATCTCCGGCCAGCAACGCGCCTGCAAAGGGAGCTATCAGAAGAATGCGCAGAAACGTCAGGGCATTGGGAATCCAGCGCCAGCTGTGCAAATTCAAAAGACTCCCTCCGGTAACGTCTTACTCTCCGCCATCGCTCCCGATGACAGAAGACGGTTGCCAACGATAATACAGAACCTGGTACAGGGATTCGAACGCCTGCCTGGCATCCTCTTCATCAACGGGCACCGGCTGGTAGGTAAACAGGGACGGGCTTTCTGATTCTCCTGACGATAACGGCGACCCTGCGCCTGCCGGTTGCTCAGTGGCGCTTTCCTGGGCGGTTTCCGTTTCTGGCGCGGCCGACGGCTGACTTGTTACCGACGGAACTTCCGCCGGAACAGACGGGTTTTCCGTTCCCAGGGAGACGAATCTCGGATCGAGGGCAATATATTCCCTGAGCTGATCCAGCTCACCGGAAAAAGCGACTCTCAGAGTCAGTTGGTCTTCCCGTACCCGGTGTGCACCCACACTGACCACCGGCGTCAGCCCCCCGAGAACCTGATTGACCCTGGCATAGTCCTCCAGCGAAGTCACACCACGCACCACAATATCCACTTGCGGGGACTCGCCAACCTCTGCAGCGTCAACGGCATAGCGACTGGCGTACAGCTCGGCCCAGCGATTAATCATCGCCTCGGCCAGAGCGTCGGGGGTCGGGCCGGTTACCGATTCCTCGCCCGAATTCATCGACATGCCATCAAAAACCCAACCGGCACGCCACTGCTCACCACTGCGGCTGACCCGCACCAACGCCAGCACATCGTGCTCCAGATCACCCGATGCGGCCTTCACCCGGCCAACAAACTGACCCCAGATATCTGACAAAAGTTCCCGATCGGTGGTGAAACTTGCTGGAGGCAGCGCCACCGGCAGCCCCCGCTTTCTCGCTGCCGCGTCAAAGGCGGCCTGCCAGGTTCCGCTGGTTTCCTGCACGCGCAGGGTAGCCCCCAGCGTATCATCGGTTATCAGTGTACGGGAGCCACGCTCCTCGGCCGCAATCCATGCAAGCGTCAGTGGGCGGTTGGCGCCCCACACCGGCGCGTTGACTGACGCCAGGGCCCGGTTTACACCTACCGCGCCGAAAGACATGTCCAGGACGCTCTGACCGGAGTCGTCCCGGACTACCTGATAAGATAGCAGCAAGGACTCAGCGTCAGACAGCAGCGCTTCGACGCCTTCCAGGGACAGCACGTCCCTGGTGCCCGAGACACGCACCAGAACCTGGCTCAAACCATCTGAATACCCTTCAGCAAGCTGGCCCGGGGAAGATCCGCCCACGGGCACCCTGGCAGAATACAGGCCGGATACCGTTACCGCGGCTGCCGGGCCGGAAACCCCGCCCAGCAGAAACGTGAACAACACAAACACCCACGCTGCCGATACTGATGTATGTGCCGGCTTTTGTCCTGATACTGACATGAAACACCCTGCAGTTCGCATGAATGGCGCATAGGATACACCATGGTCCAGAGTGTGAGTAGCGGCGCCGGGTTTCAGAAAAGCAATATACATTTGGAGCACCACACTGCACCTGTTAAAATCCGCCACCTGACCCACTGGCCAACGGTTAAGTACACCATGAGCGAACAGAAGCCCTCCCTGACCTACCGTGATGCCGGCGTTGATATAGACGCCGGCAATGAACTCGTCAGCCGCATCAAGGACACCGCAGCGCGCACCCGCCGCCCGGAAGTTCTGGGCGGCCTCGGCGGCTTCGGCGCCATGGTCTCGATTCCTGCCGGCTACAATGAGCCGGTTCTGGTTTCCGGAACCGACGGGGTGGGCACCAAACTCAGACTGGCGATGCAACTGAACAAGCACGACAGCATTGGCATCGATCTGGTCGCCATGTGCGTGAACGATCTGGTTGTCGGCGGTGCCGAACCCCTGTTTTTCCTGGATTACTACGCCACCGGCAGACTCAACGTCGATGTTGCCGCCCAGGTGGTTGGCGGAATCGGTGAAGGCTGCGAACAGGCCGGCTGTGCGCTGGTGGGCGGCGAGACTGCCGAGATGCCGGGCATGTACGAGGGCGACGACTACGACCTGGCGGGCTTCTGTGTCGGCGTTGCCGAGCGCAGTGAAATCATCGACGGAAGCCGGGTTCAGTCCGGCGATAGCCTGCTCGCACTGGGATCATCCGGCCCCCACTCGAATGGCTATTCGCTGATCCGGAAAATCCTGGAAGTGAGCAGCGCCGACCTGAATCAGCCCATGGGCGAGACCACCCTGGCCAACGCCCTGATGGCACCCACCCGGATTTACGTGAAAAATCTTCTTCAACTCATTCGTGAAGTGGACGTGCGTGCACTGTCCCATATCACCGGCGGCGGACTGCCAGAGAACATTCCCCGGGTACTGCCAAGGGGCAGCGTGGCCGCAATCGATACCGCGAGCTGGACGCTGCCTCCGGTATTCCAGTGGCTCAAGGACAATGGCGGTGTGGCCAGCGAGGAGATGTACCGTACCTTTAACTGCGGCATCGGCATGATCGTCTGCGTACCTGCCAACCAGAAGGAGCTGGCTCTGGATACCCTCAAAGCACTGGGCGAACATGCCTGGCAGGTCGGTATCATCGAAAGTGCGGACAGCGAAGACGCAGAGGCATCCGTTCGCTACGCACCCGGACTTCTGTCGGCATGAAGGCAGATCAGACCCCATTACCGAGAATCCTGGTGTTAGCCTCCGGCAGCGGCACCAACCTGCAGGCACTGATCGACGCGAGCCGTGAACGGGAATTTCCCGGGCAGATTGTTGCGGTCGGCTGTAACCAGCCGGGGGCCTTCGCCCTGGAGCGTGCAGCCCAGGCCAACATTGAAGCCTTCGTGGTAAACCACAAGGATTTCGGCTCCCGTGAGGAGTTTGATGCTTCCCTTATGGCGGAGATTCTCCGCCATAACCCGGATCTGATCGTGCTGGCAGGTTTCATGCGGATCCTGACCACCGGTTTCGTCCGCGCCTTCCGGGGCAAGATGCTGAACATCCACCCTTCTCTGCTGCCGAAGTACACCGGTCTGAAGACCCATCAACGAGCGCTGGAAGCCGGCGACAAAGTTCATGGGGTCTCCATCCACTTCGTGACAGAGGAACTGGACGGCGGGCCGGTCATCACCCAGGCAGAGGTGTCGATCGCACCCGACGATACCCCGGAGTCCCTGGCGGAGAAAGTTCAGGAAAAGGAACACGTTCTTTACCCCATCGTAGTCCGCTGGTTCTGCGAGGGCCGGGTTCAGTTGGGCAGCGATTACGTGATGTTTGACGGAGAGCCCCTGAACGCGCCCATGCGCCTGCCCGATAACTGATCCATCGCCTGAACGAATTGTCATCTCCGTATCTCACCCGGGCAGCTACACTGTCGCCATCGATGACGGTATTTGTTCGGGTTTAGCTATATGCACTCACTACTAACCTCCAAACTCCGGGGCGCAGCATTGTCGCTCTGCCTCGGCATTCTGGCAGGCTCCGTCCAGGCGGAGTCGGACACGGGGCTTACACCCTTTGAAGCCAGCTACACAGCGGCCATGGAAAAAGGCATCTCCCTCAGTGGCACCGCAAAACGGACTCTGACATCTCAGGGCAACGATATCTGGCTCTACCGAACCGATGTTGATTCCTTTATTGCCAGCATTGATGAATCCCTGATCCTCAGATGGGAAAACGGTCGGGTCGTGCCGATGAGGTACCGCTACCACCTTTCCGGGTTTCTGATAAAGGATCGGAAGCATTCCATCGATTTCGACTGGTCGACAGGTGTGGCCACCGGAGAGTACAAGGGCAAGCGCTTTGAAATCGAACTGGAGGAAGGGGTCCTGGATCCGCTCGGCTACCAGCTCCAGTTGCATCAGGATATCCGCAACGGCGAACGTGATATGACCTACAAGGTCATTAATGGCCGGTCAGTTGATGATGAGCGTTTTGCCGTCATAAACGGCGAGGCTACAAGCACCGGTGGCGACGGAACAGCCTTTCTGAAAGCGGAAAAGGTTCGGGAGGACTCGAAGCGCCAGACCCTGATGTGGTTCTCGCCCGAGCAGGATTTCCTTCTCGTGCGGCTGCGACAGGTGGAACCAGACGGCAGCAGCTACGAGCTGAAACTGGAAGCGGCGGATTTCGGGCCCTAAACCTCGCGCCCAGCCTCACGCCAGACGGCTTTGACTTCATCCGCGATGATCCTCAGACCCTCGGCAACCCGCTCATCGTCCTGGGAGTAGGTCACACGCAGGCACTCGTGCCGGTGTTTCCAGCCGTCCTCCGGCAGCCCCGGAAAGAAATAATGGCCGGAAACAACCAGCACACCACGGGCTTTCAGTCGCTGGTACAACTCAAGGCTGGTGATCGGCAGATCCGGGAACCACAACCAGAGAAACATCGCGCCCTCCGGCTTGTGGAGATACCAGCGGCAACTGTCCTCCCCCATGGCGTCCCGAAAAACTGCTACCGCCTTCTGCATTTTCGCCTTGTAGAATGGGCATACCACCTCGCGGCTCAGCGAGAGGATCTCGCCGGACCTGACCAGCGGATCCGCCAGCATGGCTCCGAAACTACCCGTGGCCAGGTTCACGATGGCGTTAATGCCCGAGAGCGCCTTGATGATCGGCTCAGCCGCAATCACAATACCCGTACGCGCCGCTGGCAGGCCCAATTTCGACAGACTCAGGCAGAGGATAATCTGCTCGTTCCAGGTGGGCGTTGCGTCGACAAAAAGCAGGCTGGGAAACGGCGTGCCATAGGCTCCGTCAACGATCAGGGGCACGTCGTGGTCACGCGCCAGTTGCTCAAGACGCGCAAGCTCGTCGTCGGTCACCACATTGCCGGTCGGATTGGTGGGCCGCGACACACAGATAGCGCCCGTCTCGCCGGTCACTTCCACGGCATCAAAGTCCACCCGGTACTTGAATTCATGAGCATCGGTAAAGGAAATATCCGGCTGAACCGCGTGAAACAGGCCAGGCTCGATGCCAGCGTCGGCGTAGCCGATGTATTCCGGTGCCAGAGGCAACAGAATATGCTTGCGCTGACCTTCACCGTAGTCGCCGCCAAACATGTTGAACAACATGAAGAAGGCGGCCTGGCTGCCATTGGTAAGCGCGATGTTCCCGGGTTTCAGGCCCCAGTTGTACTCGCGGTTCAGCATCTCGGCGAGCGCGGCGATAAACTGCTTTTCGCCCTGGGGCGGATCGTAAATGCCAACCAGACGCCGGACATCGCTTTCGCTGCGACTCATGTCCGCCAGAATTTCCTGCACTCGCTGCTGAATCTCGGGAATATGCCCCGGGTTACCGCCGCCCATCATGATCATGTCGTCGCCGGATGCCATGGCATTACCAAGGTCATCCATCAGGGACGTAATACCGGCATCGGCGGTAAATTTGCGACCAAATGCAGAGAGTTTCATGAGGTAAATTCCGTCTGACCAGGGCTGAAAACAATAAAGAACACTGAAAGTGTAGCTCGCCCGCGCGCTGTTCGATTATTCGTTGAGGGAGATGCCCAGGTTGCTGACGCCGTCGTTGGCTGCGTCTTCCCGCAGGCGGGCCACGAACTGATCGGTAGGCGTGCGCTGGCGTTTGAGGGCAAGCACCAGATCGCGCTGGAAGGTCTTGTCCTCTTTCATCAGGGGGTGTTGATCCAGCAAGCGAACCAGCTCGTCTTCGTCGAGATCGTCACCCTCGGAAAGCTCAATGAAGTTCATCACCGTTGCCGTGGCCATCTGCGAGGCGTCGGTTGCCCGGTGTTTACCCGGGTTCAGACGACTAAGCAGGGCCTGCTCCAGCAACTGGCAGAAATCAAAGGCCGGGTAGACGCCGTAGGCATCGTAGGCGTTCACATCCGGAGACAGGGTCTCCAGCCTTGCCAGCAGCTGGGGGATGGCGGACTCCGAAACATCTTTCTGGAGCAGGTCCCAGCCAAGATCCAGCAGCTGGCGCATTTTGGCACCGGTTTTCAGGTCGACAGCGTCTGCGAACAAGGCATAGTTGGGGAATGAGCGCTCAGCCAGAGCGAGCAGGAAGGCGCATTCGCGCCAGCCCTGCAACTGTGAGACTGCTTTGAGGAACTGGTTGGCGTTCATGTCTTGGGCAGGGTGACGCCGGTCTGGCCGAAGTATTTGCCGCCCCGGTCTTTGTAGCTGGTCTCGCAGATCTCGTCGGATTCGAAGAAGAGCATCTGGGCCACGCCTTCGTTGGCGTAAATTTTGGCCGGCAGGTTGGTGGTATTGGAAAACTCCAGGGTAACCTGGCCTTCCCACTCCGGTTCCAGCGGTGTGACGTTGACGATGATGCCGCAACGGGCGTAAGTGGATTTGCCGAGGCAGATGGTGAGTACGCTGCGCGGGATGCGAAAGTATTCGACGGTGCGGGCCAGGGCAAAGGAGTTCGGCGGGATGATGCAGACGTCGCCGGTGTAGTTGACGAAGCTGTTTTCGTCGAAGTTCTTCGGGTCCACGGTGGCGGAGTGGACGTTGGTGAAGATTTTGAATTCGTTGCTGCAGCGTACGTCATAGCCATAGCTGGAGGTGCCGTAAGAGATCACGCGGCCTTTTTCGGTTTCACGAACCTGTCCGCTTTCGTACGGTTCGATCATGCCGTTTTGTTCGGACATCCGGCGAATCCACTTGTCGGATTTGATGCTCATTGGCGAAGTCTCGTATCCACTGGGAAAAATTGAGGCGTAGTTTACCCGTTAGCGCGGTGTCTGTCGAAGTCTACGGGCTTTATCACAGGACTGCCTGGCTGGGTGGCTGCAAGCTTGGGATGCACTTTCCAAAACACGCTACGAGCACATCCATGTGCGCTTGTTTCGGGCCGTCCCTGGCCCTCAACAGTTTTGGAAAGTGCACCCCAACCTCGCGACTCTAACAGTCGGGAATTCGCCTCTTTGAGCCTAAGTCAGTGCTCTGTCACCGAAACGCTTGAGATGGAACCACTGAGGTTGCGCTCCCGGGTGGAGAGTTCAGCCCCTAACCTTCTGGCGATATCGCGGTACCGGCGGGCCACTTCGGAGTCCGGTTCGGCAACCACGGAGGGGGTGCCGCCGTCGGTCTGTTCGCGGATGGTCATGTGCAGGGGCAACTGACCCAGGAGCGTGGTGTTGTATTCTTCGGCGATGCGTGCACCGCCGCCGTGGCCGAAGAGGGGTTCTTCGTGGCCGCAGTTGCTGCAGATGTGGACGCTCATGTTTTCGACAACGCCGAGCACGGGGATGTCGACTTTGCGGAACATTTCGATGCCTTTTTTACCGTCCAGCAGGGCGATGTCCTGGGGAGTGGTGACGATCACGGCGCCGGTGACGGGGACTTTCTGGGCCAGGGTGAGCTGGATATCGCCGGTGCCCGGGGGCATGTCGATAATGAGGTAGTCGAGTTCGTTCCAGAGGGTCTGTTGCAGCAGTTGCATCACCGCGCCGCTGACCATGGGGCCGCGCCAGACCATGGGGGTTTTGTCGGTGACAACAAAGGCCATGGAGTTAGCCTGGAGGCCGTGGGCGTCCATGGGGACGAAGTATTTGTTTTCGCGGGTGTCGGGGCGCTTGCCTTCCGGCACGCCAAGCATCATGCCGATGCTGGGGCCGTAGATGTCGGCGTCGAGGATGCCGACTCTCGCACCTTCGGCCTGAAGTGCCAGGGCGAGGTTGACGGCGGTGGTGGATTTACCGACACCACCCTTGCCGGAGGCGACTGCGATGATGTTTTTCACGCCAGGGACCGAGGGCAGGTCTTTTTGAACCTTATAGGCGTGGATTTTCTGGCCGACATGAACGTCGGCACTCTCTACGCCATCGACGAATTCCAGCGCGTTGGTCGCGATCTCCTTCAGGGCCCCGGCGATGCCTTTGGAGGGGTACGGCAGCTCGACTGTGAGGGTCACTTTGCCTCTGGCGTCCGCACTCAGGGATTTTACCGCACCCAATTCGTAGAGATCCTTGTTGAGATACGGGTCGCGGTACTCGCGGACCGCTGTTTGCAGGGCCTGCTCTGATATCTGTGTCATCGGGTTCTCCGGAATAAGCTAATGCGCGATTTTAAGCACGGAAACGGGTGATTCGGATGAAAAATATCTGCTCGGAAGGTATCATCTGTGCCCGTTTCTGACCATATGGGGTCTTTACCTGGCGCAATCAATTCCGACGGCCGCCAGGACCCCGTTTTGTCTTTCCAACCCGTATCAACATAAGGTTCGGACATCACCATGACGCAAGCGAGCAAACAACAGCGCGATATTCTGGTTACCAGCGCCCTGCCGTACGCCAACGGCCCTATCCATCTGGGCCACCTGCTGGAATACATTCAGACGGATATCTGGGTACGTTATCAGAAAATGCGTGGCCAGAACTGTTACTACGTTTGCGCCGATGATGCCCACGGCACGGCCATTATGCTCCGGGCCGAGCGCGAAGGCATCACGTCCGAACAGCTGATTGACCGTATCCGCGATGAGCATCAGGAAGATTTCCGCGGCTTTCATATCCACTTTGATAACTACTACACCACCCATTCCGAGGAGAACCGCCAGTTCTCGGAGTACATTTACCGCCAGTTGCAGGAAAACGGGCACATTGCCACGCGCAAGATCATCCAGTCCTACGACCCGGAAAAGAACATGTTCCTGGCGGACCGGTTTATCAAGGGTACGTGCCCGAAATGCAAAACCGAGGATCAGTACGGGGACAACTGTGAAGCCTGTGGCGCTACCTACACGCCGGCGGAGCTGATCAACCCGCGCTCGGCCGTGTCCGGGGCGACGCCCATCGAGAAGGAGTCCGAGCACTATTTCTTCAAGCTGCCGGACTTTGCCGATTTCCTGGCTAAATGGACCCGTAGCGGCACATTGCAGCCACAGGTGGCAAACAAGCTGGCTGAGTGGCTGGATGCCGGGCTGCAGGAGTGGGATATCAGCCGCGATGCGCCCTACTTCGGCTTCGAGATTCCGGATGCGCCGGGTAAATACTTCTATGTCTGGCTGGACGCTCCTATTGGCTACCTCGCCAGTTTCAAGAACCTGTGCAACCGGGAAGGCATCGATTTCGAGCACTTCTGGAAGGCCGATTCCACCGCCGAGGTGTACCACTTCATCGGCAAGGACATCATCAACTTCCACGCCCTGTTCTGGCCATCCATGCTGCACGATGCCGGTTTCCGCACGCCAACGGCGGTCTGGGCCCATGGCTTTGTGACCGTGAACGGCAAGAAGATGTCCAAGTCCCGTGGCACCTTTATCATGGCCCGCACCTATCTGGACCACCTGAATCCGGAATACCTGCGTTACTACTTCGCGGCCAAACTGACCGGCAGTGTCGATGATATGGACCTGAACCTGGAAGACTTTGCTGCCCGGGTAAACTCGGATCTGGTGGGCAAGGTCGTGAACATCGCCAGCCGCAGCGCCGGTTTCATCACCAAGCGCTTCGACGGTCAGCTTGGCCAGGTTACCGAGCATGCCAAACTGAAGGAATTCATCGAAGCTGGCAAAGAGATCGAGGAGTTCTACGAAGCCCGTGAGTTCGGCCGCGCCATGCGCCGGATCATGGAACTGGCCGACATTGCCAACCAGTACGTCAATGACGAGCAGCCCTGGGTGAT
Organism: Marinobacter sp. Arc7-DN-1; assembly: GCF_003441595.1. Lineage (NCBI taxonomy): Bacteria > Pseudomonadati > Pseudomonadota > Gammaproteobacteria > Pseudomonadales > Marinobacteraceae > Marinobacter > Marinobacter sp. Arc7-DN-1. The sequence continues at coordinate 4,250,589 of NZ_CP031848.1, read as the reverse complement.
CGCCAGGCAGGAAGGCCAGGATGGGAATCTTCAGGCTATCTGCACCAACGCCATCAACATGTTCCACCTGCTGATGACCTACCTGGCACCGGTACTACCGGAAACCGCCAAGGCCTCCGAGGCGTTCCTGAATGCGCCGCTGGACTGGAACAAACGCGCGGAGCGCCTCGAGAACCATGGCATCAACAAGTTCAAGCCGTTGATGAACCGTGTCGACATTGCCCAGATTGAGAAAATGCTGGATGCCTCAAAAGAGGAACTGCCCGCAGCAACCGGAAAGCCGGCGCCTGCTGCCAAGGCTGAGCCGATCGCCGACGAGATCGAATTCGGGGAATTCGCGAAAGTGGATCTCAGGGTCGTTAAAATAGTGAAAGCCGAACAGGTTGAAGGCGCTGACAAGCTCCTTCGCCTCACCCTTGACGTGGGGCACGGCGACCGCAACGTGTTTGCTGGTATCAAGTCTGCTTACAGGCCGGAAGATCTTGAGGGCCGCCTGACCGTGATGGTTGCCAACCTCAAGCCCCGGAAAATGAAGTTCGGCATGTCCGAGGGCATGGTTCTGGCAGCGGGGCCCGGTGGCAAGGACCTCTTTATCCTGTCTCCGGATTCCGGTGCCACGCCCGGCATGCGGATCATGTAACGGCCGGCAGCCGGGTCAATGGAGCAAGGCAAATGACCGAATATCTGCTGATTCTGGTCAGCACCATTCTGGTGAACAACTTTGTGCTGGTTCAGTTCCTGGGCCTGTGCCCGTTCATGGGCGTTTCAGGGAAGCTCGAAACGGCCATGGGCATGTCTCTGGCAACCACCTTCGTGCTGACTCTGGCGTCGGTATGCAGCTATCTTGTCTACACCTATCTGCTGGAGCCGTTGGACCTGACCTTTCTAAGGACAATCACATTCATTCTGGTGATCGCCGTGGTGGTCCAGTTCACGGAAATGGTCGTTCACAAGACCAGCCCCTTGCTCTACCGGGTGCTGGGTATTTTCCTTCCCCTGATCACCACAAACTGTGCGGTGCTTGGGGTCGCTCTCCTGAACATTAACAAGAACAACAACTTCGTTGAGTCGGTTTTGTACGGTTTTGGCGCAGCGGCCGGCTTCTCCCTGGTCCTGGTCCTGTTTGCCGCCATGCGGGAACGCATCGCCGTCTCTGACGTTCCGGTTGCGTTCCGCGGGGCTGCGATCGGGCTGGTTACGGCCGGGCTGATGTCGCTGGCGTTCCTCGGCTTTGGTGGCCTGGTCAGCGTTTGACGGGGTAGCAGAATTAGGGGCAGTTGGATTAGGGGCAGCTGGATTAGGGGCAGCTGGATTAGGAGTAGCAGTTTATGTGGACAAGCATTCTGGTTGCCGTGTTGGTTCTTCTGGCCCTGGCCGTTGTGTTCGGAGGTTTGCTGGGCTTTGCCGCTGAACGGTTCAAGGTGGAGGGTAATCCACTGGCCGACCAGATCGATGCGCTCCTGCCACAGACCCAGTGCGGGCAGTGTGGCTATCCGGGTTGCCGGCCCTACGCCGAATCCATCGCCGAGGGCGGCCCCATCAACAAGTGCCCGCCCGGAGGCGAGTCCACCATCAAGGCACTGGCCGACCTGCTGGACGTTGAACCGGAACCTCTCGATGCCGAGCATGGTGTTGAGCAGGTCAAGCAGGTTGCAGTGATTCGTGAAGACGAGTGCATCGGCTGTACCAAGTGCATCCAGGCCTGCCCCGTGGATGCCATTCTTGGTGCCGCCAAGCACATGCACACGGTCATTGAAAGCGAATGCACCGGCTGCGACCTCTGTGTGGAGCCCTGCCCGGTCGATTGTATCGATATGGTGACTGTTGAACCGGATATCCGTACCTGGACCTGGACACCGCCGACCCCGGGGCTCATTGCCACCGACCGCCAGGGAGCCAGCGCCTGATGACACAACTGTGGGATTTTTCCGGTGGCATTCATCCGCCGGAGCACAAAGACTTCTCAACGGCCCGGCCGGTTCGTCGAGCCGGAATTCCGGAACGGCTGGTGTTGCCACTCCAGCAGCATATCGGAGACCCGGCCGAAGCGATTGTTGAAGTGGGCGAGCAGGTTCTGAAAGGGCAGAAAATCGCAGATGTCAAAACCGGCATGGGTGTAGCCGTTCATGCGCCGACGTCCGGTGTCATTGAGAGCATTGTGGAACACCCCGTTCCCCACCCGTCGGGAATGGCGGACTGGTGCATTACGCTCAGGCCAGATGGCGAAGATCAATGGTGCTCCCGCAACCCGGTGCCTGACTATCGCACCCTCGCCCGTGACCAGGTCCTCGGGATTATCCGGGATGCCGGCATTTCCGGCATGGGCGGCGCCGGCTTTCCCACCAACATCAAGCTCCGGCCACCCCGGAACCGCAAGGTAAGCACGCTGATTCTGAACGGCGCTGAGTGCGAGCCCTACATTACCGCCGATGACATGACCATGCGGGAAAAAGCCGATGAGGTTGTTGCCGGCCTGAAGGTTATGGCGTGGATTCTTCGTCCGGAACGTTGCGTTATTGGTATTGAAGACAACAAGCCGGAAGCCATTTCAGCGATGCGCGAGGCAACCGAGGGCACCCAGACTGAAATCGTCGTTATTCCAACCAAGTACCCTTCCGGCGGTGAGAAACAGCTGATCCGGATACTGACTGGCATGGAAGTGCCCAGCGGTGGTATTCCGGCTGATATCGGAGTTATGTGCCAGAACATCGGCACCGCCGTTGCCGTGGCGCAGGCCGTGGTTGAAGGCACACCACTGATTTCCCGGGTTGTTACCATTACCGGCGAAGCGGTACGCGAACCGGGCAATTTCGAGGCGTTGATTGGCACGCCGATCGAATATCTGCTCGAACAGGCCGGTGTTCAGCAGGACAGGCTCAGCCGTCTGGTGCTCGGCGGCCCGATGATGGGCTATACCCTTACAACCGACGCCGTTCCGGTGATTAAAACCACCAACTGCGTCATTGCTGCAACGGCCAGCGAGTTACCGGCACCGCCGCCGGAGCAACCCTGTATCCGATGCGGACAGTGCGCCGAAGCCTGCCCTATGAAGTTATTGCCACAGCAGCTGTTCTGGTATGCCAAGGCCACCGAGTTTGAGAAAGCCGAGCACCTGAACCTGTTCGATTGCATCGAATGCGGAGCCTGCTCCTATGTATGCCCGAGCTCGATCCCGCTGGTGCAGTACTACCGCTTCGCCAAAGGCGAAATTCGCGTTCAGCGCGCAGAACAGCTGAAAGCGGACCGCGCCCGGGAACGCTTCGAAGCTCGTCAGGCCCGCCTGGAGCGGGAACAGCAAGAGAAAGAACTGAGGCGCAAGGAACGGGCAAAAGCGGCGGCCGACGCCCAGGCAAGGAAAAAAGCCGAAGCGGAGCAAGTAACAGCAGAGGGTGAGGCCGTTGACGAACGCTCTGCCAAGGCCGCTCTGGTCGAGCAGGCCCTGGCCCGCAAGAAGGCAAAAGCCGAGGCATCCCAGCCACCACCTGCGACCGACACAGCTGAAGAAAAGCCGGATATTGACGCTCTGGAAAAGCAACTTGGCCAGGCCCGATCCAAGCTGGAAACCATGCAGGGCATGCTTGACGAGGCAAAAGCGCAACAGGCGGATAACGTGGACAAGCTTGAGCGCGCAGTAGCCAAGAACCATGATCGGGTAAAGCGGGCCGAAGAGATGCTGGCGGAAGCCCGAGACAAACTGGCCGCCCGGCCGACCGAATCCCAGCCCACCCACTAACGGAATCAGGCTCGACACACATGGCGTTTGTTCAACAGTCCTCACCCCATGCCCACAAGGCCCGACCGACGTCCCGCGTGATGTTGTGGGTGATGATTGCGGCGTTGCCTGGCCTGTTCGCCCAGACTCTGTTTTTCGGCTGGGGCAACCTCATCAATGTGGTCTTCTGCATCGCCGTTGCCGTGTTCTCCGAGGCGACCGTGCTCAGGCTTCGGAAAAAACCCGTGGTCTTTTTTATCAGGGACAACACGGCCGCGGTAACCGGGCTACTGCTGGGCCTCTCGTTGCCACAATTCACGCCGTGGTGGGTTTCGGCGGTGGCTGTCATTTCCGCCATTGTTATTGCCAAGCAGCTATACGGTGGACTGGGCTCCAACCCATTCAATCCGGCCATGGTGGGTTATGCGCTGGTACTGGTGTCGTTTCCGGTCGCCATGACCACCAATTGGGCAGAACCAGCCATGCTCTGGGACGGCGCGCCGGGCTTCGGTGAAACCCTGGCGACCATCGCATCAGGCCAGCAGACAGCGGTAGATGGCTGGACCATGGCAACGCCCCTTGACGAGTACAAACACAAGATCGCCGGCCACACCTCGGCCGAGGTACTGATCCACCCGACCTTCGGTGAAAGCATCGCCAAAGGCTGGGAATGGGTGAATGCAGCCTTTCTTGCCGGCGGCCTCTTGCTGATCGGCCTTCGTATTATCAGCTGGCACATTCCAGCCGGTTTTCTCGGTGGCCTGATCCTGATGAGCCTGGCGTTTGGCAACAATGCAGACCTGTATACGCCGGTATCACTCCATCTTCTGGCTGGCGGTACCATGCTCGGTGCCTTCTTTATCGCCACCGACCCGGTCTCCGCTGCTACCAGCCATCAGGGTAAACTGATTTACGGGGCGGGAATCGGCATTCTGCTCTATCTGATCCGTACCTGGGGCAACTATCCCGACGCCGTTGCTTTCAGCGTTCTGCTGATGAATTTTGCCGTGCCATTTATCGACCACTACACACCACCGCGGACTTACGGCCATCACAAGGCCCGCCGGGGTGTACCAGGCAATCGGGGGTAAACCATGGCCGCCATAGCACAGTCCATGCGCCGCAGCGCCATCGGCCTCGGCTTGTTCGCCGTCATAACCGGTGGCACCATTGCAGTGACTCAGGTGGCCACCGAGGAACGAATTAAACAGCAGGCAGCGCGCGCCGAAGCAAAGGCGTTGTTCGAAATCATTCCCGAAAGCCGGCACACCAACGACCTGCTCAGGGATACCGTGCAGTTGCCGGCCAGCGAACGGCTGGCCCTGCCGGACCCCCTGACCGTCTGGGTTGCCCGGCAGGATGACCGGCCGATAGGCATGATCATGCCCATTGTGGCATCCGCCGGCTACTCCGGGAACATCTACCTGCTGGTTGGCGTGGACATGCAGGGCACCATTCTTGGCGTCCGGGTAACCAGCCACAGGGAAACCCCGGGGCTGGGCGACCGTATCGAGACCAAGAAATCGGACTGGATCAAGAGCTTCGACGGCCGGTCGCTCGGCGAACCACCCCACCGGGAGTGGGCCGTGAAAAAGAACGGCGGCCAATTTGATCAGTTTACCGGCGCCACGATCACTCCGAGGGCCGTGGTAAAGGCTGTTCAGAAAGCGCTGATCTATTTTCGAGAGAATCGCCGGGTAATCCGGGAGCGTCTCAACGAAGCGCCGTCTCAGAGGAACGAAGCCCTCAAACCGGAAGCGATTGCTGGCGAATCATCCAACACGGAGCATTCCTGATCATGGCGACCAAATCTTCCAGCGAAATCATCCGCGACGGTCTCTGGGACAATAACCCGGCACTGGTGCAGGTTCTCGGGCTGTGTCCCTTGCTGGCCGTTACCAGCACCGTTGTGAATGCCATTGGTCTTGGCGTGGCAACCCTGATGGTGCTTATGGGTTCCAACCTTGCCGTGTCACTGATTCGCAACTTTGTCAGTGAATCCGTGCGCCTGCCAGCTTTTGTCATGATCATCGCTTCCTTCGTGACCTGCGCCGAATTGCTGATGCAGGCATTTACCTACGAGCTCTATCAGATTCTGGGCATCTTCATTCCGCTCATCGTGACCAATTGCGCTATCCTTGGCCGGGCCGATGCCTTTGCCTCCAAAAACGCACCTGGCCCGGCCCTTCTGGACGGAGCCATGATGGGGCTCGGTTTTCTCGCAGTACTGGCTGTGCTCGGCGGCATTCGGGAGCTCACCGGTCAGGGAAGCCTGTTTGTTGACATGAACCTGCTGCTCGGCCCCGCGGCCGCCGACTGGGTCGTCCGACCGTTCGAAAATTACCCAGGCATGCTGTTTATGATCCTGCCACCCGGTGCCTTTGTGGGCCTCGGCCTGCTGATTGCCCTGAAAAACAGCATCGATAACCACCTGAAAGAACGCCGAAAGGCCAGCGAACCGGCTCCGATAGAGGCTGGAAGCAAACGGGTCCGGATTACCGGGAACATCTCCTGACCCCCGGTTAGCAACTGACTGAGCGCTGATGAACAAACTCAAACGTGTTGAGATCTTTACCCGGCTGCGGGACGCCAACCCCCATCCGACCACGGAGTTGAACTACTCGAGCCCGTTCGAGCTGTTGATTGCGGTAATCCTGTCGGCTCAGGCAACGGACGTGGGCGTGAACAAGGCTACCGGTAAGCTGTTTCCGGTGGCCAACACGCCGGAAGCCATACTGGCTCTGGGTGTTGATGGCCTCAGGGAATACATTAAAACCATTGGCCTGTTTAACAGTAAGGCCGAAAACGTTATCAAGACCTGCCGTATTCTTATTGAGAAACACGATGGCCGGGTACCGGAAAACCGGGAAGACCTGGAAGCGCTTCCCGGCGTAGGACGCAAAACCGCGAATGTGGTTCTCAATACGGCATTCGGTCACATGGCGATGGCCGTGGACACCCATATCTTCCGGGTTTCAAACCGCACTGGAATTGCGCCGGGAAAGAACGTTCTGGAAGTGGAGAAACGGCTGCTGCGTCTGGTCCCCAAAGAGTTCCTGCTTGACGCCCACCATTGGCTGATCCTTCATGGCCGCTATACCTGTACCGCCCGGAAACCCAAATGCGGGGCCTGTTCTATTGAAGATCTCTGCGAATTCAAACATAAGCGGGATTACCTTTAAGCCAGACCCGATACCTTGCAACAGGAACAGCAAAGCCGGCGTCACGCCGGCTTTTTACTGGCAGCTGTCTCCTTGTTAACGCTGGCCCAGCATCTTCTCCTTCAGATCCTTCTGGGCAGGCTTATCGGACAGCCAGATTCCGAACAGGGCTTTTTTGAAAGCCAGGTCACCTAAGGTGTCCTTGTGCTCACCGTTCTTGAGAACTTTCACACCCTTCCCGGGCAGGTAGACCAGATCAAACACATCACCTTCGGTAATTTCTTCCTGAAACACCGCCATAAACTGGTCAACATCTTCCTGAATGGCGGACATATCACCGTCGGTTGACGCCTTGAAACCGTCCAGCGTGGCCTCTGTCATCCGCTCACTGGTGATCATGCCGGAAATGATGTGCAGAGTAATGGCCTGGGGCTCATCCGCATTAATCACGGTTTCGCCGTCGTTGATGGTTTCCGGCACGTAAAGACCACCGACGTACAGATCCATGAACCACTTGGAACGGGTGCCTGCACCGTTCAGCTTCAGTTCGGTATCCATGGCGGAGTATGTATCCGGGACATCAACACCTTCAACGGTCAGTGCTGAGGCCGGTGCGGACAGCACGGCCGCCATCATAAGGGAGGTAAAGCTGATTATAAGAGCCTTCTTCATAGTCCTTTCCTTTTCGATCGTTATTATTGACGTGTTTCATTCGTGCACCGGGTTTCGACACCCTTATCCCCGCCCGGTCCCGGCATTCTATCAATGAGGCCGGCCAGAAAGGCGCAACCTGGTTCTCATTTGCAGCGATCCTGAAACACAAAAGCCAACCAGGAGTATCCTGATTGGCTTTTTGCGGTCGAACTGCCAGAAAGGGCTTATTTGAACAGCAGGTTCCCTGACAAGCCTTCCTTCTCAAGGATTTCCCGGAGCCGGCGAAGCGCCTCAACCTGGATCTGGCGAACACGCTCGCGAGTCAGCCCGATTTCCTGCCCGACCTCTTCCAGGGTGCTCACCGGGTAGCCTCGCAGGCCAAAGCGACGGGAAAGCACTTCCTGCTGCTTGTCGCTAAGCTGATCAATCCATTTTTCCAGACAGGAACACATGTTGTTGTCCTGCAGGAGATCGGCAGGATCAGACGCGCCCTCATCCGCCACTGTGTCCAGCAGAGACTTCTCGCCACCGCTGCCGATGGGCGTATCCATGGACGCGACACGCTCGTTGAGGCCCAGCATTCGTTTCACGTCCGAAACCGGCTTGTCCACCATCTTCGCAATCTCTTCCGCCGATGGCTCATGGTCCAGTTTCTGGGTCAGCTCCCTCCCGGCCCGCAAGTAGAGGTTCAGCTCCTTTACCACGTGAATCGGCAGCCGAATAGTACGGGTCTGGTTCATGATCGCCCGTTCAATGGTCTGGCGAATCCACCAGGTTGCATAGGTGGAGAAGCGGAACCCACGCTCCGGATCAAATTTTTCAACGGCCCGGATCAGGCCCAGGTTACCCTCTTCAATCAGGTCAAGCAGGGTGAGGCCCCGGTTCACGTAACGGCGGGCGATCTTGACCACCAGACGCAGGTTACTTTCGATCATCCGCTTGCGGCCAGACTCCTCTCCCTTGCGCGCCAGGCGGGCAAAATAGACTTCTTCTTCAGGAGTCAGGAGGGGTGAAAAACCGATTTCGTTGAGATAAAGCTGAGTGGCGTCCAGCTGTTTCTGGCTGGTGAAATAACGCCCCTTGGTGGGAAAATCCTCTTCGACCGCCGCAACCTCTTCGGTCACGTCCTTGTCGACTTTTTCTTCAGCTAACAGCTGATCTTCTGAGTCATCAATATCTGACACACGATCCATGATGATGTCTTCTTGCTCTGCTGACATTTGTCTTGCCCCGCCTCTCAATAATCCTGGATGTTCGCCCGATACTTCTTGTTATTGCGGACGTTTTCGTCTTCATGTTTTTTCTTCAGGACATTTTGTTGGTCGGCCTGTTACGGCCTTTACCGTTTTTGTTTTTTTGCGAACGCGGTTTATTTGTCAGTGCCGGGGAGTGCGATCAGGCAGCCTGCTGACTGCTCGGTTCACTGGCGCGGTGGCAGATAATGGACTGGATCGACCGGATTGCCATTTTTTCGGATCTCAAAATGCAATATGGGTCGTTCAGCACCACTGCTACCGAGCTCTGCAATCACCTGCCCGGCTTTCACATCCTCCCCTTCCTGCACCAGAATCTTCCGGTTATGAGCGTAAGCACTCAAATAGTGCTCGTTGTGATTCACAATAATCAGGTTGCCGTATCCAAGCAACCCGTTGCCGGCGTAAACCACATTTCCCGTGGCTGCGGCTCTAACAGCATCCCCGGCTTGCCCGGCGATATCAATACCTTTATTGACTTTTCCGGATGTTGAGTATCTAGCAATTACGGTGCCAACATGCGGCCAGCGCCACTCAATGCGGGCGACGGTCTGGGTCTGGGACCCCAGCGGCGCATCCTTGCGAGGCGCCCTCGTGACCGAGGGTTTTGGCGCGGTAGCCGCTGTCTGTCTCGGCGTTAAAACCCGGCTTTGGGTGTTGGAGGCAGACGCCGCAGGCCTGCTTGCTGAACCAGTCTGACTGCCAGAGGTTACAGTTCCGCGAAGATCAAGGCGCAGCACCTGACCGGCTTTCAGGTTCCAGGGAGGACCCATGCCGTTGGCATTGCCAAGCTCACGATAATCCCGCCCGTACCGCCAAGCTATGCTGTAGAGGGTTTCGCCCGGTTTGACAACGTGCCGGCCCCAGTATACCGGAGGGTTATATAGATCATCCTGGTACAGTGCCGGGGTGTTACAGCCGGAAAGAAACAGCAGTGCAATGAGGGAAATCAGTGGGAAGGACCGGTACTGCGTCTTTTTCAGGGGGCGAGAGGATTCACAGGCACCAGGCGGGAACCGCGGGGACGCCGGAAGATCGGCATTGAGTAACCCAGGCAAAAATCTCACAGAAATAAAAATAACCCAGTTATGAAAAATCCGTATAAACCACCCAGCCTGTAGAAGCAAATTCTAAAATTTTAATAGTAACTTGCTAATATATTGCACATTTCCCGATGGGATCCAAGTTACTACCCGGCCACCCCTGTTACCTGCCGAAACACTTATTTTGTGCGTCAGGTAACACTTTCGCACAGTTTTGCCGCCCCGCTACCCGGCCTGAGCGACGCTCCGGCTGCGAAAACCGACCCACTCAACCAGCAAAACAAGACAGAACCCGGCCAACGCCATCAACACTGCCAGTGCTATCTGAGGGTCCTGCCCGGCCTGTTCGGCGAATGTCCAGGGCCAGATGCTTACCTCATTAAGGGGCACCTGTTCACCGGCACTGTTGGTGCGCCAGCTGAGTATTTCTTTCCAGGGCCAGACCTTATTAAGGGCGCCGACCATGAATCCTGTCAGCAAAGCCAGCACCAGATCATGAAAGTGATGAAACGCCCAGGTAATCAGACGCGCTATCGATAACAGGCCGACCACACAGCCCGCCATAAACAGCAGCAAAACGCCCATATCCAATGACTTGATGGCCGCCAGGACCGGCGCATACATACCGATAATGACCAGAATAAAGCTGCCGGAAATACCGGGAAGAATCATGGCACAGATGGCGAGCGCCCCGGCACCGAAGAACGCCAGACCAGACGGTGAAACCTGTCCCGCAGACAAGGTGGTAATCCACCAGGCAACCACAATACCGGCCAACAGCGGTGCCAACAGTGCCACTTTGTAGTGTCGCACCTGGCGGCCCACATGCCACACCGAGGCAACGATCAGACCAAAGAAAAAGCTCCAGATGAGGATGGGGTATTCCACCAATACATAACTGATCGCTGAAGCCAGCGTCGCAATACTGATGAGAATGCCCGCCAGCAGGCATACCAGAAAGGTGCCGTCGCAGGCGTGCCAGAACGCCCTAAAATTGCCCCGGAACAGGTGCCGGAAAACTGCAACGGGCACGGCATTAATGGCTTCCAGCAACCGGAAGTAGACACCGGTAATGAATGCAATGGTACCGCCGGACACACCCGGCACAATATCGGCGGCCCCCATGGCGATACCGCGAAGAAAGACCGCCGCTGGACGATGGCTACGCGCGGATTCGGGACTGGCACTATTCGATACGGGACTGTTCATAACTATCGGACAACTCCTCCGAGCAGAGGCACAAACCGGACAGGTTCGAGCTCCTTGTGGTCAAAACGGGCGCCGCGACGAGTCACTTCCACCAGCACCTGACGTTCCTCACCGACCGGTGCAATCAGAACACCCCCGTCCGCCAACTGGCTAAGCAGCTCACCGGGAACCTCAATAGGTGCCGCCGTCACGATAATACCGTCGAAAGGGCCACGCTCCGGCCAGCCCATGCCGCCATCGGCGTGCTTGAAAAATACGTTTCTGGCGTGCAACTGCCGCAAACGCTCCCGGGCCCGGTCCTGAAGCGGTTTGATACGTTCAACGCTGTAGATCTCAGCAAACAGGCGCGAGAGCACAGCGGTCTGGTAACCGGATCCAGTACCCAGCTCCAGCACATTTGAGGGACGGTGAGCCAGCATCAGCTCGGTCATCCGGGCCACGATGTAAGGCTGGGAAAGGGTCTGCCCGTAGCCAATCGGCAGCGATGTGTCTTCGTAAGCCCGATGGGACAGGGCTTCATCCAGAAAAATGTGCCGGGGCACCTCTCCCATAATCTCAAGAACCTTGTCTGATTCAATGCCCGCTTCCCTCAGGCGCTGAACCAGCCGCATCCGGGTACGGCGGGAGGTCATCCCGATGCCTTCGAGCTGAGCCGTCATCCACTGCCCTCCAGCGTACCCAGCCATTCCCTGAGCGGAACCAGTGCCTCATGGCGGGTCATGTCAATGTGAACCGGCGTCACCGACACGTAGCCTTCACGAATGGCGTGGAAATCCGTTCCGGGGCCGGCATCACCGCCCGCCCCGGCGGCACCGATCCAGTACCGCTCCCTGCCCCGGGGACAGGTCATCGGAACCGCACCTTCTGCCCGTTCACGATGACCAAGCCTGGTAACACGAATACCGGCCAGTTGCTCCCAGGGCACATCCGGGACATTCACATTGAGAATGGAGCGCGGTCCAAGGACCAGGGGGCGTTCGCTCTCAAGGAGCATCCGGACAACCCGGGCCGCCGTCTCGTAATGAAAATAACCGTTGTTAACCAGCGAAACGGCAATGGCAGGCAGTCCGAGGTGGCGCCCTTCGGTGGCCGCAGCTACGGTGCCTGAGTAGATAATGTCATCGCCAAGGTTGGCGTGGGTATTGATGCCTGAAACCACGCGGTCAAACGGTTGCCGGAACAGACCGTTTACCGCCAGGTGTACACAGTCTGTCGGCGTTCCATCCACGGAACGAAAGCCGTTGGGATGTTCTTCCACGGTCAGCGGGCGGTTCAGGGTCAACGCGTTACTGGCACCGCTGTGATCGCGGTCAGGCGCCACTACCTCAAGCTCACCAAGCCCCTTCAGCCCCTCGTACAGAGCAATCAGCCCCAGTGAATGAACGCCGTCATCATTCGACAACAGAATACGCACAGTGTTCTCCGCTAGCCTTGTTGTTCGTTATGTCGGCCGAGGCTCATGTCCTCAAGCTCGAAAATATCATTCAAAATCGTCGTGGCGTACTGCCCCGGAGAAAGTAAAAACGCCAACTCCAGACAGTCGTCACCCTGCCAGTGCCAGACAAGATCTTCCGGCCTTGCCGCCAGGGGCCTGCGCTCGGGTTTCATACGGGTGACCGAGAACAGATCCGCCAGCCCGGGTGTCTGCGACACAATACCTCGTTCCAGCGCCTCCAGCGGCCCCGTGGCCGTGGTGCCGCCGTCGCCCCACAGCGGGCCGGTTGCCGAAGCCTCAGCCCAGCTGCCATCCTGGACGCGGGCGGCAAGCACCTCATTGAACAGCCAGGAGCGCGCCGCCGAAAAATACAATACGTTTTTAGCGCCCTCGCTTCCAGCGCGCTTTTTACCTCCGCGACCTTTTCCACCCGATCGGCTACGCCGGTTCAACACTGACGGATCGGTATGGAGAGCCCGGTCCAGATTGGCGCCATCTCTTCCAAACCGCTGGGGACCGAAATAGTTCGGAGCGCCGACAGTAGCCAGCCGCTGAAGGGCGTTTTCTATCGCCTGCCGATCCCCGGAAACATTCCTCAGGGTAATCACGAAACGGTTACCCCAGTGGTCACCGCGACGCAACTTCCGCGCATCCCGGAAGGAAGATACCACCGACCAGCGGGAGGAAACCTCTTGAAGCAGGTCCGCGTCCTCAGCCTCACGGCCCGGACGATAGAGGCTGAACCACTGACGGGTTACCGCATGACGATCCTTCAGACCACAAAAACCCACGTCAAAGCTGCGGCAGTGAGTCAGGTGCGCCAGTTCACGGGCGACAAACTCGGTATTGTCGCCGACTTTCTCCAGCCTCAAGCAGAGGTGCTCCCCGCGACCCCTGACCTCCGTTGGCTCCGGAGCGGTCAGCTCTCCAGCCAGGTCCAGGACCTCGTCCACGAAGAAATCCGCGGGTGACACCTTGAGCTGGGCATGCGCCAAACGCACGCCACCAGAGGTTGGCCAGTCAAGCCTCCAGTGGCTCACGAATCCACCGCTTCAAGCAGGCAAATGGCCTGACAGGCAATACCCTCACCACGGCCGGTGAAACCAAGCTTTTCCGTTGTTGTTGCCTTGACGCTGACACGGCTGGCGGGAACCCCCAGATCCTCCGCAATGTTCAGGCGGATAGCATCGATATGAGGCGCCATTTTCGGGGCCTGGGCAATTACCGTGGTATCAACATTGATCACACTGAACCCTTCATCACGCACACGCGCCATTACCCGGCGCAGCAGATCACGACTGTCTGCCCCCGCCCACTCGTCACTGGTGTCCGGAAAAAAATGGCCGATATCGCCAACTGCCATGGCACCCAGAAGTGCATCAGCCAGTGCATGCAAGAGTACGTCGCCATCGGAGTGGGCCTTCAGCCCCCGGGAATGCGGAATGTTTACACCGCCGATAATGACAGAGTCGCCTTCACAGAAGGCATGGACATCGAAGCCCTGACCAATACGCATAATGTGCTCCGGAAAACTCGGGAAATCAGAACCGGCTCAGGATAAAACCTGCGAGTGCCAGATCCGCAGGTACCGTTATTTTAAGGTTGTCAGGCCGCCCCTCAACCAGAACCGGCATGTTACCGGAAAACTCAATGGCAGAGGACTCATCGGTGACCGGAAGTTCCTCCCTGAGAGCGGCCTCCAGGGAATCAACCAGCAACCGGTAGCGGAACATTTGGGGCGTAAGGGCCCGCCACAGGTCCGAACGGTCGACGGTCTCGGCGACTTCGTGGAGCTCGCCGGTATCGGCTCTCTTGAGAGTATCTGCCACCGGCGAAGCGAGGAGGCCACCAACAGGATGGTCGTAGAGCCGCTCAATGAGATTGGACAGATCCCGGGTGTGAAGGCATGGCCTGGCGGCGTCGTGAACCAGAATCCAGTCATCATCCGCTACCTGCTCCGCCATAGCATGCAGTGCCGACAAAACCGAACAGGCGCGCTCAGAGCCGCCAGTACAGGTCTGGATACGACTATCGCGGCTGGCCTCTGTATCCGGCCACCAGTGATCGGCGGGATGCAGTGGCACCATGCAGCCGGAAAAAGGCGCGGAATCCATCAGTCGGGACAGGGTGATATCGAGAATGAAACGTTGATCGATCCGAAGATACTGTTTCGGTTGCCCGGCCTGCATACGCTGGCCAATGCCTGCGGCAGGAACAATCAGCCAAAGTCTCGGAGCGGTCATAGACAATCAGTTTTCGACAACGAGGAAAAAGGTCTCGTCTTCCCTGATCAGGCCAAGGTTCATCCTGGCCCGTTCTTCGACGGCGCCCTGCTCGTTGCGCAAATTCCTGACCTCGGCATAGAGACGTTCATTGCGGGTAGCCAGTTCGGCATTTTCTTTACGTTGCTCAGCAATGGACTGCTCGAGTGCCCACACCTGCGCAAAGCTGCCTTCCCCGACCCACAGGCGCACCTGGAGCAGGAGAATCGCAACCACCATTAGGGTCCAGAGCAACTTCATTGCCGATACCGTTCAAAAATTAATCAGTCAGAATAACAACGCCGGACGTTGAGTATAGACCTTAGAGTAGATTAGCAACAAATTCTTCTAACTGCCTGTACAAAAAGGCCATCGCATCCAAACTTTCGCCCGGAACACGATGGCCTTAACAGTTTTCTGCTGACGACCGGCCTGACACTTTGCCAGAACCGGTCAAATCCGTCGATCAGCCCTGCCCCTTGATCTCGCTCAGACCGCGATACGGCGCCTTGCCGTCCAGGGCTTCTTCAATGCGCAGCAGCTGGTTGTACTTGGCAACCCGATCCGAACGACACAGGGAGCCGGTCTTGATCTGGCCTGCACAGGTCGCCACAGCCAGATCGGCAATGGTGGTGTCCTCGGTTTCACCGGAGCGGTGCGAGATCACTGCCGTAAAGCCGGCATCCTGGGCCATTTTGATGGCATCCAGGGTTTCGCTCAGACTGCCGATCTGGTTGAACTTGATCAGGATGGAGTTGCCAACTCCCCTGTCGATACCCTGCTTCAGGATCTTGGTGTTCGTTACGAACAGATCGTCACCGACCAGCTGAACCTTGCTACCCAGCTTGTCAGTCAGAACCTTCCAGCCGCCCCAGTCGCTCTCGTCCATGCCGTCTTCAATAGACACGATCGGGTAACGCTCACACAGACCGGCGAGGTAATCGGCAAAGCCCTCGGAATCGAAGCTCTTGCCCTCACCGGAAAGCTGATACTGGCCGCCCTTGTAGAATTCGGAAGACGCACAGTCCAGAGCCAGAGTCACATCGGTTCCCAGCTTGTAACCGGCCTTCTCAACCGCTTCCTGAATCACCGCCAGCGCCGCTTCGTTGGAGGGCAGGTTCGGGGCAAAACCGCCCTCGTCACCAACTGCAGTGTTCAGGCCCTGGGCCTTGAGTACTTTCTTCAGGCTGTGAAAAATTTCCGCACCAACACGCAGGGCCTCGGAGAAGCTTTTGGCAGACACCGGCTGCACCATGAACTCCTGGATATCAACGTTGTTATCCGCGTGCTCACCACCGTTCAGGATGTTCATCATCGGCACCGGCATGGAAAACTTGCCAGACGTACCGTTGATGTCGGCAATGTGCGCGTACAACGGCTTGCCCAGAGAGATCGCCGCCGCTTTGGCCGCCGCCAGGGAAACCGCCAGAATTGCGTTGGCGCCCAGGTTGGCCTTGTTCTCGGTGCCATCCAGCTCCAGCATGATGTTGTCCAGAGCACGCTGATCGGCCGCATCTTTGCCGATAAGGGCATCACGAATTTTGGTGTTTACAGCCTCAACCGCCTTCAGGACACCCTTGCCAAGGTAACGGGATTTATCGCCATCACGCAGCTCCAGCGCTTCCCGGGAACCGGTGGAGGCACCGGACGGCGCGCAGGCAGTGCCCACAGTGCCGTCTTCGAGGATAACGTCTGCTTCGACAGTGGGGTTACCGCGGGAATCCAGAACCTCACGGCCTTTGATGTTGGCAATCTTGGTCATTCTTCTCTGTCTCCAAGTTTGTGTTCAAATTTGGGAGTCAGAGCGAGCGGGAACGGCCCTGCGAAAACCGCTACAAGCACATCCATGTGCGCTTGTTTCGGGCCATCCTTGGCCCTCTACATTTTCGCAGGGCCGTTCCCGCTCACTCCCATAGTCCGTATAAACGCCAACACCGCCAGTCAGGCGGTGTCGATAGGTTTAAAACTTTTTACCAGATCATCTACTGCTTTCACCCGCTGCAGGAAAGGCTCCAACTGGCTGAGGCGAAGGGCGCAGGGACCATCGCACTTGGCCTGATCCGGGTCCGGGTGGGCCTCCAGGAACAAACCAGCCAAACCCTGAGACATGCCCGCCAGCGCGAGATCGGTGACCTGTGCCCTGCGGCCACCGGCAGAATCGGATCGTCCACCTGGCATTTGCAGCGAATGAGTCACGTCGAACATCACCGGCACGTTCATCGATTTCATAATACCGAAGCCGAGCATATCGACGACCAGATTGTTGTAACCGAAGCTGCTGCCCCGCTCACACAGGATCACCTTGTCGTTGCCGGCTTCCTCGCACTTGGTGATGATGTGCTTCATTTCCTGAGGCGCCAGGAACTGAGCCTTCTTGATGTTAATCACCGCGCCGGTTCTGGCCATCGCGACCACAAGGTCAGTCTGGCGACTCAGGAACGCCGGCAATTGGATAATGTCACAGACTTCAGCAGCCGGAGCCGCCTGTGCCGGCTCGTGGACGTCAGAGATGATGGGAACACCGAATTTGCTCTTAATGTCCGCCAGTATCTGCAGCCCCTTCTCAAGGCCGGGGCCCCGGAAGGAGTTCACAGACGACCGGTTGGCCTTGTCAAAAGACGCCTTGAACACGTACGGAATACCGAGCTTGCCGGTGGCCTCAACATAAGCCTGCGCCACTTCCATGGCCAGTTCCGGCGACTCGAGGACATTCATGCCGCCGAACAGTACAAACGGCCTGTCGTTGGCGACCTCGATTCCGGAAACGTTTACGGTACTCTGCGCCATACTCAGGATCCTTTCTTGTTGGCCAGCGCTGCCTCAACAAAACCCTTGAACAGCGGGTGGCCGTCGCGGGGCGTGGAGGTGAATTCCGGGTGGAACTGACAGGCCACAAACCAGGGATGATCCGGCGCCTCGACCACTTCCACCAACCGGCCATCGGTTGAGCGACCCGCGATTTTCAGGCCAGCTTCTTCCAGCCTCGCCAGGAAATGGTTGTTCACCTCATAACGATGACGGTGGCGCTCGCGGATCGTTTTCTTGCCATAACAACTGGCAATGGTTGAATTATCGCTCAGCACACAGTCCTGGGCCCCCAGCCGCATGGTGCCGCCAAGGTCCGATTCTTCAGTCCGCTCCTCACGCTCACCGGTGGCGTCCAGCCATTCGGTAATCAGGCCGACCACCGGTTCGGGGGTGTGCTCGCGGAACTCGGTACTGTGGGCGTCCTTCAGGCCGGCCACATTACGGGCGTATTCAATAACCGCTACCTGCATACCCAGACAGATGCCCAGATACGGAACCTTGTTCTCGCGGGCGTACTGAACCGTGCGGATCTTGCCTTCCACACCGCGTTCACCGAAACCACCGGGCACCAGAATGGCGTCGGCACTGGCCAGGGCCCCGGTGCCGTCACGCTCAATATCCTCGGAATCGATGTAGTTGATATTGACCTTGGTGCGGGTCTTGATGCCCGCGTGCAGCAGGGATTCGATCAGGGACTTGTAGGCGTCCAGAAGCTCCATGTATTTGCCAACCATGGCAATGGTCACTTCCTGCTCCGGGTTCATCAACGATTCAACAACGTTGTCCCACTCGCTCAGATCCGCAGGCCGGGCGTCCAGACCGAAGCGCTCGATAACCAGTTGATCCAGGCCATGCTCATAAAGCATGCGCGGAATGGCATAGATGGACCTGGCATCCTGGAGAGGAATAACGGCCCGCTCTTCAACGTTGGTGAACAGGGCGATCTTGCGGCGGGAGCTTGCATCTACCTCATGCTCGGAACGACACAGCAGAATGTCCGGCTGCAGACCGATAGAGCGCATTTCCTTGACGGAGTGCTGGGTCGGCTTGGTCTTGATCTCGCCTGCGGTGGCGATGTAAGGCACCAGGGTCAGGTGCATGAAGATCGCGCGCTGGGGCCCGACTTCCACCTTCAACTGACGGCAGGCTTCAAGGAACGGCAGGGATTCGATGTCACCCACGGTGCCACCGATTTCGATCAAGGCGACATCGGCACCGGCCGCGCCTTCCACAACACGACGCTTGATTTCATCAGTGATGTGAGGAATCACCTGAACGGTACCGCCGAGATAATCACCGCGGCGTTCCTTACGAATAACTTCTTCGTAGACACGGCCGGTAGTAAAGTTGTTACGACGACTCATCGGAGTACGGATGAAGCGCTCGTAGTGGCCCAGGTCGAGGTCTGTTTCCGCGCCATCCTCGGTGACAAAAACCTCACCGTGCTGGAACGGGCTCATGGTGCCGGGGTCCACGTTGATGTACGGGTCCAGCTTGAGAATAGTGACTTTCAAGCCGCGTGCCTCGAGGATCGCAGCCAGAGAAGCTGATGCGATACCTTTCCCCAGGGAGGACACGACACCGCCGGTGACGAAAATATAACGCGTCATGCAGATTCCATGATTGTCTGGTTCGGTGAAGGAGGGAGATTGTCATCTCAAGATGGGACGCCAGACTACCAGAAAGGCCCCACTGACTCAATCACATTCCCGTTCAACAACCAGCCGCCAAGCGGCGGCATGGGCGCCTCCCGAGTATTGTTCAGAGCACCACAAATCGCCAATGGCGATGAGTTCCCCAACGCCCTCGGAGCCTGCAAAAACCAGCGGCAGGCGGGGTCTCTCCCAGGGTGGCACCCTAAGCTCCTGAAGCCATTTCTTGAGCGATCTGGACCGGCCATCAGGGTGAAAACGAACGCGCTCCCCGCCCTGCCTCGTAAATATCCGTATTGGCGGTGGCAGGCTTTCCGGGGTAGAGACCGGCTCCAGCTTCAGGGACCATTCGCCCCAACGCCGGGCCGGACCGGGTTCGAGGGCCACCGGCGTTTCCGGCAATGGCGCTTTCTCTGGAACCAGATACAAACCACCCTGAAACCGTCGAAGGCTGAAGCCTTCAGCCCTCAATTCCGGCTCCCGGTCCTCGCCTGCAAAAAGCAGATCATGCAGGCTCTGCTGCCAGTCTGCGACCGAGGGCGGCTGAAACCCGCGCTCCCGGACCCACCAGCGAATCAGGTTCTTCTGCTCTGCCAGCGAGAGTGCCTTCAGGCCGGTTGTCGGCAAGCGGTCCCACTCACCACCGAGAGACTTCCACTGCAACGCGGCAAGTTTCCGGTTCAGGGTTTCGCTCTCGGCGCAGGCGTCGGCGGTGTGGCAAAGCCTGCGGTTCAGCCCCGGCCAGCGGGACCGCACGAGCGGCAGCACCCTGTGCCGGAGAAAATTCCGGTCGAAACGCTCGTTGGTATTGCTGGGATCGTTGATCCAGGATAGTCCGGCCGCCTGTGCCCAGTGCTCAAGCTCTGACCGCTCCAGGTGTAGCAATGGCCGAACCAGACGCCCGGCGCCCAGGGCGCGACTGGCCGGCATACCCGCCAGCCCCGCCACACCACTTCCCCTGAGCATCCTGAACAAAACGGTTTCAGCCTGATCGTCACCATGATGGGCCATCAACAGAATGTCCCCTGGCCGCATGAGCTCCTCAAGCACCCCATACCGGGCCGTGCGAGCCGCTTCCTCAATGCCACCGGAACCTCCGCGATCATCACCGGAAACAACCGACACCCGCTCAACCACCAGCGGCACTTCCAAGACGGCGCACAGCGCCCGACAGAACGCCTCGGTTTCCGACGCGTTCGGCTGCAACTGGTGATTGATATGGACAGCGTTAACGGTTCCTGCAGGGCCATGGCAATGGACGGCAAGATGCAGCAACAGGGTCGAATCCAGGCCACCACTCAGGGCAACCCAAAGGCGGGAAAAGTCGGAGAGTTCTCTGACCGGGGCACTCAAGGCCTCCGGCCAGCGGAATCCGGATCCGGGCTCAGCGCCCGGTGTCATAGCGGGTCAGCCGCTCATAGCGGCGGGCTACCAGCTCATCCAGGGGCAGGCGGCTGAGTTCTGCGACACCTTTTGCGAGAACTTCCTTGAGAGATTCCGCCATTTTCTCGGGGTTGCGATGCGCACCCCCCAAAGGCTCCCGGATAACATTATCCGCCAACCCGAGCTCTTTCAGCCGGTCTGCGGTAACCCCCATCGCCTCTGCCGCCTGAGCGGCATATTCGGCGCTCTTCCAGAGTATAGAGGCGCAGCCTTCCGGGGAAATAACCGCGTAGGTGGAATACTGAAGCATGTTCAGCTGGTCGCAGACACCGATGGCCAGTGCGCCACCAGAACCACCTTCACCAATCACCGTGGAAATAATGGGTGTTTTCAGCCGCGACATCACCGCCAGATTGAAAGCGATGGCCTCACTCTGGCCCCGCTCCTCGGCACCGATGCCCGGGTAGGCACCCGGCGTATCGATAAAGGTCAGGATCGGCATCCTGAACCGCTCGGCCATTTCCATCAGGCGCAGGGCCTTGCGATACCCCTCTGGACGTGGCATGCCGAAGTTGCGCTTGACCTTGTCACGCACTTCCCGGCCCTTCTGGTGACCGATGACCATCACCGGCTTGTCATCCAGCCGGGCAGTACCGCCCACAATGGCAAGATCGTCGGCATAGCGGCGGTCACCGTGCAGTTCGTCGAAATCCTCGAAAATCGATTCGATGTAATCGAGGGTATAGGGCCTGCGCGGATGCCGGGCAAGACGGGAAACATCCCAGGGCTGAAGGTCGGAGAAAATACTCTCCGTCAGGCTGACGCTCTTTTTCTTCAGCCGGGTAATTTCGTCGGAGATGTTGATGTCGGTGTCGTTGCCGACCATACGAAGCTCTTCAATCTTGGCTTCCAGGTCGGCAATTGGCTGTTCGAAATCCAGATAATTAGGGTTCATGATGTTCCATCATTTTTTGCCAGGCGGGACAACGCTCCGCCAAACCAGAATTTGAAACAAAGATAGCAGCGCCCGGCCAAGGGCTAAAGCGGACCTTGGTATGAGTCCGCAATCTGACAAAGTTTTAATTTTCGGGCTTACTTAATCATAGACCAGTTCTACCGACTGGTCGCCTACGAGATACCGGAGCTCCAGCAACAGGTTATCGTCGGGCTGGACCCGCCAGGACTCACCCAGCTCGATCCGGGTTGAAGCCTCAGGACTGCTGTACTCAATCCACACCGGGCTGCCTTCGCAGCGGAAGGGCCGCAAGGTGCTGTCCAGTTTTTCAAGCAGACCATTCCGCAGCTGATCGGCATGGAGATTCAGCTTCAGTCCGCGACTGAACTGCTGGCGCGCTGTGGCGACATCCATCACCGAACTCACCCGCATCTTCATCTGACCGGAGTAGTCATCGTGGCTCACCTGCCCCTCCACCACAATCACCTGATCGGATTGCAGCAGCTCCCGATTCTCGAAAAACGCTTCCGAGAACAGGGTCGCCTCAATCCGGGCACTCCGGTCATCCAGTGTTATAAAACACATGGTGGACCCGGTGCGGGTTTTCATGGTGCGCTGGGCCACCACGAGCCCGGCAACCCGCTGGGGCGATTTGTTGGGTTTCAGGTCGGCAATGGATGACCGCACGAACCGCCGTACCTCTTTCTCATATTCATCGAACGGATGGCCGGTCAGGTAAAGCCCCAGGGTATCCTTCTCCCCCTTGAGCCTCTGCTTTTCAGGCCACTCTCGAATCCCGGCGACATCTTCGTACGGATCGCCGCCGTCACCGGCCTCCAGCATTTCGCCGAACATGTCCATCATGCCGACAGATTCGTTGCGGGATTGCTGGTCGGCCTGTTGCACGGCCTTTTCGATGCTCGCCATCAACTGGGCCCGGCCAGCACCGAGTTTGTCCATGGCACCGGAGCGGATCAGGGCCTCCATGGCCCGCTTGTTGACTTTTTTCAGGTCGACCCGCCGGCAGAAATCAAAAATATCCTGGTACGGCCCGCCTTCTCCGCGCCCTTCCACAATGCTCTGGATCGGCCCCTCACCCAACCCCTTGATGGCGCCGAGACCATAGACGATCTGGCCCTCATCGTTAACCGTGAAGGTATATTCAGAGCGACTGACATCCGGCACCAGCAGATCCAGCTTCATAGTCCGGCATTCTTCGACCAGGGTGACCACCTTGTCGGTATTCTGCATATCCGCGGTAAGCACTGCGGCCATGAACTCCGCCGGGTAATGGGCCTTCAGCCACAGGGTCTGGTAGGACACCAGGGCATAGGCGGCCGAGTGCGATTTGTTGAAACCGTAACCGGCAAACTTTTCCACCAGGTCGAAAATGTTTTCTGCCAGGGTCTTGTTGATGCCATTCTTTTCACAACCGTCCAGAAAAAACTGCTTCTGTTTCGCCATTTCCTCGGGCTTTTTCTTGCCCATGGCCCGGCGCAGCATGTCAGCGTTACCAAGCGTGTAGCCCGCCATCACCTGGGCGATCTGCATGACCTGCTCCTGGTACAGGATGACCCCGTAGGTAGGCTCCAGGACAGGTTTCAGACCCTCGTACTGATAATCCGGGTGCGGGAACGACATGGGCTGCCGACCATGCTTCCGGTCGATAAAGTCGTCCACCATGCCGGATTGCAGCGGCCCGGGGCGGAACAGGGCCACCAGGGCGATCATGTCTTCCAGGGAATCCGGCTGGAGGCGCCGGATCAGGTCTTTCATACCCCGGGATTCCAGTTGGAACACCGCCGTGGTTTCCGCTTTTTTCAGCATGTCGAACGAGGGCGCATCCGCCAGGGGAATCTCGTTGATATCCAGTGCCGGCAATCCCCGCTTTTCCCGGCGAGGATTGATCATCTTCAGAGCCCAGTCGATGATCGTCAGCGTCCGCAGCCCGAGGAAGTCGAACTTTACGAGGCCGGCGTCTTCAACATCGCCTTTATCGAACTGGGTGACCAGGCTGCCGCCCTCGTCGTCGCAGTACAGGGGCGAGAAATCGGTGATCTTGGTGGGGGCAATAACCACACCGCCAGCGTGCTTGCCGGCGTTGCGGCAGACCCCTTCCAGCTTCAGGGCCATTTCCCAGATTTCCTGGGCCTCTTCGTCCTGATCCAAAAAGTCCTTGAGCTGGGGCTCCTGAATCAGGGCCTTCTCGAGGGTCATTCCCGGCTCAAAGGGAATCATCTTGGAGAGTTTGTCTGCCAGGCCGTAGGATTTGCCCTGCACCCGGGCAACGTCACGCACCACCGCTTTGGCTGCCATGGTACCGAAGGTGATGATCTGGGAGACCGCCTCCCGGCCGTATTTCTCGGCCACATAGGCAATCACCCGGTCCCGCCCTTCCATACAGAAATCGACGTCGAAATCGGGCATGGAAACCCGCTCCGGGTTCAGGAACCGCTCGAACAGCAGGTCGTATTCCAGGGGGTCCAGGTCGGTGATCAGCTGGGCATAGGCGACCAGGGAGCCGGCACCGGAGCCCCGACCCGGACCGACCGGCACGCCGTTGTTCTTGGCCCACTTGATAAAGTCCATAACGATCAGGAAGTAGCCCGGGAATCCCATCTGGATGATGATGTCCAGCTCGAAATTCAGGCGTGTGTAGTAGGCCTCGCGCTTGGCATCGTATTCCGGGTCGTCTTTGCTCAGGGTTTTGGCAAGTCGTTCTTCCAGGCCTTCTTCCGATACCTTGCGGAAGTATTCGTCTATGGTCATCCCGTCCGGAATCGGGTAGTTCGGCAGGAAGTATTCACCCATGCGGACCTTGACCGAACAGCGGCGGGCGATCTCCACCGTGTTCTCGATCGCTTCCGGGATGTCGCTGAACAGCTCGATCATTTCCCCGGCGCTGCGCAGGTACTGCTGGTCACTGAAGCGACGGTCACGACGGGGGTCATCCAGGGTACGGCTCTCGCCGATGCACACCCGGGCTTCGTGGGCCTCGAAATCATCCGCATCCAGGAAGTGGACATCGTTGGTGGCCACCACCGGCAGGGCCAATGCCTGGGCCAGCTCGACACTCAGGTGCAGGCAGTCTTCGTCCCCCGGGCGGCCGGTGCGCTGCAATTCCAGGTAATAGCTTTCCGGGTACAGCTCCATCCAGTAACGGGCGCGCTCACTGGCCAGTTCCGGTTTGCCTGCCAGAAGCGCCTTACCGACATCCCCCATTTTGCTGCCGGAGAGCGCAATCAGGCCCTTCGGGCGGGCCTCAAGCCATTTGCGCTGTATGATCGGTTTTCCGAAGCGCTGGCCTTCGGTGTAACCCAGGGAAATGATCTCGGTCAGATTCAGGTAGCCGTCGTTATCCCGGGCCAGCAGTGTCACCCGGAACGGATTATCGGGCTCATCCGGGTTTTCAAGCCAGATATCGGCGCCGATAATGGGCTTTACGCCCGCCCCCATGGCTGCCTTGTAGAAACGCACCAGCGAGCACATGTTGGACTGTTCGGTCAGCCCCACCGCGGGCATGCCCAGCTCAGCAACACGGTTGATCAGCGGCTTAACCCGTACCAGGCCATCCACCATGGAGTACTCGGAATGGACACGGAGGTGTACAAAAGTCTGCGACATAATGTCAGGTTATTCCTGCTGTAAAATTCGGTTAGGGCAACGGTCTTCAGCCGCCAATCAGCGCCCGGATGTCTTCTTCAGTCTGCGGGCCAAAGCGGGTTTCAACCAGATCGCCGTCCGGGTTAACGATAAATGTAGCCGGCAGAGCCAGGGGTAACTTCCAGCCAAACCCGGGGCCCGGATCGTCCGCAAGCATGGTGAAATCGATACCCATCCGACCACCCAGCTCCACCAGCGCCTCGCCCCGTATGCCATCAAAGTTAACGCCGAGAACAGTGATATCAGGTGCCTTGTCCAGCTCGTTCAACTCGGGAATTTCTTCCAGACATGGCTTGCACCATTCCGCCCAGTAGTTCACCAGCACCCACTGGCCACGCAAGGTGTCCCAGTTCAGTTTTGTACCGCCGGCCCGCTCCAGTTCAGTTTTCTGGCAGCCCGCCAGTGCGATCACCATCAGCAAAAAGCCGGCAGAGGCAAGCCGCGGGCGAACACGCAACGAATCAGGGTACTGCACTGGAAAACCTCCTGTTAGACTACCGGCCACGGAAATCGTGGTATCCATTCAGACAACCAGGCACGAAGATGACAGAACCAACCCGGATTTTCCACAACCCTCGCTGCTCAAAATCCCGCCAAACCCTTGAACTGCTTACCGAACGGGGTATTGAACCGGAGATTATACGCTACCTTGAAACGCCACCGACAGAGCAGCAGCTCGAGGATATTCTTGCTGCACTGAATCTGGATCCCCGTGATCTCATGCGCACCAGGGAAAAAGAGTATAAGGAGCAGGGCCTCGATAATCCCGACCTTAGCCGTGAACAATTAATCGCCGCCATGGCTGCCACTCCAAAATTGATCGAGCGACCAATTGTGCTCGCAAACGGCAAAGCGGCCCTTGGCAGGCCACCGGAAAACGTACTTTCCATTCTCTGAGCCAGACCGCGGACTGATACAGGCTTTGGCCCGGAACGTAACTTCTCAACCACTTTTCTATGCCGGAATCATACTATGCTGAACAACCCCAAGGCCCGTTACACTGCCCGGGCAACCATTGCCCTTTACATCGGCGTGCTGGCCACACTATTGATCACCACCTTCTATCCGGCGCCGGTGGAGGGCGTGTCGATTCCACTGATGCTGTCGGTGAAGCTGATTCCGCTGCTGGCCTTCGCCGTACCGGTAGTCCGGGCCAACAACCGGGGCTATATCTGGATGGCGTTCGTGGTGATCTTCTATTTCACCCAGGCGGTCGTTTCGGCCTGGCTCAGCGAAGGCGCCCCCGGACCGGTCATTCTGACGATACTGACCTTCCTGCTGTTCACTGTTGCCATGATTCACCTTAAAGTGAACCGGCCGGTGACGAACTGAAACACACTTATCGATACCTGGATCTGACCGCTTATGGCTGAAACAGACACCTCCGAAACCGTGCAGCGGCCACCCGCGCCGCCCCGAAGCACCCTGACCCTGCGAGATGTCTGTACCGCTCTGGTGAGCAGTGGCGAAGTCAGCCAGGAAGACGCCGAGCGCGTATTATCGGCAAACCTTGGCGCGACAACCGGCAGCGGGCAGGCCGCCAAGCGCCATCCGCTTGAACTGGTGGCTATTGCCTCCCTGACCAGCGAAACAAGCGGTCGCACCCTGGATCTGGACCGGCTTACCCAGTGGCTGGCCGACTGGGCCGGGCAGCCCTATTACCACATCGATCCGCTGAAGATTGATACCCCGGCGATTGCCCGGGTGATGTCCTACGCCTTTGCCCAGCGCCACGGCATCCTGGCGGTGGAGATTGGCCGGGAGGAAGTGCTGATCGCCAGCGCAGAACCCTTCAAGAGCGACTGGGTGCAGAACCTGCAGCAAGCCGTTCGCAAGGACATCCGGCGCGTGGCTGCCAATCCCGTAGATATCCGCCGTTACACCGTTGAGTTCTATCAGCTTGCCAGTTCCGTCAGCAAAGCCAGTGGTGGCAAGGCCACTGGTGTTGCCGGTAACCAGAACTTCGAACAGCTTCTGGATCTGGGCGCCAGCGAACACCCGGATGCCAACGACCAGCATGTGGTCAAGATTGTTGACTGGCTGCTGCAATACGCCTTCGACCAGCGCGCTTCGGACATTCACATTGAGCCCCGGAGGTCCGTCACTCAGGTTCGGTTCCGGATCGACGGCGTGCTTCATAACGTTTATGAATTCCCGGAACACGTCGGAGTAGCGGTCACCAGCCGCCTGAAGATTCTTGGGCGCCTGAATGTGGCGGAGAAACGCCGGCCCCAGGACGGACGGATCAAGACCCGCAAACCGGATAACAGCGAGGTCGAGCTTCGCCTGGCTACCATGCCGACCGCGTTCGGCGAGAAGATGGTCATGCGGATCTTTGATCCGGATGTACTGCTGAAATCCTATGAGCAACTGGGATTCAGCAAGGAAGACCGCCAGCGCTGGCAGGAAATTACCTCCCGGCCCCACGGCATTGTTCTGGTGACCGGGCCAACCGGTTCCGGCAAGACCACAACCCTGTATTCAACTCTGAAACAGATCGCCTTGCCCGAGCTCAATGTCTGCACCATCGAAGACCCCATCGAAATGGTGGAACCGGCGTTCAACCAGATGCAGGTTCAGACCACCATAGACCTGACCTTCGCGGCCGGTGTTCGGGCACTGCTTCGGCAGGACCCGGATATCATCATGATCGGCGAGATCCGTGATCTGCAAACCGCTGAAATGGCGGTGCAGGCTGCACTCACCGGCCATCTGGTGCTTTCCACCCTGCACACCAACGACGCCCCCAGTGCTATTACCCGGATGATGGAACTGGGCATTCCGCCGTATCTGATCCGGGCCACGGTGCTGGGCGTGATGGCGCAACGCCTTGCCCGAACCCTGTGCCCCCACTGCAAGTCGCCCGGCCCCGCCGATGAACAGGCCTGGCAGACACTGACCCGGCCCTGGAAGGCACCAGTTCCGAAGCAGTTCTATCAGCCCGTAGGCTGCCTGGAATGCCGGAACACCGGTTACCTGGGCCGCGCCGGGGTTTATGAGATCATGACCCTTTCGGGCCCGTTGCTCCGGCAGATCACCGATCATTGCGAGCTGGAACCGCTCAGGCTGGACGCCTACAAGGAAGGCATGAAGTCCCTGCGCCTGAGTGGTGCCCAGAAGGTGGCCGCGGGCCAGACCACGGTCGAGGAAATCCTGAGGGTAACGCCGGAAAGCCAGCGCTGAAACGGATCAGGTGCCGGGACGCAAGCCACATTGGCCGAGTAAATCCTGCCAGGCTCCGGTGTGGTCCATCATGGCCACGTCGAGTTTCCGCCAGAGACTGGTCTCGGCATCCTGCGAAAGATGCCGCTCATACCAGCCAGCGAAGCTGTCCGGCATGATATCCGCCTGAAGCTCGGCCAGCCGCTCAAACGGCTCAATAAGCTCAGTCCGCCCCTGCCTGACCGCACTCATGTACGGCTGGATCTTTTCGATGTACACGCTGAAAAACGTATTCTGCACGATATCCGACTGATTATTGGACTGGCCGTTGAGGCACAGGGGCCGTCCTTCAATTCGCTGCTTCAGTAATTCGGTACCATCCTGCAATCGCGCTGTCAGCAGGAGCGCGCTGTTGATCAGTTGGCCGACCCGGTACTCGGCCTGCCAGCGCTGATGAACATCGCCGGCAAAATCCAGGGAAACGGCCAGGTCCTCTGCGCGCAACCTGGCAACCGCTGCGTTCAGGCTGTCGATATCAAGGGCCAGATCGGAGACGGGATTGCCGTCCGCCGCGACCGGATAATAGCCCTTGGCCAGGGTAAACAGCTTTTCGACCTCTTCCACACCCCAGGTGGCGTTCCAGATGGCAATGGGCAGGGATTCGAGCTTGCTCTTGATGGCCTCGCCAAGCTCCTCCGAGAAGTCCTCATCCTCGATCCCGGGAAGACAGTCCCTGGCCGCCTCGATAAACCGGATTTCATAACGCAGGCGGTTCAGGGGTTGCATCACCCGCCCCATCACCGAGTTTTTCTCACCCACAACGTACTGCAGCTCACAACCATACAGGGAGAGAAAATCCAGCACCCCCATGTCCAGTTCCGGCATGGTCAGCACACGATCCCGGCGACGGGGAAGCTGGCTGGCAGAACCGATGTCAGAGAGTTGAGGGTCGGTTTCCAGGACGCGGGCGACCCGCTCCACGTATTCATCCATCATGGGGCGGGCATCTGAGAAGGGATTGCAACCTGCAAGAAGCAACGCAAGGACCGGAGTGACAATTCTGAAAAATCCGGTTCCGGGCATTGGGTCCGTCCTCCTGCGCTGGCGTGACAGAGCTGTGGCCTTACCGCTTTTGCAGCAGGGTATCGACCTCCGCAAAATCACGGGCCACAAAACGTCCGGTTTCCGGCAGATCTCCCTCGCGAACAAGCCAGGCGGTTTGCATGCCTGCCTGTTCGGCTGCCTCAAGCTCGGCCTCAACATCGGACAGGAACAACACCGTGCCCGCCTCAACGCCCAACTCCGACAGGATATTGCGGTAGGAATCCGCCTCTTTCTTGCCCCCGATACGGGTATCGAAATAGCCGGAGAAGAACGGCGTGAAGTCGCCCTCCGTGGTAAAGCCGAAAATCAGCTTCTGGGCCTTGACCGACCCGGAGGAATATACGAACAAACGCAGGCCCCGATCGTGCCAGCGCTGCAGGTATTCGGCCGCGTCGGCATAGATATGTCCCTTAAGCTCTCCCTGCTGGTACCCCTGCTCCCAGACCATACCCTGCAACGCCTTGAGCGCGGTTTCCTTGCGGTCCTCGCGAATCCAGCCCTGCAGGACCTCGATAAGTCCATCAACATCATCGCGCGCTACACCGGATTTTTCCGCTACAGCATCCAGTTGCCCTGCAACCGCCGGATTATCCTGGCACCGGGCACGAACGAAGCCCGGCAGATGCTCACTGGCATACGGAAACAGGACATCGTGGACAAAGGAAATGGAACTGGTGGTGCCTTCGATGTCCGTAAGCACGACCCGGATCACCCCGCCGCTCCTGCCAGCGCCTCGTAGTGCGGCAACCGGGCGGCGATGTCCTCGCCGGTGAAATCGGCAGCCCATCCTTCGGGGTTGGTGAACAGGCGGATGCAGGTGAATTCCGGCTCCGGCCCCATATCGAACCAGTGCCGTGTGCCATCCGGCACGCTGATCAGATCATTCTTCTGGCACAGCACGGCGAACACCTCGTTGCCGAAGTGCAGGTAGAACAGAGCCTGGCCCCGCACGAAAAAACGAACCTCATCCTCTCTGTGGGTGTGCTCGTCCAGAAACTTTTTCCGGAGCGCCTCTTTCTGGGGATTGTCGGGGTTCAGGCTCACCACATCAGCAGCCTGGAACCCGCATTCCGCCTTCAGCTTCGCTACTTCATCGCCGTATGCTTCCAGGACCTCCTCCTGGGACGCGTCCGCTGGCAGATCCCGGGTGGGCCACTGTTCGAAGCGAACACCATGCCGGGCGAGCAGTTCGCGGATCTCGGCGGGGTTTTCGGTGACCGTGCGGGCCGTTTCTGGCTGGCTTTGATCAAAAACACTCAAGGTCGTCATGGGCGCATCCTCATGGTTTCAAGTTCACATTCAAACAGGAATTCAAAGGCTTCGGCGTGGCGCAGGCAGTCGGCCATGGTGTTGCCCCAGGTGTAGAGACCGTGGCCCCGAATCAGGTAACCGGGCTGATCCGGATGGCCCCGGAACCAGTCCCCGGTCTCCTGCGCCAGAGCATCAATATCCTGGGTGTTGTCGAAGACCGGAATGGTTAATACCGATTCGTGGGTTTCAACGCCGGCAAAGGCTTTCTGAAGCTCATAGCCTTCCAGCTCCAGCGGCTGCCCCGGTGTCAGCAGCCGGCTCAGGACTGTCGCCTTGACCGAGTGGGTATGAAGCACCGCGCCGACTTCCGGGAAAACTTCGTACAATATGGTGTGCAACCGGGTTTCGGCCGAAGATCGGCAGTTGCTCTGAACCGGACGGCCCGCCAGATCCACCACCATAACATCGCCAGCACCCAGTTGCCCCTTGTGACGACCAGATACGGTTATGGCAATATGCTCGCCGTCAATGCGCGCAGAGTAATTGCTGCTGGTCGCCGGCGACCAGCCTCGCTGGTAAAGGAAGCTCCCAGCTTCGACAATCGAGTCGGCCGCCCTGGCGTATCGGGTTACATCAAACACGGATTCTCTCCCGGGGTTCAGATGTCTTTGACACGTTCATTTGCCGACATTATAGGGATGGAGGGGCGGCCCGCAAATGGTGTCGGGCCACGATCAGGTCCGCGACCACGGAGATTGCAATTTCCGCAGGCGTCTTGCTGGGAATATCGACGCCAATGGGGGCGCGCAAGCGGTCGAGTACCGCGTCTTCCAGGCCCAGCGAACTCAGTCGTTCACGCCGTGCTTCCGAGGTCTTTCGGGAGCCCATGGCACCGATGTAAAATGCTTTCGACTGCAACGCCGCCAGCAGCCCCATATCGTCAATCCGGGGGTCATGGGCCAGGGTGAAGAACACCTCATCGTTTTCGGTCAGTTCCAGCCAGGCATCCGGCCGCCACTCACCGGCTTCTGGCTGATAACCTGTCTGGATTCCGGCACAGCCCGGCAAAGCCAGGGAAACCACCAGACTGCCGGAGGCACCAGCGCCGACCTTGAGAAAATCCCGTCGATTCATCGCCATGTCATACCTCCTGACTGTTGGATGAACCGGTGGCAACGGATTCCACCGCCGCAATAATCCGGGAGTAAGTTCCGCAACGGCACAGGTTGCCTGTCATCGCGGCAACAATATCGTCCCGCGAGGGAGCCGGGTTGTTGGCCAGCAAGTGTGCCGCACTCATGATCTGGCCCGACTGGCAGTAACCGCATTGCGGAACGCCCTGCTCAATCCAGGCCTGCTGCAGGGCATGAAGCTGATCGCCACCACCCAGCCCCTCGATGGTCTGCACCTGGCCACCGGCCGCCATTTCAGCCGGCGTCGAGCAGGACCGGACAGGCTGGCCGTTCAGATGCACCGTGCAGGCGCCGCAAAGTCCGGCACCGCAGCCGAACTTGGTACCTTTCAGCCCCAGCTCGTCACGGATTACCCACAACAGGGGTGTATCCCCCTCCACATCCAGCGAATGCTGCTCTCCGTTGACTGTCAGCCTTAATGCCATTCCTACTCTCTCCTGTAGGCATTCCGGTTCTGTGCGCCGGATTTATCGTTCTTATTGGTGTCGAAGTTCACCCGGTCTTACTTGATAACCTCCTTTCCGTCCTTGTTAACCCAGATCTTGCGCTCTCCGGTTTCCATCTGATCATTGGAATCCCAGACCTCCCGGTCCGTGGTTGCCTCTTCCACCTTGCCGTTGTCGTTCCAGATTACGCGATCCTTGCAGCCAGCAAGCGCCAGTACTGCACATACAACCAACATTGCTTTTTTCACGACGATAACCTCCGTTTGGCCGTTTGAATGACCAGATTTGAAGACCTCAGAAGCTGGAGCCGTTAACGGCTTCCGTGAACTTCACGATTGTGCTGCTTGTCCCGTTCACTTTTTCGCACCATGACATAAACCGCTCCGGTTCCACCATGGTGTTTTTGGGCCGAATGGAAGGCCATGACATCAGCCAGCTCGGGCAACCACTTGGCAAGGTAACTTTTCAATTGTGCAATGCCATCAGGATTGCGCTCCCCCTTGCCATGGAGAATAATCACAGAGCGCAGACCATAACGGACGCAATCACCGACAAATGTAAACACTTCTCTTCGGGCCTGTTCCACCGTCATCCGGTGTAAATCGAGCCGGGCTTCAATGGGGTATTGCCCCAGCCGCAGCTTGCGAAATACCCCGTGTTGTATGCCCGGACGCCGCCAGCTCAGAACGTCGTGGGCTGTGAGAGGTTCGACTATGTCCGAGGTCAGGGGGTTTTTGTCCCGGACCGGACTTTCCACGGCGGACCGCTGTCGCTCAAGATGCCCTGGCGTCAGTTCACGGGGTGTCGATACCTCGGCGCGGTTGGGCTTTCGGATGCGCCGGACATCTTTCATTTCCTCAAGAAAACTGAGGCGTTCGTCTTTGGTAGTCATGACATTACAATTAATGACCTGGTTCGACAGGAACTTTACCACCCACCCCCCTTCCCTTAAAGAAAACTGACTTGCGTCAGTCAGTTTGCGACGAAAATCGTAGGGCGGTGACCTTACTCACTGAACTACACTTCTTACGGAAAATAATAACAATCGAGTGGATACGGACATGGCCGCAGCAAACACAGAAACCACCCCCCCCCAGAACATCCGCGCGATTATGACCTTTCTTCGGGAACATGCGCCTTTCTCCAGCATGGATGATACGCACCTCGCACATTTTGCCGAGCACGCATCTCTGCAGTTCTATGCAGACGGCGACGCCGTTCTGTCTCCGGATCAGGGCGTCGTAAAAAGATTCTACGTGGTCAAGCAGGGGCGGATTCGTGGCGAGCGACATAATGAAAAGGAAGACCGGACGGAAACCACCTTTGAAATCAGCCAGGGCGAATGCTTTCCACTGGCGGCCATCATTGGCGAACGGCCAACCAGAACCCTGCACCGCGCGTCTGGAGACACCTTCTGCCTCAGCATCGGACAGAATGCCTTCATTACCCTGTTTTCAGAGAGTGAGCCTTTCCGGGATTTCTGCCTTCGCGGTGTCAGCAGCCTGCTTGATCAGGTAAACCGGCGCATCCAGTCCGGCGCTATGGCCTCCATGGGCTCCAGCACGTCCCTGGACACGCCTCTTGAGCGCTTTGCCCTGCGCAATCCGATTGTCTGCTCCCCGGACCTTCCGGTACGAAAAGCAGTGGCACGCATGCACGAAAACAACGTCGGCAGCATTATCGTTACCGACGACAACCGCCACCCAACCGGCATTTTTACGCTGCGGGATCTTCGTACCATGATCGCCGAGGAAAAGGGCCCCCTGAATACGCCAATTCGGCAGGTCATGACGAAAGAGCCCTGCTGCCTGCCCTCCCATGCGGATGCCTTTGAGGCTGCCATGCTGATGGCGGAACACCATTTTGCCCACTTGTGCGTGGTCGATGATGAAAACAAACTTATTGGCGTAGTGTCGGAGCGGGACCTTTTCGCCCTTCAACGGGTGGATCTGGTCAACCTTGCCCGCACCATCAGTACCGCCACCCACTTGCGCACCCTGGTCAGCCTGCGATCAGACGTGTCCCGTCTGGTCGATGCCATGCTGGCCCACGGCGCCGATTCCGGGCAGGTGGTCAAGATCATCACAACCCTGAACGACGTAACCGTTCGACGGGTACTGGAACTGAACATCAAGAAAAACGACCCGGGCATTCCCTTTACCTGGCTGACCTTCGGCAGCGAAGGGCGCCAGGAGCAGACACTGCTGACCGATCAGGACAACGGCATCCTGTTCCGGACCCCGGAAGGCATGACCGAAGAACAGGTTCGGGAGAAACTGCTGCCATTTGCCCAGACCGTCACCCAGGAGCTGGCGGAGTGCGGCTTTACCCTGTGCAAAGGCAACATCATGGCCAGCAACCCGAAGCTTTGCCTCAGTGACAGGGAATGGGACGACTGGTTTATCCGGTTTATTGATGCCTCGACACCCCAGAACCTGGTGTACTCCTCAATCTTTCTCGATATGAGAGCGGTGTTTGGCGCCACCGAGCCGTTGCATGATCTGCTGGACAAAGTGCTGTCCCGTATCCGGAAAAACGCCCTGTTCCAGAAGATGCTGGCGGGCAATGCCTTTCAACGGAAGCCGCCGCTGACCATGTTCCGGAATTTCCGCTATGTCTCAGAAGGCAAAAAGCGTGCGCTTGACCTCAAACGCCAGGGCCTTGCGCCCTTCGTGGAAGCGATCAGGGTCTTTGCATTAGCCAACGGGGTCGAAACGGCAAACACCCTGGAGCGCATGGATGAGCTGGCAAAAAAAGGGGTCTTTGATCCGAAGGACGCCAATGCCTGGAAGGAAAGCTATAGCCTGATCCAGGCCATCCGGATGCGAGCCCACCAGGAAATGCTCGAAAAGGGCGAAGAACTGACCAACTACATTGATCCGGACGATCTGAACCCATTGGATCGGCGCATCCTCCGGGAGTCTTTCAGACAGGCTCAGCGGTTGCAACAGAAACTCGAAGTGACCTACCAACTCTGACCGTCAGGCAACACGTCATGCTGGAACAGATAAAACAATGGATAGAGCAGCGCCGGGGCGGGAAGATTGGCAGCCACGACCCGGACAATCTGCCCCATCCCAAATCACCGGGGGAGCAGCTGCTATCCGATTGCCGCCTGATTGTACTCGATCTGGAAACCACGGGGCTGAATGCTGCGAAAGATGAGGTCATCGCAATCGGCGCTGTTGCCATCCGGGGCGGCATTATCCACCTCAGTGACCAGTTTGATCTGATTCTGAGGCGACCGGAACTGGATATACGGGAAACCGTACTCATCCACGGAATTGGCCCCGAAGCCCTTACCCAGGGCCAGGAAACCGAAGATGCACTGCTTTACCTGCTGGAATGGATGAACGGCGATCCCGTACTGGCCTATCACTCGGCATTCGACCAGAAATTCCTGGAGAGAACCCTACGGGCCCAGATTGGCTACACCCTGAGCCACACCTGGATGGACGTTGCAGACCTGATGCCGGCCTTTTTTCCGAATACAAAGACGGGCGGCAAGGGCCTTGATCACTGGGCGGACTATTTTGGCCTGGAGGTTACTGAACGGCACCACGCCGCGTCCGATGCCCTGGCGACCGCAGAGCTGACCCTGGTGGCCCTGAACAAGGCCCGGAAGGAGGGGGTAAAAACCCTTAAGGGACTCCACGACAAGCTTCTTTATCACCGGCGACTGCAAAACATGCATCGTTTTTAATTCCAGCTACGAACGAGTGCGCAGAATTCGATCAATTATTCGGCAAATGACTGAGAATTAGACCTTTTGCCAATATCTATAAATCGCTTGACCAGTAAAGTCAGTAGGGACAACTAGTCGGAGAAGTACTTATATGAATAATAAATTCTCTAACCCAAGTGCCTCGCCAAAAACCCACCCAACCTCCACAACAACAAAACAGGAGTGATCCTATGTCAGTTGGTCATAGCTACGACGCTGAGAAGTACTGGAAGGCGAATCTGCGCCTGATATTCGGGAGCCTGATTGTCTGGGCCCTGGTATCTTATGGCTTTGCAATTCTGCTTCGTCCGATGCTCGCGGGCATTCCGATTGGTGGCACCGATCTGGGCTTCTGGTTCGCCCAGCAAGGCTCCATCCTTACGTTTATCGCTCTGATCTTCTTCTACGCTTGGCGCATGAATAAGATCGACGAACAATTCGGCGTGCACGAGGAGTAAGAACGAATGAGCCAATTTGCCATCAACATCATTTTCGTAGGGGCCTCGTTCCTCATCTATATCCTGATCGCTGTCTGGGCGAAAGCCGGTAGCACCAAGGACTTCTACGTTGCCGGCGGCGGCGTTCATCCGATCACCAACGGTATGGCGATCGGTGCCGACTGGATGTCAGCGGCATCCTTCATTTCCATGGCGGGCCTGATTGCCGCCGGTGGTTACGCCAACTCCACCTTCCTGATGGGCTGGACCGGCGGTTACGTTCTGCTTGCGATGCTGCTGGCCCCGTACCTGCGGAAGTTCGGTAAGTTCACCGTACCCGAGTTCATCGGTGATCGTTTTTACAGCAAGAATGCGCGCCTGGTGGCGGTTATCTGTCTGATCGTCGCGTCCGTGACCTACGTAATCGGCCAGATGGCCGGTGCCGGTGTTGCCTTCTCACGCTTCCTCGAAGTTGACGCCACCCTGGGTCTGATCATTGCTGCGGTCGTGGTCTTCATCTACGCCGTTATGGGAGGCATGAAGGGTATCACCTACACCCAGGTTGCCCAGTACTGCGTGCTGATCGTCGCCTACACCATCCCTGCCGTGTTCATCTCCGTGCAACTGACCGGTAACCCTATTCCCGGTCTCGGCCTGTTCTCCACCCACGTGGACTCCGGCATGCCGCTACTCTCCAAGCTGAATCAGGTCATCACCGACCTCGGCTTCAACGAGTACACCGCGGACGTGGACAACAAACTGAACATGGTCCTGTTTACCCTGTCACTGATGATCGGTACTGCTGGCCTGCCGCACGTCATCATCCGCTTCTTCACCGTGCCGAAAGTTGCCGACGCGCGCTGGTCAGCCGGCTGGGCCCTGGTTTTCATCGCCCTGCTGTACCTGACTGCGCCGGCTGT
The DNA here is from genome assembly GCF_003441595.1 of Marinobacter sp. Arc7-DN-1. Taxonomy (NCBI): domain Bacteria; kingdom Pseudomonadati; phylum Pseudomonadota; class Gammaproteobacteria; order Pseudomonadales; family Marinobacteraceae; genus Marinobacter; species Marinobacter sp. Arc7-DN-1. Next base: position 4,213,163 of record NZ_CP031848.1, on the reverse strand, counting down.
TGCTTCCATGGCGCGCCTGAACCTGATGACCACCATCTACCCGGACGGCACCGCAGCTGAGCCAATCCAGTACGATGAGCGTCCGAACTGGATCAGGGAGTGGGAAATTACCGGTCTGATTCAGTTCACCGACAAGAACGAAGATGGCCGTATCCAGTTGTATAACGACAGCGAAGCTTTCCAATCCGAGGCTGACGCCCGTGGCTGGAAAGGCAACGAGCTGGTCGTTAACCGGGATATCCTGGTTCTGGCCAACCCGGAAATCGCCAACCTGCCAGGCTGGGTGGTCGGTCTCATTGCGGCGGGCGGCCTCGCGGCAGCACTGTCCACAGCAGCGGGCCTGTTGCTGGCGATTTCCTCCGCGGTGAGTCATGACCTGATCAAGGGGTCTATCAACCCGAACATCTCGGAGAAAGGCGAACTGCTGGCAGCACGGATCTCCATGGCTGTCGCGATCGCGGTGGCGACCTGGCTTGGCGCCAATCCCCCGGGCTTCGCGGCACAGGTGGTGGCACTTGCCTTCGGTATTGCCGCCGCGTCCCTGTTCCCGGCGCTGATGATGGGTATCTTCTCCAAGCGTGTTAACAACACCGGTGCCATCTCCGGCATGCTGACCGGCCTGGGCTTCACCCTGGCGTACATCTTCGTCTATAAGGGCTGGCTGTTCATTCCGGGTACCAACAACCTGGCAGATACCCCGGAGAACTGGGTGCTGGGCATCTCCCCGCTGTCCATCGGCGCGGTTGGCGCAATTGTCAACTTTGCGGTAGCCTTCATTGTATCCAACGCAACTGAAGAGCCGCCCGTTGAGATTCAGGAGCTGGTTGAAAGCGTCCGTTACCCACGTGGGTCCGGCCAAGCTCAAGACCACTGAGCAACATCTCAACCTGATTCGTTCCCTGAACTGACAGGTTGATACTGAACGGGCTTCCTCAATGAGGGAGCCCGTTCTTTTTTGAGGAAGTTATTTTATGTTCTGGACATTTGTTGCCACAGTAGTCTGCGGCCTGGGTGCCGCAGGTATCGCTCTCGGTATCAGGGCCGCTACCCGAAACAAAGCCCCGAAGTGGATCATCCCCGTTTTTGCCGGCGCCGGCATGCTCGGCTATCTCATCTACATGGAATACACCTGGTTCGACCAGAAACAATCCCGCCTGCCGGAAGAAGCCGTGGTTGTGAATACTGAAACTGACGGCATCCTCTGGCGGCCCTGGACCTTTGTTTTTCCGTATGTTACCGCTTTTTCGACTGTGGATATCAAGAGTATCAGCCGTGACACAAACAGCGATGACATCGTCCGGTTTACGCTCTATCGCTTCGAACAGAAGGTGATAGACGCCGTTTCCCACCGCATTCACATCATCAACTGTGCGTCCCGGGAACTCGTGCCCCTGGGATCGGACGGAAGCCCCCGGGTAGACAATCTGAAGGTTCTTGAACCCGGAGATGCCCTGTATGACACCGTCTGTGCGGAATGATGCGACAATAGCGTGACGCCCTGACCTGCCGACCCTGACGGGAATGAATATCCATGATTAGCGCCTGGTTGCTGGCTCTTATTTCCATCACTTACATTTCGATCCTGTTCGTGATCGCCTGGGCCGGCGACAAACATCCGGGGCTGTATCGGCGGCGCCTGGCACGAACCCATATCTACGCCCTGTCACTGGCAGTTTACTTTACTTCCTGGACCTTCTATGGCGCCGTGGGCCGCGCCACCCAGGAAGGCCTTGGCTTTCTCCCGATTTACCTGGGCCCGCTGCTGGTCTTCGTGTTCGGCGCTCACATGCTGCGCCGGATTATCTACATCAGCAAACGCAACAACAGCACCTCCATCGCCGATTTCATCGCCTCCAGGTACGGCAAATCACAGCTCCTGGCCGCGATGATCGCAACCTTCGCCCTCATAGGCAGCGTTCCCTACATTGCCTTGCAGCTGAAAGCCATTGCCATGGGCTTCGCCGTCCTGTCCGGGACAGGTACCGGCTACGAGGGGCTAAGCTCAGCGGCCTGGAAGGATTCTGCCTGGTACATCACCCTGGCCCTGGCGGTATTCACTGTGCTGTTTGGCACCCGGCACCTGGAATCGACGGAGCACCACCGGGGGATGATTCAGGCGGTCGCCTTCGAGTCCCTGATAAAGCTCGTGGCCTTTATCGCCGTCGGCCTTTTTGTCGGCTACGGCCTGTACGGTGGATTCGGCGACCTGTTTTCCCGGGCGAAAGACGCCGACCTGATGGGCACCCTGACCACCGACGGCATCGAGGCTCCCGCCTTTATCACCCAGACCCTGGTTGCGATGCTGGCTATCATCTGCCTGCCAAGACAATTCCATGTCATGGTGGTCGAGAACACCGATCACCGGGATTTTGAGATCGCGCGCTGGGCCATGCCCATCTACCTGATCGTGGCCTCCGCCTTTGTACTTCCCATCGCTGCGGCGGGCATGCTGTCTCCCGAAGCGGCCGCGGGCAACCCCGATATACTGATTCTCCAGTTGCCGATCATGGCCGGGGAGGAATGGCTTGCGATACTGGCGTTTCTGGGTGGTGGCTCCGCCGCAGCGGCCATGGTGATCGTCAGTTCGGTCGCCATCGCCACCATGGTAAGCAACGAAATTATCATGCCGGCGCTCCTGAAATTTTTCCGGCCGGGGATGAACCGGCGCAACGACCTGAGCTATCTTCTGCTCAGCATTCGCCGTGTCGCGATCTTTGTGGTCCTGCTGACTGCCTATGGCTTCTACCGTATGGCGGGCGAGGATTACAGCCTGACCGCCTTTGGACTGCTTTCCTTCGCAGCAGCCGCGCAGTTCGGGCCGGCGCTGGTTGGTGGTATCATCTGGCGGCGCGGCAACTACATGGGCGCCGTCTGGGGCCTCGGCCTGGGTTTCCTGATGTGGTGCTACACCCTGCTGCTGCCGGCACTCGCAACCACCGGATGGGTAACGGACTCGCTGATTGAACAGGGCATCTGGGGTATCAACTGGACCCGACCCACGGCATTGTTTGGCTCTGATCTGGATCAGATCAGCCATGGCATTATCTGGAGCCTTGGCATAAATACCGTGGTCTACATCCTGCTTTCCATGCTTACCCGACAACGGGTGCGGGAAAAAATCCAGATTGCCTCGTTCTTTCACGATCCCCAGCCGAAAGCGGAAACCGCCCAGCACCAGAGCTGGCAGGGCGAGATTCTGACCTCTGACCTGCAGGCCCTCACCGACCGTTTCATGGGCGAGGAGCGTTCCGAGACGATTTTCCGGAATTACGAGCGCCGCAACGCCATCCGGCTGCACCCACACCGTCCTGCATCCGCCCACCTCATGAAGTACATCGAGCGGCAGCTGGCTTCCGTTATCGGGGCCTCCACGGCCCGCGTGGTGCTGGAATCCACCCTCACCGGTCGCGACATGCAGATTGAGGACGTGGTCAGCATCGTCGATGAGGCCTCCCAGGCCATGACGTTCAGCCGGGAACTGCTACAGTCAGCCATTGAAAACATCAGTCTGGGCGTCTCGGTGGTTAACCATCAGCAACAACTGGTGGTCTGGAATCATCGCTATCTCGAGCTGTTCACTTACCCCAAGGGGTTTGTCAAGGTTGGGCGCCCGGTCGAAGATCTGATGCGGTATAACCTGACCAACGCCAACCTGTCAGCCCGCAGGATTGATGAAATTGTCGAGGACCGCTGCACCAGCATGCGGGAAGGCCGGCCGATGTCCTACGAGCGCCAGAGGCCCGACGGAACCGTCCTGCGGGTAGACGGCAGCCCGATACCCGGGGGTGGCTATGCAACCACCTTCCAGGACATCACAGCCATGCGAAGGACCGAGCAGGCCCTCAAGGAAACCAATATCTACCTTGAACAACGGGTGAAGGAGCGTACCCAGGAGCTTCAGGTCATCAATGAGCAGATGCTGAAAGCGAAATCCGTTGCCGAGCAGGCCAACCAGAGCAAGACCCGGTTTCTGGCATCGGCCAGTCATGATCTGTTGCAGCCCCTCAATGCGGCCCGTCTGTTTACCTCTGCCCTGGCTGGCAAGGCCGACGATACTGAAATGAAAGATCTGGTGGATCATATTGACAGTTCCCTCGGTGCTGCCGAAGAGATCATCAGTACATTGCTTGATATCTCCAAACTTGATGCAGGTGCACTGGAACCGGACATCGGGGCCTTCCCGGTTAATGAGATCATGCGACATCTTGCGACCGACTTTTCGGCGATTGCCAAGGATCAGGACCTGGAGCTCCACGTTGTACCCAGCAGTGTCTGGATCCGCTCGGACGCCAAATTGCTGCGCCGTGTGGTCCAGAATTTCCTGTCCAATGCCATACGCTATACGCCGGAAGGGAAGATTCTGCTCGGCTGCCGGAGATTAAAGGGGTATATCCGCATTGAAGTCTGGGACACGGGTCCGGGTATACCCGAAGACCAGCTGGCGCACATTTTCGAGGAGTTTCGCCGTTTCCAGCACGGCCGGGACAAGAAAGGGCTCGGGCTCGGCCTGGCCATCGTGGACCGGATCAGTGGCATGCTGAACCATCCGGTCAGCGTACACTCGGTTCAGGGCCGTGGCAGTGTGTTCGGAATCACCGTCCCTGTCGCCGCGCCGGAACAGAACGAGCCCGTCGCCACTAAGTCTGCCTCAACCTCACGACGGGTTTCGAACCTCGGCGGCCTGCACTTCCTGTGTATCGACAACGACCCTGCCATTCTTCACGGCATGGTGGCTTTGCTTGGTAACTGGAAGTGTGATGTGACCGCTGCGGAAAGCCTCGAAGATGCCATGGAAAAACTGGAAGGCCAGAGACCCGATATTATACTTGCCGATTACCAGCTTGATGATAACAAGAATGGCCTGGATGCCATGGACAGTATCCGTGACGCGCTTAGCGAGGACATCCCGGGGATACTTATCACCGGGTATATGGCACCCGAAGTTCGGGAAGATGCCATTAACCGTGGTTACCAGATTCTCTACAAGCCTGTAAAACCCGCTGCATTGCGGGCGCTGGTTAACAAGTTACTCAAGCAGAAGCGCTCATGACCGATTCAAAAACCGATTTCAATCCTTTCGGCAAGCTGACATTCCTGATTATTGATGACTTCGAGAACTTCCGGTTGTCCATACGCCAGATGTTACGCAGCTGTGGCGCAGACAAAATCGAATTGGTTGCCCATGCCAATCCGGCTATCCAGTACTGCACCTACAACCACGTTGATGTAGTGCTCTGTGACTTCAACCTTGGGGAAGGCAAAAACGGGCAGCACATACTGGAAGAACTCCGCCATAAAAAGCTCCTGAAGCGCTCCTCCCTGTTTCTGATGGTCACCGCCGAGACATCCAAGGAAATGGTAATGGGGGCTCGGGAATATCAGCCGGATGCCTATCTGACCAAACCGATCAACCGGGCAGTTCTAGAGAAAAGACTTGGCAGCCTCATCAGCCAGCGTAACGCGCTTATGCCCATTAACCGGGAAATCGACCGGGAGAACTATCCGGAGGCCATCTCCCTATGCCTCCAGGCACTCCCCAGGCAACCCCGCTACAAAACCTGGTTGATGAAAACCCTGGGAGACCTCTACTTCCAACTGGGGGATCTCGCTCACGCGCTCAAGGTTTTTGACGATGTGCTGGCCCAACGTGAGCTTTCATGGGCAAGGTTTGGCCGCTGCAAAGTCCTGCTTGCAAAACGAAGCTTCGACGACGCAGTTGATGGACTTCGGGAGCTTATCGCCAAGCATCCAGACTATATGGAAGCCTATGACCTCCTCGCGGAAGGTCTGGAGCGACAGGGTCGTCCGACCCAGGCCCAGCAAATACTCGAACAGGCCGCACAACACTCCCCTAATGCCCTGCTCAGACAGAAGCATCTGGCGGAGCTGGCCGGCTCCAATCAGGACATGGACACTGCGTCGGATGCGTGGCGCCGGACCGTTGAGCTCGGAACCTACTCGATTCACGACAACTCTGGCCATTATCTTGCTCTCGGGCAAACGTTGTCCGACCTCAGTGAGGGCGATCTGGAAGAAGAAGGCGCCGCGCGGGCCAAAGAAGCACTGGCTATGCTGAAAAAAATGGAAAAACGGTTCGCGGAGGAAGAAGACATCGCGGTGCGCAGTCAGATCATTCAGTGCCGGGTGTATGCTGGCCAGGGGCAGGATCAGCAGGCGGCCAAGATCCTCGAAAGAATCAGGCCTGAGCTTCAGGACACCACAACACTGGACGTACAAACGGCGCTGGACTATGCAAAAACCCTGTTCCGGATGAGCCACGAGACGGAAGCGAAACAGCTTCTGGCCGAAATGGCCGAACGTTTCAGCGATGATCCAGACACCCTGCAGAAAATCGAAAGTCTCCTGGACGAGCCTGTCGGATTCCGTCAGAAGATCATGGCCCGCACGCTTAACCGCGACGGCATCAGGGCGTTTGAGTCCGGGGACCTGCGGGAAGCCGCGGACACGTTTACCAAAGCCCTGGAAATTGTTCCTGATCATGCCGCCCTGAACCTGAACCTGGTGCAGGTGCTGATGAAGGAATACGACAATAACCCGGAAAAAACCGATCTTCTCAGGCGTTGCCAGACCTGCCTGGACCGGTTATCAAACCTGCCAGGGCAACACCGCCAACACCGACGTTATATCGCCTTGCAACGCAAGCTGAAGGGGCTCACCGAATGAACAACCATAATATTGATTTTTCAATGGTCCTTGCCTCCGCTGTTCACGATATGAAGAACTCCCTTGGTATGCTCCTGAATTCCCTGGACGAACTGCGATCAGAACAGGAGAGAGCACTGGGGGAGTCTTCACGATTCAATACCCTGCAGTATGAAGCCGAACGCATGCATAACGACCTGGTTCAGCTTCTGGGTATCTACCGGCTGGGGGAAAATAACCTGTCTGCTCATATTGAGGAGCACTTTGTGCCCGACTTCCTCTCCGAACACCTGGTCCGGCACACCCCGCTACTCAAGGGTCTGGGCATTGATTGCTCGGTAGAGGCCGAGGAGATTAACGGCTTTTTCGACGAGGATCTTTTGACCGGCGCGCTCAATAACACCATCAATAACGCCATACGCTACACCAAGAGCAAGATCCGCCTTACGGCCGGCGAAAGGGACGGCTATCTCGTGATAGGTGTTGAAGACGACGGAAAGGGGTACCCGGACAGCATGCAGCACACTGGCACCCTGAGCTTCAAATCCCTGGATTTCAAAAGTGGCAGCACCAGCCTCGGGCTGTTCTTTGCGTCTTCCGTTGCCGAGCTTCACAGCGACGGGAAAAGAACCGGAGCCATCAAATTGCACAATGGCGGCAGCCTTGGTGGTGGCGTTTTTGAAATCTGGTTGCCCTGACTGGCACAACATAAACACAAATTCCGGGAACGAGTAGGAGGGGGAGTTACCTCCCCCGTCCTCTCACACCACCGTACGTACGGTTCCGTATACGGCGGTTCATGGCTGGCTCTGAAGCCGAGTCATCGTATCCAACAAGCTTACCAGAGACAGGCGGTTAAAGACCTTCTTGGGGAGTGCGGCATTCATATGCGATGCCCCGCTATTCCACCAAGGCCCGCGCCCGTTTGTCGCGCTTTTCCAAGCCCGTTCCTCCACCAGTCCAAGCCGCATCAGGTTGCGAGCTCGAGTGTGAACTCGCTTCCATTGTCGCCACAGGATCAGGCGGAGTCGTCGCCGTACCCACCCGTCCATCGCCTCTACCGAGCGCTTTGAGTCGGTCAGGCGGTAGTAGTTCGCCCACCCTCGCAGCACTGGATTCAGGTGTTGGATGGTGGTCAGCAGCGATCGCCCCCGTGATCGTCGGAGCAACTGACGCAGGTTGGCCTGATGAGCTTTCAGGCTCTTGGGCGCAATCCTCAGCCGAACCTGTTTGTGCCAGCTTACGCTGTAACGCCAGATAGCTCCGGCGCCAAGGCCGATCCACGGCGCTTTTCTCCGTGTTGATCTTCAGGCGCAAGTGCGTTTCCAGATAGTGGGTGAGGCTGGCCATGATCCGGTGCCCGGCTCGCTTGCTACGAACGTAGATATTGCAGTCGTCCGCGTAGCGGCAGAAACCGATGGCCCCGGCGCTCCAGCTCCCTGTCCAGTTCGGTCAAAAGAACATTGGAGAGCAGAGGCGAGAGCGGGCCGCTTGTGGCGTCCTTCCCGTCTCGGGCTGACCACCCCACCGTCCAGCATGCCGGCTTCGCAGATAACGTCGGATCAGGGTCAGTATCCGGCGGTCGGTGATGGCGACGAGCCAGCAGGCTCATCAGCACATCGTGGTTGACCCGGTCAAAGAACTGGGCCAGAATCCAGATCGACCAACCCCAACGGTGGCCCTCATTGATGTGCTGCTGCATCGCCTTGACCGCCTGATGGGCACTTCTCCCAGGCCGGAAGCCGTAACTGTGATCCGAGAAGGTCGGTTCCAGCAATCGGGCTCAGCACTTGGTGAAGGGCTTGTTGAATCAGGCGATCTTGTACCGTCGGAATACCCAGTACCCGTTCGCCGCCTTGCGGCTTGGGATACTGACCCCGGCGTATGGGCTGAGGATGGTAGCGTCCCGGCCAATAAGCGCTCACGCACCGTTGGCCAATGCTGTTGCAGGTGGCCTTTCAGGGCCGTTGTGGGCATCTGATCGGACGGCCAGCTGCGCCTTGTTGGACACCAACCCGCTGATACGCACGCATCAGGTTCGGGCGCTCAAGCACCTGTTCCATCCGCGCGTTCGCTCCGCGTTCGTACCACGAATGAGCCTCCCGCGTCTGCCTCGACACGGGCACCAGTCTCTGCCGGATTCCGTCCGGCGCTCCCTGATTGCCCTGACCCCCATCCGGGCCGCTTCTGTCTTCATAAGCACGACCAACGAGCACTCATCGCCTACTTGCGGTCAACCATGTTCAGCCCTTCAGTGTGCGGTGACACACCTACTATGGCCTCTGCTGAGTTCTGGCTTCCCATCCCCACCCCTCACGAGGTGAGTAGCACGGTGGCAGAAAACCAGACTTCCCAGGGTAAGACGCGTGACCTTCACACTTATACCCGCCGCATCTACGTTCACACCTTCCTGTGCAAGTATCGGGCTTTGACGATATTGGCCGCCTTACCCAGTGTGCCCGCCTCGTATGCGATTTCTGTTCGTCGCAGGTCAGTGTTTTGCCCTGCGGCTTCCCTTCAGATTCCACCCTCGCGATGGACACCTTGCCCGTCCGGCTAGTGGTTCCCCTTACCCGGGCCCACAGGGGATTGCACCCCCAGTCATCCGGCACCAGCACCACCTGTACCGGAACAGCGCCCCGTCAAGGCGCTACGCCGCCATGCCTGGCGCACAACACAAAAAAAGCCCGGCAGCTATTGCCTGTCGGGCTTGTTTATATAGGAGCCTGACGATGACCTACTCTCACCATGGGCCAACGCCACACTACCCCATCGGCGCTGGTCTGTTTCACTTCTGAGTTCGGGATGGGATCAGGTGTTCCAGACCGCTATGGTCCGTCAGGCAAAAACGGTTGATCACTGGGGGACGAGATGGAACGTTCAGGGTGTTTTCTGAGTGATAATCGATTTCCGGTTTGCGTTACCCGCAATTGTCTTGGGTGTTATATAGTCAAGCCGCACGAGCAATTAGTATCGGTTAGCTCAACGCTCGCAGCGCTTACACACCCGACCTATCAACGTCCTGGTCTTGAACGGCTCTTCAGGGCCCTCGAGGGGCCAGGGAGATCTCATCTTGGAAGGGGCTTCCCGCTTAGATGCTTTCAGCGGTTATCCTGTCCGAACATAGCTACCGGGCAATGCCACTGGCGTGACAACCCGAACACCAGAGGTTCGTCCACTCCGGTCCTCTCGTACTAGGAGCAGCTTTCCTCAAATCTCCAACGTCCACGGCAGATAGGGACCGAACTGTCTCACGACGTTCTAAACCCAGCTCGCGTACCACTTTAAATGGCGAACAGCCATACCCTTGGGACCGGCTTCAGCCCCAGGATGTGATGAGCCGACATCGAGGTGCCAAACACCGCCGTCGATGTGAACTCTTGGGCGGTATCAGCCTGTTATCCCCGGAGTACCTTTTATCCGTTGAGCGATGGCCCTTCCATACAGAACCACCGGATCACTATGACCTACTTTCGTACCTGCTCGACGTGTCTGTCTCGCAGTTAAGCGGGCTTGTGCCATTACACTAACCGCATGATGTCCGACATGCTTAGCCCCACCTTTGTGCTCCTCCGTTACGCTTTGGGAGGAGACCGCCCCCAGTCAAACTACCCACCACAACAGTGTCCTCATCCCCGATCAGGGGACCAAGTTAGAACCTCAAACAGGTCAGGCTGTATTTCAAGTTGGCTCCATGAGAACTGGCGTTCCCACTTCAAAGCCTCCCAGCTATCCTACACAAACATGCTCAAAGTTCACTGTGAAGCTATAGTAAAGGTTCACGGGGTCTTTCCGTCTAGCCGCGGATACACGCATCTTCACGGCGATTTCAATTTCACTGAGTCTCGGGTAGAGACAGCGCCCCATCGTTACGCCATTCGTGCAGGTCGGAACTTACCCGACAAGGAATTTCGCTACCTTAGGACCGTTATAGTTACGGCCGCCGTTTACCGGGGCTTCGATCAAGAGCTTCGCGCAAGCGCTAACCCCATCAATTAACCTTCCGGCACCGGGCAGGCGTCACACCGTATACGTCCACTTTCGTGTTTGCACAGTGCTGTGTTTTTAATAAACAGTCGCAGGGGCCTGGTATCTTCGACCGGCGTCCGCTCCACCCGCAGGGGCTTCACGTAATACCGGCGTGCCTTCTCCCGAAGTTACGGCACCATTTTGCCTAGTTCCTTTACCCGAGTTCTCTCAAGCGCCTTGGTATTCTCTACCTGACCACCTGTGTCGGTTTGGGGTACGGTCCCGAATAGCCTGAAGCTTAGAAGATTTTCCTGGAAGCAGGGCATCAATGACTTCCCGCTCTATGAGCAGTCGTCGTCGCGTCTCGAGATTGTGGACCCGGATTTGCCTAAGTCCACTCCCTACTCGCTTAAACCGGGACAACCGTCGCCCGGCTCACCTAGCCTTCTCCGTCTCTCCATCGCAGCTATCCAAGGTACGGGAATATTAACCCGTTTCCCATCGACTACACCTTTCGGTCTCGCCTTAGGGGCCGACTCACCCTGCGCCGATTAGCGTTGCGCAGGAACCCTTGGTCTTCCGGCGTGGGGGTTTTTCACCCCCATTGTCGTTACTCATGTCAGCATTCGCACTTCTGATACCTCCAGCATGCTTCTCAACACACCTTCGCAGGCTTACAGAACGCTCCCCTACCCCGTGCACTTGCGTGCACAGCCGCAGCTTCGGTGACCAGTTTGAGCCCCGTTACATCTTCCGCGCAGGCCGACTCGACTAGTGAGCTATTACGCTTTCTTTAAAGGATGGCTGCTTCTAAGCCAACCTCCTAGCTGTCTGAGCCTTCCCACATCGTTTCCCACTTAACTGGTACTTGGGGACCTTAGCTGGCGGTCTGGGTTGTTTCCCTCTTCACGATGGACGTTAGCACCCACCGTGTGTCTCCCGGATAGTACTCACAGGTATTCGGAGTTTGCATCGGGTTGGTAAGTCGGGATGACCCCCTAGCCGAAACAGTGCTCTACCCCCTGTGGTATTCGTCCGAGGCGCTACCTAAATAGCTTTCGGGGAGAACCAGCTATCTCCGGGCTTGATTAGCCTTTCACTCCGATCCACAAGTCATCCCCTGGCTTTTCAACGACAGTGGGTTCGGTCCTCCAGTTGATGTTACTCAACCTTCAACCTGCTCATGGATAGATCGCCCGGTTTCGGGTCTATGCCCAGCGACTAAATCGCCCTATTCAGACTCGGTTTCCCTACGGCTCCCCTAAACGGTTAACCTCGCCACTGAACATAAGTCGCTGACCCATTATACAAAAGGTACGCCGTCACGGAACACGTCCGCTCCGACTGCTTGTACGCATACGGTTTCAGGATCTATTTCACTCCCCTCACAGGGGTTCTTTTCGCCTTTCCCTCACGGTACTGGTTCACTATCGGTCAGTCAGGAGTATTTAGCCTTGGAGGATGGTCCCCCCATGTTCAGACAGGATATCACGTGTCCCGTCCTACTCGATTTCACTGAACTTGGGTTTCGGATACGGGGCTATCACCCACTATGGCGGCCCTTTCCAGAGCCTTCTCCTACCCGTCGTCCAGCTTAAGGGCTGGTCCCCGTTCGCTCGCCGCTACTGAGGGAATCTCGGTTGATTTCTTTTCCTCGGGGTACTTAGATGTTTCAGTTCCCCCGGTTCGCCCCGCACAGCTATGTATTCACTGTACGGTACCGACCCGAAAGTCGGTGGGTTTCCCCATTCAGAGATGCCCGGATCACAGCTTGTTTGCCAGCTCCCCGAGCCTTATCGCAGGCTTCCACGTCTTTCATCGCCTCTGACTGCCAAGGCATCCACCGTATGCGCTTAGTTGCTTGACTATATAACCCCAAGACAACTGTTCACGAATCAACATCCCTTACCAGGCAAGCCTGACAAAGAACCCTGTTTCGAGACAGTCACTTGAAGCAATATAACAACCACTTCAACGACAACACCGGATAACGCTTGAAATCGCTATCACATTGAACACGTTTTCTCGGAGATAATGAGAAAACGTCTTCGTGTTCTATCTCGTCCAATTTGTTAAAGAGCAAATCTGACCCAGTGATCAGAAAGAAGGCCTTCAGCCATAACCCTTAACTCGGTCATCAAACTGAAAAACTTGTTTCTGTACACTGCCAACTCGCGTTGGTCAGTAAATTTGGTGGAGCTAGGCAGGATCGAACTGCCGACCTCCTGCGTGCAAGGCAGGCGCTCTCCCAGCTGAGCTATAGCCCCGTCTACTTGTCCAGCTTCTGTCACTCGTCGTTGCAGCCTTCGTTCGCATCCGTCATGACCCATCGAGGGTCACTCCTTCACTCATTCAAGCTGCGCCTGGATTGACAAAACCTGTCCGGCGCATCCGCGTACGTCGCTACCTTTGCGGATGACCCACTCGGCCCACCTCTTTACCGCGAGGCGCGCTCCGAAAATTGGGTTAGCCTAGGCATCGGCGGGTGTAGCGTGCGAGTAGCACGTGAGCCCGGCGATAACGACGGATAACGCAATTTTGGTGGGTCTGGGTGGACTTGAACCACCGACCTCACCCTTATCAGGGGTGCGCTCTAACCACCTGAGCTACAGACCCGGTTTTGCTTGTCTTCGCACCACCTGGGCTGCGTTGCAGTCTTCGATCACTCAGTCACGTACCTGGGTACGCTCCCTCACTCTCTCAGCCTGCGCCTTGTCAGCTGGCGCGAATCCGGCGCCAAACCCCGAGATCGTCTCGTGGTTTGAACCAAACCGACAACGGGCCTGCATAGACCCTTTGCTCTCTTTATTAGCCAACCAAGTAATTCGTGTGGACTCTGACCGAAGCCTTCGGCTTCGTTTAAGGAGGTGATCCAGCCGCAGGTTCCCCTACGGCTACCTTGTTACGACTTCACCCCAGTCATGAACCACACCGTGGTGATCGTCCTCCCGAAGGTTAGACTAACCACTTCTGGTGCAATCCACTCCCATGGTGTGACGGGCGGTGTGTACAAGGCCCGGGAACGTATTCACCGTGACATTCTGATTCACGATTACTAGCGATTCCGACTTCACGCAGTCGAGTTGCAGACTGCGATCCGGACTACGACGCGTTTTGTGAGATTGGCTCCCCCTCGCGGGTTTGCAGCCCTCTGTGCGCGCCATTGTAGCACGTGTGTAGCCCTGGCCGTAAGGGCCATGATGACCTGACGTCATCCCCACCTTCCTCCGGTTTGTCACCGGCAGTCTCCCTAGAGTTCTCAGCCAAACTGCTAGCAACTAGGGATAGGGGTTGCGCTCGTTACGGGACTTAACCCAACATCTCACGACACGAGCTGACGACGGCCATGCAGCACCTGTGTCTGAGTTCCCGAAGGCACCAATCCATCTCTGGAAAGTTCTCAGCATGTCAAGGCCAGGTAAGGTTCTTCGCGTTGCGTCGAATTAAACCACATGCTCCACCGCTTGTGCGGGCCCCCGTCAATTCATTTGAGTTTTAACCTTGCGGCCGTACTCCCCAGGCGGTCAACTTAGTGCGTTAGCTGCGCCACTAAGACTTCAAGAGTCCCAACGGCTAGTTGACATCGTTTACGGCGTGGACTACCAGGGTATCTAATCCTGTTTGCTCCCCACGCTTTCGCACCTCAGTGTCAGTGTTGGTCCAGGGTGCCGCCTTCGCCACTGGTGTTCCTTCCTATATCTACGCATTTCACCGCTACACAGGAAATTCCACACCCCTCTACCACACTCTAGCCTGACAGTTCGAAATGCCGTTCCCAGGTTAAGCCCGGGGCTTTCACATCTCGCTTATCAAACCACCTACGCGCGCTTTACGCCCAGTAATTCCGATTAACGCTTGCACCCTCCGTATTACCGCGGCTGCTGGCACGGAGTTAGCCGGTGCTTCTTCTGTGAGTAACGTCAATCCTCAAGGGTATTAACCTTAAGGCCTTCCTCCTCACTGAAAGTGCTTTACAACCCGAAAGCCTTCTTCACACACGCGGCATGGCTGGATCAGGGTTGCCCCCATTGTCCAATATTCCCCACTGCTGCCTCCCGTAGGAGTTCGGGCCGTGTCTCAGTCCCGATGTGGCTGATCATCCTCTCAGACCAGCTACGGATCGTCGCCTTGGTGGGCCTTTACCCCACCAACTAGCTAATCCGGCTTAGGCTCATCTGATAGCGCAAGGTCCGAAGATCCCCTGCTTTCCCCCGAAGGGCGTACGCGGTATTAATCCGGGTTTCCCCGGGCTATCCCCCACTACCAGGCAGATTCCTAAGCATTACTCACCCGTCCGCCGCTCGTCAGCATCCCGAAGGACCTGTTACCGCTCGACTTGCATGTGTTAAGCCTGCCGCCAGCGTTCAATCTGAGCCATGATCAAACTCTTCAGTTTAAATCATACAAGAATCCGAAGATCCTCTATTCTTGCTCAAGACAAAACTCAATTTCGACGAGTCACTGTCCTGATATTTCATCTCCGAAATACCTCGGCCAGCGCCCACACGAATTACTTGGTTAACTTTTTAAAGAGCGGTTGAGCCGTGGCTCAATCAAGGAGGCGTATTCTACATCGTTCCGCCACCCTGTCAACCGTTTATTTTTCGCTGCTTCCGTCTCCGGAAATCGCCGAAAAACTTACCGGCTTACTACCTGTTTCGAGGCGCGCATTCTACAGCGAATCGCTTTCCTGTCAATCGCTTTCTGAAGAATTTTTTCAACTCAATTTCTTCAGCGCTTTCAAGCAGTTACTCCCTCAAGAAGCCCCTGTGTCAGTGGCTTGTCCCTCGAAAGAGAGGCGCATTCTACAGACCTGCTCAGAGGTGTCAACGGTTCGTTATAACTTTTTCGGTAAATCGACAATGTACCGTCAAAACTCGGTTTTTACCGCGGCCGCCGCCCGGGTCGCTTTTTCCCTCGCCTCGGCAATCGAACTACCGGTCGCAAGAGCCACCCCCATACGGCGGCGCCCTCTCAGTTCAGGTTTACCAAACAGCCTGAGAAAAATATCAGGCTCAGCTAACGCTTTTTCAAGCCCGGAGTAGGAAACGGCATCGGAATCTCCCTCAGGCAATATCACTGCGGAAGCAGATGGCCCCTGCTGGCGTATCGCCGGTATTGGCAGCCCCAGGATCGCGCGGGCATGCAACGCAAATTCTGACAAATCCTGGGAAACCAGGGTAACCAGCCCGGTGTCGTGGGGGCGCGGCGACACTTCGGAGAACCATACCTGGTCGCCCCGAACAAACAGCTCCACCCCATAGACCCCATAGCCACCAAGGTTGCCGGCAACAGCTTCGGCGATTTCCCGGGAACGGGCCAGGGCTTTTTCACTCATTGGCTGCGGCTGCCAGGACTCACGGTAATCCCCGTCTTGCTGACGGTGCCCGATCGGATCACAGAACGAAATGCCGTCGCGATGCTTTACGGTAAGCAAGGTGATTTCGTATTCGAAGTCCACGAACCCCTCAACGATCACCCTCCCCTTACCGGCGCGACCACCGGTCTGGGCATAATCCCAGGCAGCCTCAATATCATCGCTAGACCTGACCAGGCTTTGCCCCTTGCCGGACGAACTCATCACCGGCTTCACCACCAGGGGCAAACCGACGGCCTCGACCGCCGCGAGATATTCCTCTTTCGATTCCGCGAATCGGTACGGCGATGTAGCAAGCCCGAGCTCCTCGGCGGCCAGGCGACGGATACCTTCCCGGTTCATTGTCAGGTTAACGGCCCGTGCGGTGGGAATCACGTGATAGCCTTCGCGCTCCAGCCTCACCAGTTCGGGAGTGGCGATAGCTTCTATCTCAGGCACAATCAGGTTCGGCTTTTCCGCCTCAATAATGCGGCGAAGGGCCTCTCCATCCAGCATATCGACAACGTGGCTGCGATGGGCAACCTGCATGGCCGGAGCATTGGCATAACGGTCAACCGCGATGACCTCCACGCCAAAGCGCTGAAGCTCGATGACAACTTCCTTGCCCAGCTCTCCGGAACCACAAAAGAGAACCCTGAAGGCGTTTTCTTTCAGAGGAGTACCAATTCGAACTGTGTCAGTCATGATATTGCCTGTCCTGTGTGGTATCTACGAATGCCCAATATTGCCCGGCGACGCCATAAACGCGATTGCCCTAATGAACATAACAATCTAGACCAAAACCTTGCTTTCACGCTCGGCAACTTTTCGCAGCACGTCACGGCGTTCTTCGTTGCTCATCCGAGACCACCGCGTAATTTCCTCTCCGCTGCGATGACAACCAACACAAATGTCATTCTCGTCCAGCGCGCAAATGCTCACACAGGGCGAGCGTACCTTATCGGCGACTTTCATCCTGCCTACCTCACCTGACTGCTTAACCGTGACCAAGTGGAAAACTATGTGGCCCAAAGGCGCTCACTTTAACCTTTCCTGGCCTCTGCTTCTAATACCTGTTCGGTCAGGGGCTCCTCCAGATGTTGCCATACCCCAGATCCGACAGTGGGTACACTAGTGTCCCGTCTGGCTAATTCGCTAATCTACTGCGAATTAGCCAGACGGGACACTGCGGCACGGCGCCGGCCACCGTGCTCGGGAGACGAGAATATCAAACCCCAGGACCTTCATCGTTAGCGGATGTCATTCACCGGGTACCCAGAGCACATCGCCTTTTCCCTTGGCATTCGAATAGCGGGCCATCACGAACAGCAAATCAGACAGGCGGTTCATATACTCCAGCACCGAGGGGCTAATCTCCTGCTCTTCCTTCAACTGAACAATGATCCTCTCAGCCCGGCGAGTCACTGTCCGGGCATGGTGAAGATACGTTGCTGCGGGATTGCCCGCCGGGAGAATGAAAGATCGCAGGGACGGAATATCCGCGTTGAACCGGTCTATTTCCTGCTCAAGCTCAAGGGTCTTGGAGTCTGCAAGCCTGAGTGGCGGATATTTCGGATTTTCCACAACAGGCGTGCAAAGATCGGCACCGACATCAAACAGATCGTTCTGGATGCGTGCCAGGATCCTGTCCAGCGTCTCGTCGACATGCAGCCGCGCCAGGCCAATAACGGCGTTTGCTTCGTCCACCGTGCCGTAGGCTTCCACACGCGGATCGTACTTGGCGACCCGGCTACCATCACCCAGGCCGGTATCGCCCTTATCTCCGGTTTTCGTATATATCTTGGTGAGCCTGACCATTCATTTCTCCCGTGACCCGGTTCCGTCCATCAACGAAGCCGGTCAGATTACAGGTTTTTCCCGGTAGGTTCCCCAAATGCCTTTCAGGGTTTCAACAATATCGCCCATCGAAGCCCCTTCTTTGACCAATTCAATGGTTATGGGCATAAGGTTTACCGTTTCGTCCTCGGCCTGCTCTTTCAACTGCGTGAGCAGACTCTGGACTTTTTCTTCATCGCGATTGTTCCTGACCTTGTTCAGGCGCTCAATCTGCCGGCGCTCGGTTTCCGGATCATGTGGATGGGTTTCAATCTCAACATCCTCTTCCTCCTGGACGAACATATTGACGCCGATGACCGGTCGCTCCCCGCTGGCCTTGCGTAGCGCGAAATCATAGGCCGAATCGGATATGCCTCTCTGGAAGTAGCCATCGTCAATACACTGGAGGGTGCCACCAAGTTCTTCAACCTCATCAAGGATTTTCCAGACTTCCCGTTCAATCTCATCGGTAAGGCTTTCGACATAGTAGGAACCACCCAATGGATCCACCACCTGGGTGATGTTGGTTTCGTAGGCAATGATCTGCTGGGTTCGCAGGGCGATCCGCATCGCTTCCTCGGTGGGTATGGCAAAGGCCTCATCCATGCCATTGGTGTGCAGCGACTGAGCGCCACCCAGCACAGCAGACAGTGCCTGAAGCGCGGTGCGGATCGGGTTGATCGTATACTGCGGCTTGGTCAGGGTCGCTGCCGCGGTTTGTGCGTGGAAACGTAACCGGCTTGCCTCGGGTTTCGTGGCGCCGAATTTTTTCCGCATGATTTTGGCGTATACCCGCCTGGCCGCCCGGAACTTGGCAATCTCTTCAAAGAAGTCTGCCTGGCTCACGAAGAAGAACGAGAGGCGGGGACCAAACTCATTAACATCCACCCCGGCGTCGATTGCAGTCTGAACGTACTCCATGGTGGTCGCCATTGTGTACGCCACTTCCTGGACAGCGGTCGAACCGGCTTCCGATATGTGGTACCCGGAGATGTTGATGGCGTTGTACCGCTTCATGTTCTCGGATCCGTACTGAATGCAGTCACGGACCAGGCGAACCGACGGCCGCACCGGGAATATCCATTCCTTCTGGGCGATATACTCCTTGAGAATGTCGTTCTGGATGGTGCCCGAGAGGTCATTGAGGTCATAGCCGCGCTTCTGCGCCAGGGCAATGTACATGGCGTAGAGTATCCAGGCTGACGGGTTGATCGTCATGGAGACGGAAATTTTTGTCAGGTCAATGTCGTCGAACAACTCCTCCATATCCGCCAGAGTGTCGATGGCGACACCCTCGCGGCCCACCTCACCCTGGCTCATGGAATGGCCCGAGTCATACCCCATCAGGGTAGGCATGTCGAAGTCGATCGACAGCCCGGTCTGGCCCTGGGCAATGAGGTATTTGAAGCGCCCGTTGGTTTCCCTGGCAGTACCGAAACCGGCAATCTGGCGCATTGTCCAGTTCTTGCCACGGTACATGGTGGGGTAGGGCCCCCGGGTGAAGGGATATTGGCCGGGAAAACCAACGTCCTCAAACGGGGTGTCTTTGACATCCAGTGGCGTATACGTGCGCTTCGTCCGCATCCCCGACGCGGTGGTGTACTCTGACTTACTCTCCGGCGCCCGCTTTATGAAGGACGACACTTCGTTCTTTTCCCACTCGTTGAACTCTTTTTCAATATGCTTGAGTGCAGCGGGGTCATACTGGTCAGTGTGATTCATGAATCGTCTCCTTCATGGCTTTTAGCAAGATCACCGCGGCGCCGTGGGGATCCAGTTCGCGTTGAGTAACCTTTTTGAGCAGCTCTTCGGTTTGCGACCTGCTGTCACGTACAAAATTGTCCCGGACAATCTCTTCGGCGACCTTCACCACCCGGGTTAAAGCAATCTGGCGGCGCCGCTCGGTGATTTCGCCGCTTCGCTCCAGGTGCTCTGCGTGACGGTCAATCGCGGCCATCAGCTCGCCGAAACCGGTGTGCTTTTCAGAACTGGTCGGTACCACCGGCACCCGCCAGATGCCCTCACCCGGCTCCAAGCTCATCATCAGCATGGCCTTGAGTTCCTGGATGGTTTTGTTGGAGTCCGGCCGGTCGGCTTTGCTCACCACATGGACATCGGCTATCTCAAGCACCCCTGCCTTGATGGCCTGAATGTCATCGCCCAGACCAGGCGCGTTGACAACCACCGTGGTATGAGCCGCACGCACGATATCAACTTCGTCCTGGCCCACCCCGACCGTCTCGATCAGGACCACATCAAACCCACCTGCATCCAGGAGGTCGACGGCGTCCAGGGCCGGTCTCGCCAGGCCACCTAGGGTTCCCCGGGTGGCCATGCTGCGAATGAATACCCCGGGGTCGGAAACCAAGTCTCCCATGCGGATACGATCACCGAGGATCGCACCACCGGAAAACGGGCTTGAGGGGTCAATGGCAACGACACCGACCTTACGGCCACTGGCCCGGTATTCATGGACCAGCTGTGTAACGAGGGTCGACTTCCCTGCCCCCGGTACACCGGTAATGCCCACTACATGGGCGCGGCCGGTGCTCTTGTAGAGCGCCGCCAGGGCCTGGCGCACTTCAGGGTCGCCGCCACTTTCAACGCGGGTAATAAGCCTGGCGATGGCGCGGGGGTGTCCCTCCCCCACCCGTTCCGCCAGCGCCATCGAAGATATGCGGTTAATCATCTAACCCCCACGTTTCTGGTTAAGGCTGTGGTAAAGGTCCCGGTCGTCAACCACCCGTTGGGCCTTGAAGTCGGTGCGCGGAAAGGTGTCCGGCTCGACCATCACAATCCTTGCCCGGACACTCAGCACGCGACTGAATTCGGCCTCTACCCGTTCTGACAACGCCCTGACCGCATCCGGGCCTCTGCGCCTGGTCTCCTGGTCAAATTCTGCCTGCACGGCCAGCTCGTCCATTGAGCCACCACGGGAAATGATAATCCGGTGCTCACCACCATAACCCGCAAGGCCTTCCAGAATTTCAGCGATGGCGCTGGGGTAAACGTTTTCACCCCGGATCTGGAACATGTCGTCGATACGGCCATAGATGCCTTTGGGCAATTTCGGATAAGTTCGGCCACAGGGATTGTCTTCCATCACCCAATGGGTCAAATCGCCGGAGACCATGCGGATCATCGGCTGGGAGGTTCGCTCGAGATGGGTATAGATTGGCGTACCCTGCTCACCATAGGGAACTCGCCGGTTGGTATCGGGGTCTGCCACTTCCGTGTAGACAATGTCCTGCCACAGCAGCATACCCTCGGTGTCCGCACTGCCAGAGGCGTGCATCCAGGGCGTCAGCTCGGCCATGGTTCCGCAATCCACCACTTTGGCACCGTAGATATCCTGGATCTTATCCCGGATGGAGGGGATGGAACCGCCCGGCTCGCCGGAAAAGAACAGCACCCTGATACCGAACTCCCTGGGGTCAACGCCTTCTTCTCGGGCCACTTCCGCCAGCCTTAGCGCATAGGAAGGTGTGGAGTAGAGTCCAGCGGGTTTCATCATCCCTAACCAGGTGACCGCTCGCGCCGTCATTCCGGGAGCACCCGCGCCAAACGGGAAGGCTTTGCAGCCTAAGCGCTCAGCACCGATCAACGCGCCCCAGGATCCCATATAGAGACTCAGGATGGCAGCGACAAACACCGTATCTCCCGGCCGCAGGCCCATACCCCACATGATTCGGGCATGGTTGTTGGCAATGGTCTCCCAGTCACGCCGGGAAATACCAAAAGCGGTGGGCCGGCCGGTTGTGCCAGAGGTGCCGTGGATATGATGGATCTCGCTTTCCGGGCAGCAAAGATAGTCCCCGAATGGCGGTTTTTTCGCCTGGGAGTCACGCAGCTCCTGCTTGGTAACGGCGGGAACCTGTTCGAAGTCTGCAAGGGTACGGATGTCGTTGGCCGTTATACCGGCCTCGTCCCACTTGCTTTGGTAAAATGGCGAGTGATCGTAAGCATAGGCCATCACTTCGCGGATGCGCGCAACAATTAACTCATCTCGTTTTTCAGGATCCATCGTTTCGCGATCCCGAAACCAGTAGGGGTTGTTCGGGTCGGGGAAATAGTCGTTGCTGTAACTGGGGGGGAAATTCCACTCTTCCATCGGAGACTCCTGATATTGTTATTGGTTGTCATCTGAGGAAACCTGTTTTGAGCGCCCGGCTTTGCCCGACCGCCATAGTGCCGGATTTATCGGACACCACGGTCTGCGACCAATTGCCGGAACGAATCAATGATTTCCTGGGGAGGAGTGTCCTGCAGAAGAATCTTGTGGACGCCCATCTGGTACAGCTCTTCGACATCGTCGTCCGGAATGACACCACCACCCGCAACGATCATGTCTTCCGCTTCCCTGTCTTTCAGAAGCTCCAGTACCTTGGGGAAAATGTGCATGTGCGCACCCGAGAGCAAGCTGATACCCAGAATATCGACATCCTCCTGGATAGCGGCATCGACTACTTCCTCGGGCGTTCGATGCAGTCCGGTATACACCACATCCATGCCGGCATCTCTTAGAGCACGCGCGACCACCTTTATGCCTCGGTCATGACCATCAAGACCGATCTTTGCCAGCATTACCCGAATCACACCTGCATTATTGTCATTGTTTTGCATCGCATTCTCCTTGGATTAACTAGTTGCGCCACCGCTTCTTTTCAGAGGTTCACGGGAGTCTTGAATTTCTTGCTGAAGCCACTTTGATGCGGTTTCCACATGCTGCCTCGCAAGGGTTTCAGCCGTCCGGGCATCACCGGCCAATACCGCATCGAGTATTGCCGCATGCTCTTCCCAGATCTGTTTCTGGTTTTTTTCCACGATCAGGATGTCACTCATAACACGCCTTACATGGTTCCAATGGGCCTCCATTGAATCCAGAATGAAGGTGTTTCCCGCCAGCTCATAGATGAAGCCGTGAAAGCGCATATCGGCGTCGATAAGAGCGGGAAGGTCGTTTGCCTTTCCTGCTGCATAGCCATCCTCGATAATGGCCTCACCACGTTTTCGCGACCCGGCATCCGCCCGCTGGGCGGCGAGCCCTGCACTGATCAGGTCAATGCCGCATCGAAATTCGTACAACTGCGCCACAAAATTCTCATCAAGTACGGAAACCATCAGGCCCCGACGCCCCACGGCGGAGAGGAAACCGTCATCGCGTAGACGCTGCATTGCCTGGCTCACCGGCAACCGTGAGACATCCAGTCTTTCGGCCAGGCTTTCCTGGGTAACCCGCTCACCCGGCCTGAGCAAACCTTCAACGATGGCATTAACCACCGAATCGTAAATGAGCTCTGGAAGGTTCTTCTCGGTTTGGATTTTCTTCATTGAACAAACTCCACGACACAGCTCCTTCGATATCGTTTGCATACAGTATTCACCATGTAATACCTGTTCACCGATTAACCATATTAGACTTTAGCCTTATCTTTAAGTGTTTTTTTGAGCGCAAACATGCCCCCTCCGTTATTTTTCAAACGGCGGGAACCAGAAAACACCTGAGATAGAAAGAGAGGGAGGGAGAAATCAGTGAACGAATAGAAGACCGAAAGATTCGGTCAGCTTCCTTCGGGCGGTTCAAGCAGATCAATTCCGGCATCGTACACAGCGTTGAGAAAATCCACCAGAACCACTGCGGACAGCCCCCATATCCGATAGCGCCCCCAACGGTAGCAGGGCACGTAAAACGTATGGTTCAGAAAATTCAAAGCGTCGGTTCTTTCCCGCCTGTCTTCCAGAAAAAAGGACAGCGGCACCCGGAATACGCTTTCAATCTCATGAGGGTTAGGCTTCAGGGGATGGTCACCGGGAATCACGCCAACATACGGAGTAACCAGGATTCCGTAACGGGACATCACCTGGCTGAGCGGAGCGATAATCTGCACCTGATCCGGCGGCAAACCAATCTCTTCGTGGGTTTCCCGCAACGCCGTCGCCGCAAGGGAGGGGTCGCCGGGATCGCGTTTTCCGCCCGGGTACGCCACCTGTCCCCGGTGCGTGCTCAGATTTTCAGATCTGAGCGTAAAGATCATTTCGGGGTTTCGATGATCATCGGTTACAGGTACCAGAATACCGGCTTCGGGATAATCCAGAGCAAGCTGTCTGGGCGCATAGCCGGCCAGGCGCTCGGCAAGTAGATCACGCAAGTTTTGTCTCCAAAGTACACCCTGATGTTGAATGAGACAGCGGCAGCCGGGATCGTTAAACTGACTACCAAACCAATAAAGTATACGGGGAAAATCATGAAGTACTGCAGCACATGCGGCCACCCGGTTGAACAACGCATCCCCGAAGGCGATAACCGGCACCGCTATGTCTGTGTCAGTTGCGATACCATACATTACCAGAACCCGCGCATTGTTGCCGGCACGGTTCCTGTCTGGGAAGGGAAGATACTCCTGTGCCGGCGGGCCATCGAACCGCGTTACGGCTACTGGACACTACCGGCCGGCTTCATGGAGAACGCCGAAACCACCATTGAAGCCGCGGAACGGGAAACCCTTGAGGAAGCACTGGCAGAAGTAAACATCGAGGGCCTCTACTCCATCATCGATGTTCCGCACATCAACCAGGTGCATATGTTCTATCGTGCCACCCTGAAGGACGGACAATTCGGCGCCGGTGAGGAGTCCCTGGAATCCAGGTTGTTCGAACTGGATGACATTCCCTGGGACGAAATCTCCTTCCCAACCGTGAAGCGAACCCTGGAGCTGTTCCTCACCGATTACAGGAGTGAGTCGTTCGGTGTTCATGTCAGTGATATCCGTCACCCGATGGCAAGAGATCGCCAGTAAAGCAGCCGGCTACAAATCCTCAAGGCGATAAATCTCATAAGCGGGCTCTTCATAAGGATGAGCCCGCTTTAGCGCAGCAAGGGCGTCTTTGATCAGATCATCCTCGCAAACCAGCTCCACCTTGTATTCATCCACCGCTTCAACCTCACCGGCTTTCCCCAGGAAAGGGTCACTCCCTTCCAGCGGGCGAAACTGCCCCCTGCCGAGGCACTGCCAGGCGCAACGATCATAATCACCAATGCGGCCCGCCCCGGCATCAAACAGCGCCTGTTTTGTCTGTTCGACATGAGTTTCCGGGACGAAATAACACATCTTGTACATCGAAGACCCTCCTTCAAATCGGATATTTTTTGTACAGATTAATAGCTTAGATACTTACCCACAGAATCTGTGGATAACTCTGGGGAAAGTTTTTGGGAACAAGCTCTCAAACCCCGCAATCACTGAACTCCCGTCAAATTGGCGACAAAATCACCTGATTGTTTTTTCATTTATTTTTCAATTAGTTATAGCTTTCAAGCAAAAGTTGAACCGAACTCCATGTTTTTGCTCACAGAACAAACAGGAAGGCACCACGAGTGTGCATAAAAATACTCAGTCAAGGGATTTTTTACCAATTTTTTCGTATTTTTATCTTGAAAAACGCTGAAAAACAGAGCAGCAAATAAAAAGCCGGCTTTGGAGTAAACGCTTCTTGCAAGCGCATCCAAAACCGGCTTGTTTTCCGGCCGATTAATCAGCCGAACCAGCGTCTCGCATTCCTGAACATCCGAATCCAGGAACCGTCTTCCTGCCACCCGGAGGGATGCCAGGAATGCTGAACAGCGCGGAACACACGCTCAGGGTGAGGCATCATGATGGTCACACGGCCGTCACGGGTAGTAACCCCGGTAATGCCGGCCTCTGAGCCGTTCGGGTTGTAGGGATAGCGAACAGTGGCTTCACCCCGGTTATCCACATAACGCAGGGCCACCAGTTCATTCTCAGACAAGCCCGCGGCAGATGTCCCGCCAGCGAACTCAACCCTGCCCTCACCATGAGCGACCGCGATAGGCATACGTGAACCGGCCATACCATCCATGAAGGCAGACGGCGACGGCATCACTTCAACCATCGCCAGGCGAGCCTCAAACTGCTCGGACTGATTGCGCACAAAACGCGGCCAGCCTTCACTGCCGGGAATCAGCTCGTGCAGATTGGAGAGCATCTGGCACCCGTTACAGACGCCGAGCGCCAGGGTGTCCTGCCGGTTAAAGAAAGCCGCGAACTGATCCCGGACACGGTCGCTGAACAAAATGGATTTCGCCCAGCCTTCGCCCGCGCCAAGAACGTCACCGTAAGAGAAGCCGCCACAGGCCACCAGGCTGTTAAACCCATCCAGAGTCACGCGGCCAGAGAGCAGATCACTCATGTGCACATCGACAGACTCGAAGCCGGCGCGATCAAACGCGGCCGCCATCTCCACTTGCCCGTTCACACCCTGCTCGCGCAGAACAGCCACCTTCGGACGTGCGCCCTTGTTGATGTAAGGCGCAGCCACATCGTCATTGATATCATAGGAAAGTTCGGCGTGAAGACCTGGATCTTCGGCATCCAGCAGGTTATCAAACTCTTCCCGGGCGCAATCGGCATTGTCACGCAGGGACTGGATACGGTAGCTCGTTTCAGCCCATAGGCGCTGCAACTCAACGCGCGCCTCATCAACAACCGTCGAGCCTTCAAAAGTCAGGCGCAGCCGGTCAGTGTCGTTCGGGCTGCCAATAACGCTGATGTAATCTCCAAGTCCGGCCGCCGAGAACTGCTGCAGCACAAAACCGGTGTCTTCCCGGCGCACCTGGATAACGGCGCCCAGCTCTTCGTTGAACAGCTCCCGTGCAAACTGGGTACGGTCTTCTGCCAGGCCATCAAGCTTGATGTCGACCCCGGAGTGGCCGGCAAAACACATCTCAGCCAGGGTTACGAACAAACCACCGTCCGAGCGGTCGTGGTAGGCCAGAAGCTTGTCGTCCGCATTGAGGCCCTGGATCACAGCGAAGAAGGCCTTGATATCCTCGGGGTCGTCCAGATCCGGCGCTACCGCCCCTACCGCGCGATAAACCTGGGTCAGCGCAGAGCCGCCCAGGCGGTTCTGGCCAGCGGCGAGATCCACCAGGATCAGATCGGTTTCGCCGGCCTCTTTCACCAACTGCGGGGTCAGGGTTTTCGCGACATCAGTGACCGGTGCAAAGCCGCTGACAATCAGCGAAAGCGGTGCGGTTACACTCTTCTGCTCACCGTTATCCTCTTCCCACATGGTCTTCATGGACATGGAGTCCTTGCCGACCGGGATCGTAATTCCAAGCTCCGGGCAGAGTTCCATGCCCACCGCGCGAACCGTTTCATAGAGGTTTTCGTCTTCGCCCGGGTGACCTGCCGCGGCCATCCAGTTGGCGGACAACCGGATGTCGGAAAGCTTGCCGATTGGCGCCGCAGCCAGATTGGTAATCACCTCACCCACGGCCATACGGCCGGATGCCGGCGCATCAATCGTGGCAACCGGCGTACGCTCGCCCATTGCCATGGCTTCACCGGTGCGGACATCAAATGAGCTGGCAGTGACTGCCACGTCGGCGACCGGAACCTGCCAGGGCCCTACCATCTGGTCACGGGCAACCAGGCCTGTGATGGTGCGGTCACCGATGGTGATCAGGAAGCTCTTGGAGCCCACGGACGGCAGGCGGAGAACCCGGCGGATGGCATCGTGCAGATCAACCTTCGTGGAATCAAAAACCGGTTTGGTAAACGAAGCGCGGCTGATACTGCGGTGCATGCGGGGCGGCTTGCCAAACAGCACCTCCATGGGCAGATCAACGGGCTTGTCATCAAAATAGGAATCGCCGAGCTCAAGATGGTGCGCTTCGGTCGCCTCACCAATCACCGCATAGGGGCAGCGCTCGCGGCGGCAGAGGGCATCGAACAGCTCCAGGTTTTCAGGCGCCACGGCCATGACATAACGTTCCTGGGATTCGTTACACCAGATCTCCAGTGGAGACATGCCCGGCTCGTCGCTCGGAATATCCCGCAGCTCGAACTTGCCACCACGGCCGCCATCTTTTACCAACTCCGGCATGGCGTTGGAGAGACCACCGGCGCCAACATCATGAATAAACGCGATGGGGTTTTTGTCACCCATCTGCCAGCAACGGTCGATAACTTCCTGACAGCGGCGTTCCATTTCAGGGTTATCACGCTGTACCGACGCAAAATCGAGATTTTCATTACTGGAGCCGGAATCCATGGAAGAGGCGGCACCACCACCGAGGCCGATCAGCATGGACGGCCCGCCGAGGACAATAAGCTTGGCCCCCACCGGAATGTTGCCCTTCTCCACATGCTCTTCACGAATATTACCGAGACCGCCGGCAATCATGATGGGCTTATGGTAACCGCGCACTTCCTCACCGGCAGCACCGGGCACCTTCTCTTCAAACGTTCGGAAATAGCCGGCCAGATTGGGGCGGCCAAATTCGTTATTGAACGCGGCACCACCAATCGGGCCTTCGATCATGATGTCGAGGGCCGAGGCAATCCGCTCTGGCTTGCCATAATTGATTTCCCAGGGCTGGGGATCATCGGGGAGGTTCAGGTTGGAGACCGAAAAGCCTGCCAGGCCTGCCTTGGGCTTGGAGCCACGGCCGGTCGCACCCTCATCCCGGATTTCACCGCCGGAACCGGTCGCTGCACCGGCCGCCGGCGCAATGGCCGTCGGGTGGTTATGGGTCTCCACCTTCATGAGAATGTGGATGTCTTCCTCATTATAGCCGTATACACCGGTCTCAGGATCCGGGTAGAAACGGCCACCACGACTGCCCCGAATGACGGAAGCGTTGTCCTTGTAGGCTGAGAGAACACCTTCGCTGTTCATTTCATAGGTGTTGCGGATCATGGCAAACAGGGATTTTTCCTGGCCCTCGCCGTCGATATCCCAGGAGGCATTGAAAATCTTGTGACGGCAATGCTCGGAGTTGGCCTGGGCGAACATCATCAGTTCAACATCCGTCGGATCCCGTTCAAGATCCGTAAAGGATTTGACCAGGTAGTCAATTTCATCTTCTGCAAGCGCCAGCCCGAGACGTGAGTTTGCCTCCACCAGCGCATCCCGGCCCCCAGCCAGGACCGGAACCCGTCCAAGCAGCCGTGGCTCTTCATGGCTGAACAGCAGTTCCGCGCCGCCCATTTCGTGAAACACCTTCTGGGTCATGCGGTCGTGCAGCAGTGCGGCAATTTTCTCACGCTGTGCCAGACCCAGCTTGCGGCCAGACCTCACATAGTAGGCGGTACCTCGCTCGATCCGGTGAATCTGCCGGAGCCCGCAGTTCCGGGCAATGTCTGTCGCCTTGCTGGACCAGGGTGAGAGGGTGCCGGGGCGTGGCACAACCAGGAACAGCACACCATCGGGCTCTTCCACTGGCACACTGGGTCCGTAGGTCAGAAGCCGGTCGAGTATGGCCTGCTCGGATTCTGAAAGGTCGGCCTCCAGATCAACGAAGTGCATGAACTCTGCATAGACATGCTCGATTTCAGGCACGATTTCCTGAATCCGGGAATGCAATTTGCGGGAGCGGAATGGCGAGAGCGCGGGTGCGCCGCGAAGTTCAAGCATGATATCAACCTGTATCGCGCGAAACGGGGAAGCCTGGGTGCAATTTGAAAGGCCGCCATGATACTCGAAAGCGGGGTCAGGATACAGCGCTGGAAACGTTAACCCCGGACAGTACAATTGACATTGTTTTGCATGTTAATTAACCAGATTTATTGACCAGACCTCCGACACCAAGGATCATCTAAAGGCTGGAAAGGGAATCCACTCTCGGGATAGGAAAGGATACGGTGCCCTCACGTTCGCCGTAACCAGATGATCCAGCTATAACGGAGACCAAGGATTTGTCGAGATTTCGTACTGCGATAGCAGGCGCACCTGCCAGGACCCTTCTTCTCCTTGGTGTGGCCTTTATTATTACCGGTTGCTCACGGCCCACCACCCTTCAGGAAATCCGGGAAGAGGGTGTTCTGCACGTTATCACTCGCGTCGCGCCCTCGATTTATGTTGAAGGAGAGGACGGGCCGACGGGCTACGACTATGAATTGGTAAAGCTCTTTGCCGAAGGGCTGGGCGTGAAACTCCGCATCCGCGTTGCCGAAGACAATACAGAAATCCTCTCGGTGCTGGAGAAAAACTACGCCCATATCGGCATGGCCGGGCTCTCCGGGCAACCGGCGCTTGCCGGCCAGTACCACACCGTACCGACAGGCATTACCGCTCAGTCTGTTCTGGTCTACAATCGAGACGTCGAAGGCCCTGACTCTCTGGCTGATCTTGCGGGAAAACCACTCCACGTTGTTGCCGAAAGCAACCACGAGGACTGGCTCGCCGAGGCACAGACGGAAATCCCTGACCTGCAGTGGCAAGTCCACCCCGGCCTCGATGCCGCAGGAGTACTGACCCGGGTCGAAAGCGGAGAATTTCCGTATGCGATCATCTCCTCCAACGAACTGGACCTGAACCACGTCTTCTACCCCATGGTGAAAGAGGCCTTTGCTATCGGGGAACCCCGGAAGCTTGCCTGGTTCTTTCCCGCAGCCCAGGACAAATCACTGGCCGCCGCCGCTGAGGAGTTCCTGGAAAAGCTCAGGGCCAACGGCACTCTGGCCCAGATTTCCGAACGCTTTTACGGTCATCTCGACCGCCTGAATTATGTCGGGGCACGCACCTTCATGCACCACGTGGAAAACCGGTTGCCCAAATACGAGTCCCTGTTCCGTGACTATGCCAGGGATTTCAGCATGGACTGGCGACTGCTCGCCGCCATCGGCTACCAGGAGTCCCATTGGCGCCCCAACGCTGTATCGCCCACGGGCGTAAGGGGCTTGATGATGCTGACACGCAACACGGCCAGCCACATCGGCATCAACAACCGGCTGGATGCGGAAGAAAGCATTCAGGGCGGCGCCAAGTATTTCAAGATAGTGCGTGAAAAAATTCCGGAGCGAATCCCGGAACCGGACCGGACCTGGTTTGCCCTGGCCTCCTACAATGTTGGCTTCGGGCACCTTGAGGATGCCAGAAGGCTAACGGAAGGCGCTGGAAAGGATCCCGACCGGTGGATGGACGTGAAAAAATTCCTGCCATTGCTGGCCCAGAAGGAGTGGTACACGAAAACCCGTTTCGGCTATGCCCGGGGCCAAGAGCCGGTGGTCTACGTTCAGAACATCAGACGTTACTATGATGTGCTGGCCCGCCTCAACGAACCGGGCACGCCGCCACCTCCCCCGGAAAAACCGCAATTCGTTCAGATGGAAGAAAAAAGGGATAACAACAATCCGGCGCAGGATGTGTACCCGGAATCCAAGCTCAGGGCGGGCCTGCCGCCGGAACTGGGCATGATCCCACCCACACTCTGAGTCATCGACTGCAAACGGCTACTGTGAACGGGCCTCCAGAGCTCTCTCCACTTGACTGGCCGAAAACCCGCGCCGGTTAAGAAAACGTGCCTGGCGAAGCTTCTCGTCCCAGTCTTCACTGAGATCCGCCAGACCAAACCGCTTCTCCCTGAGATCGATGGCCTTCTGACACCAGTCCTCCTCTGCCATGTCATCCAGGCATACCGGGCTGCGGTGAACCCCGCGTTGCTGGAGTTCCCCAAGAATTCGCAAGGGCCCATAGCCAAGGTCCATTCGCTGGCGGGCATAGACATCGGCAAAGCGGTTATTGTCGAGCCAGCCTTCACTCTCGTATTCGTCGAGCACAGCCTCGATAACGTCGCCCGGGACTTTCCTCTGGCGGAGTTTCAGGTTCAATTCCAGACGGCTGTGCTCCCGCCTGGCCAGCAACCTGAGGGCCGTTGCCCGAGCCTTGTATTCCTGATCGTCCTGATTTTCCTGTTTTGCCATACAGACCCTTTCCGCATACGCATACAAAACGCTAGACTAGCCGCGAATTTCTCCAGCTGGCCAGACAGACTGGCCGGTGAAACTACCCGGCATCCGAACCCGGGCGCCGATGGCCGGTGGCGGCTTAACTTTGCCCGACACCGTGAACTGGTTTCAATACCAAAGGATACTCTTATGGCCGCGTTCATCCAGAAACTGTTCAGATCCCGCAAGACACCCGATGCTGCCCCGAAAAGCCGGAAAGCCCCCCAACCTGCCCCGGTCGGGCAGGAAGACACGCGGGCCAGCCAGAGAGAGGAGCAGCTCAGAACGATGGAAGGCTCCCCGTCACAGGATGTCCTGGCAAAAATCGCGATTGAGGGCGCAACGGCTGATATCCGCCAGACTGCCGCCAGCCGGTTGACCGAAGAAAGCCGCCTGCAACAGGTTCAGAAGCGGGCCAAGAGCAAAGACAAAGGGGTGTATCAGACCGTCAAACTGACGCTCCAGAAACTGCGGGAGGAACAGGCCCGCCAGGAAGGTATCACCCAGACCATTGCCACGCTCATCAGCCACGCCCGGAATCAGGCACAGAGTGACGATACCAAACTCTACGAAGCCCGGCTGGATTCCTTGTTGAAACAATGGTCAGAGGTGGAAACTCACGCCTCCCCCGAACAGGCCCAGACTTTCCTGGAGGCGGTTCATCGGTGCAAGGAGAGGATAGCGGCCATCCAGTCTGCTGCCGAGGACGAAAAACGCCAGCGCGAGCAGACATTGCAGCGCCGGGAAACCCTGAACATGCTAACCAGCACTCTGGATGATCTCAAGGCGCAGTCGCCGCAGACCCTGCCCTCACAAGCGTCCCTGGATGCCTTGCAGAAGACCCAGGAAAACCGGTGGCTTGAGGCAACCCGGGATACCGCCGTCGAAAAGCAGGAGCAGAAAACTTACGAGACCGCCATGCTCGCCCTGCGCAACTATCTGAGTGCGGTGAGGCGCATCAACCAGGAGCGGGAAACGATTGCCGAGCTAAGCGCGGCCCTCGACAGCAAGCAGGACACATCCGAGGATCAGCGCGCCCAGGCAAAAACACTGATCCAGGAAATCCGTTGGCCGGAAGGCTATCCCAGTCCGGCACTGCTTGAGCCACTTCGCAAGCTGGCTGGAAAGCGCAAATCCCCCGTTGAAGCGCCGGCGGATCAGGAACGACAAAAAGCCCTGGCGGCTCGCCTGCACACCGATCTGCAACAATTGGAAGAGGCCCTTGAGGCAAAACAGCTCAAAGAATCGAAACAACTGTTCAAGACGGCCCAGCAGCACCTGAGGGACCTTGACCATCGCCATGGCAAACCCTTCCAGGCCCGGATGCAGCTTCTGACCGGACAACTGAGAGAGCTTACCGACTGGCAGGGCTTTGCCACAGAGCCAAAGCAGATTGCCCTGTGTGAGCAGATGGAATACCTGGCCGACCAGCCCATGGACCCGGAAGCCAAGGCGGAGCGGATCAAGGAATTGCAGAACGAATGGCGGGATCTGGGCGGATCTTCAGACCGAAGCCTCTGGTCCCGTTTCAAAGCCGCTTCGGACAAAGCCTACGAACCCTGCAAAGCGTATTTCTCCGCAAAATCCGGGTTGAAGCAGGCGAATCTGGAGAAGCGATCCGCCATTTGCGAGCAACTGGAAACCTTCCTGGACAATGCCGACTGGTCTTCCATCGACTGGAAAGCCACCGAACGCATTCACCAGACCGCCCGCCAGGAATGGAAGGAAGCCTGGCCGGTGGAGTTCCGGGACAACCGGCAGGTTCAGAAGCGGTTCGATGATCTGCTTAAAAGACTGGAAGCGCCGCTGGATGAGGAGCGCCGTAAAAACGAGGGCCTGAAACAGGAGATCGTCCAGACAGCCCAGGCGCTGGTGGATCACGAACCTCTGCAGGATGCCATGAATAAAGCCAAGGCACTGCAAACTGACTGGCAAGCCATTGGCATTACCCGTCACCGGGAAGACCGCAAACTCTGGCAGGCCTTCCGCAAGGCCTGCGATCAGATATTCGCCCGCCGGGATACCGAACGCAGCGAACAGCAACAGGCTTACCGTGCCGCTGACGAGGCTGCGAAAGCCAGCCTGCAGCAATCGTCCGGGGTGACTGGCGACAGCGACGAGGAGGCAATAATGGCAGCGCTCTCCGCCCTCCGGGAAATTGATGCCGCTGCCCTTTCAAAGGGTGTCAGGGAGCAGGTTCAGCAGGAAAAACAGCGCCTGGCCCAGATTCTGTCAGGCCTGCAATTGCAGTCAAAAATGACGTCCTGGCGGTCGCTTGTGCTCGCAGCTGCGACCGGTGAGGCTGTGATCGATGCGGCCCCGGAGCACTGGTCTGAACTGGCAGACGCTTCAGATGGTCAGGATCCGGCTGAGCTGGTGATCCGCGCCGAAATCCTGTGCGGCGTGCCGTCACCGGATTCGGATCAGCAACGCCGGATGGAAATCCAGGTGCAGCGCCTGGCCGACGGAATGGGGTCCCCGGATACCAGCGGCGATCAACTCAGGGACGTGGAAAAGCTGGTAGCGAACTGGTGCCTGGGCGCGACCGGCGAGGCCGCGAATCGCGAACTGGCAGAGCGCCTGAATGGTGCACTTTCCAACCTGATCAACTCCTGAGCAGATAAGCGGGTCACTGCCGCTGGTGCTCCCGGACAAATTCCCTGGCGTCTTTCACGGCGGCCAGGGATTTTTGTTTCATTTCCTTCAGCTCTTCATCCGCCAGATAGAACATCATATCGATGGAGTGGCGGTAATAGCGCGTGGGCAGGCGGTTTAGCGCCACACACATGACGTCGGTCAGATAATCTGCGGTATCGGACTCCTCACGGGTCGCGTCAATCGCATCCACCACCAACCGTTCGTAGAAATTGTCGATTGCATCTCGCAGAGACATGGCAAACGCCTCCTGAATTCATCTGCGGTTCTTAACACCATAGAAGCCACACCGCGGCTTGTCATGGTGCATGAGCAATTTCGCCAATGCGATTGGCAGACCGCGTCACTACACCCCACAGCTGCAACCGGCTATGGTTGTGTTATCGATAAATCAATCCCGAAAACAACATGGCCAGAGGACAAGCAATGACCACCGAGGCGTATATCTTCGATGCAGTCCGCACCCCCAGGGGGCGTGGAAAAAAAGACGGATCACTCCACAGCGTCAAACCCATCACGCTGTTGACCACGGTGCTCCGCGCGCTGCAGGAGAGGAACAGCCTGGACACCGCCCAGATCGACGACATTGTTATGGGCTGCGTGACCGCCGTTGGCGACCAGGGTGCGGATATTGCCAAGACTGCGGCCCTGGCGGCAGATTGGGATGAAAAGGTGGCGGGCGTCACCCTGAACCGTTTCTGCGCTTCCGGCCTCGAGGCGGTCAATCTCGCCGCCATGAAGGTGCGCTCGGGCTGGGAAGACATGGTGGTTGCCGGCGGCGTGGAAGCCATGTCACGGGTGCCCATGGGCTCCGATGGCGGCGCCTGGGCCACGGATCCGGAGACCAATCTGCACACCGGTTTCATGCCCCAGGGTATCGGCGCTGATCTGATCGCCACTCTTGAAGGCTTCAGCCGTGAAGATGTCGACGGTTTCGCCGTGAGATCCCAGCAGAAAGCCGCCAGCGCCTGGCAGAACGGCTACTTCGCAAAATCCATTATTCCGGTCACCGACCAGAATGGGGTTGTCATCCTAGACCGTGATGAGCACGTTCGCGGCAACACTACGGTTGAGTCCCTCGCCGGTCTCAAGCCCTCGTTCCAGATGATGGGCGAAATGGGCTTCGACGGCGTGGCCCGGGAAAAATACCACTACGTGGAAAAGATCGATCACGTGCATCACGCCGGCAACTCCTCCGGTATTGTCGACGGCGCCACCGCTCTGCTGATTGGCAGCGAAGCCAAGGGCAAGGCCATGGGCCTGAAGCCCCGCGCCCGCGTTGTCGCCACCGCGGTTACCAGTACAGACCCAACCATCATGCTCACCGGCCCTGCCCCCGCAGCCCGCAAGGCATTGGAAAAGGCAGGCATGACCGCCGACCAGATCGACCTGTTTGAAGTCAACGAAGCCTTCGCCTCAGTGGTGATGCGCTTCCAGCGGGAACTTTCGGTTCCCGACGAAAAAGTGAACGTGAACGGCGGCGCCATCGCCATGGGCCACCCGCTGGGTGCCACCGGTGCCATGATTCTCGGCACCCTGCTGGATGAGCTGGAGCGGCGAGAATTACGCTACGGCCTGGCCACCCTGTGCGTCGGTGGCGGCATGGGTATTGCCACCATCATCGAGCGCGTCTGAACCCGTCCACTTTTTTAAGGAGAACCGATTATGAGTGCCATCCGTTATGAACTGGATTCAGACCAGATCCTGACCCTCACCATCGACCTGCCTGGCCAGTCCGCCAACACCATGAATGCCGTCTTCCGGGAAGCCCTCTCGGAAACCACCGCGAAGGTCAAAGGCGACCTGGACAACATCCGGGGCGTGATCATTGCCTCGGCCAAGAAAACCTTTTTTGCCGGCGGTGACCTGAAAGAACTTCACAAGGTCACCCGGGAAGACGCCAAGACCTTTGAGGATATGGTCAACGGCCTGAAAGCCGATATGCGCTTCCTGGAAACCAGCGGCAAGCCGGTGGTCGCCGCCATCAACGGCACCGCCCTTGGCGGCGGGCTCGAGATCGCCCTGGCCTGCCATCACCGTGTTGCCATTAACGATGACAGCATCCAGCTGGGCCTGCCGGAAGTGACCCTGGGGCTGCTGCCCGGAGGTGGCGGCACCCAGCGGCTTCCGCGGATGATTGGCCTTGAGGCTGCCTTCCCGTACCTGATGGAAGGCAAGAAGTTAAACCCGAAAGCCGCCCTGAAAGCCGGCATTGTCGATGAGTTGGCGGATTCCTACGAGGGCATGATCGCCAAGGCCCGTGCCTTTATCGACGCCCATCCCAAGTGTCAGCAACCCTGGGACCAGAAAGGCTTCAAAATCCCAGGCGGCGCCCCCCATCACCCCGCCATGGCCCAGAAGCTGGCCATTGCCCCGGCCATGCTGAAACAGAAAACCAAAGGCTGCTACCCCGCGCCGGAGCGCATACTCTCCGCCGCAGTGGAAGGCGCCCAGGTGGATTTCGATAATGGCAGCCTGATCGAAACCCGGTATTTTGCCGAGCTGGTGATTGGCCAGGTCGCCAAGAACATGACCGGGACCTTCTGGTTCCAACTGAACGCCATCAAGGCTGGGGGCAGCCGCCCCGACGGCGTTGAAAAGGAAACCTTCCGCAAGGTGGGTGTGCTCGGTGCAGGCATGATGGGAGCAGGTATCGCCTACTCTACGGCCTCCCGCGGTATTGAGGTGGTTCTTAAAGACGTCTCGATGGAAAACGCCGAGAAAGGTAAAAGTTATTCGGAGAATCTGCTGGCCAGGAAAGTCAGCCGTGGCCGGATGACCGATGGACAGAAAGCCGACATTCTCGGCCGCATCAAGGCCACCGACTCCGCTGAAGATCTGGAAGGCTGCGATCTGGTGATTGAGGCCGTGTTCGAGGACAGCGAACTGAAGGCCAGGGTAACACAGGAGGCGGAGCCCTGGCTGGTGAACAATGGCATCTTTGCCTCCAACACCTCCACCATACCCATTACCCAGCTCGCAGGAGCTTCGACAAAGCCTGAGAACTTTATCGGCCTGCACTTCTTCTCCCCAGTCGACAAAATGCAGCTGGTGGAAATCATCGTTGGCGAACAAACCTCCGATGAAACCTTGGCGCGCTCATTCGATTACGTGCAGCAGATTGGCAAGATCCCGGTGGTGGTGAACGACAGTCGGGGCTTCTTCACCTCCCGGGTATTCGGCACCTTCGTTAACGAGGGTATCTGCATGCTCGGCGAGGGCATTCACCCTTCCAGCATCGAAAACGCCGGGCTACTGGCGGGCATGCCTGTGGGGCCGCTGGCGATATCCGATGAAGTCAGTATGACCCTGATGCAGCACATCCGGAACCAGAGCAAAAAAGACACCGAAACCGCAGGGGGCACCTGGAACGTCCACCCGGCGGAAGCGGTGATTGATGCGATGGTTAACGAGCATGGCCGCAAAGGCAAAGCAGCAGGCGCCGGATTCTACGACTACCCCGCCAACGGC
This sequence comes from Marinobacter sp. Arc7-DN-1, assembly GCF_003441595.1. Classification (NCBI taxonomy): domain Bacteria; kingdom Pseudomonadati; phylum Pseudomonadota; class Gammaproteobacteria; order Pseudomonadales; family Marinobacteraceae; genus Marinobacter; species Marinobacter sp. Arc7-DN-1. Next base: position 4,175,462 of record NZ_CP031848.1, on the reverse strand, counting down.
AAAAAACACTTGTGGCCAGAGCTGGAGAACCTGTTCGTGGATACGCGGAAGGCCCGAAATGTCAGACTGCAGGAACTGAAGGACCGGATCCTATTCATCCAGGCCATTGAAACCGTCCGTTGCCTGGAAGAAGGTGTTCTGCGTACGGTGGAAGACGCCAACATCGGCAGTATTTTCGGGATTGGCTATGCGCCCTGGACTGGTGGCACCCTACAATTCATTAATCAGTATGGCGTGAGAGCGTTCACAGAGCGGGCGACAGAGCTTGCCAGCGTTTATGGCGAGCGCTTTGCTCCACCCAGACTGCTACTGGAGAGAGCCGAGAGCAACTCACCCTTCGCCTGAGGCCACCGCGCCGGGAGGAGGATGACAGCGCCTCCCGGCATTCTCACTGCGAGATTTCTCTGCTTTCTGCGCACCGCCAAAGGCTTTCCGGTTACTAACCTGCCGGCTTCATGGACAGATTGTCACGAACCGATACGTGCTGCCTATGGCAACGGGTGTAGCGCTTGCCTACAATAAATTTATTCGCTCACGGTCAGGCAAGCGTCTTTACTGTGCTTTTCTGCCCAACACCGTCAGGTATACATTTATGACCATTGCGGAAAGAATTATGGCCCGTCGCTCTCCGGCACAGAACATCCGGACAGGAGTATGCAAGGCAGTCACGGTTGCGCTGCTACTCTCGACGCCACTGGGACTGCAGGCCAAAGTCGACTCTCCGTCGATCTACGAGCCGGTCGCGCCCACTATCGAGCAGGCACGGGCAAACATCCTGATTGCCCGCCAGCTGCAGTTTACCCATTTCCGCAATCTGGGCATCAGCGACAAGCTGTCCGGCGATGTGTTTGATGCCTATCTGGCTTATCTGGACGGCCAGCGAATCTACCTCACCAAAGGGGACATACAGAAGTTCGACCGGATAAAAGGTCAGTTGGGTTCAGCCCTGAAAACCGGCCAGTTACAGCCCGGCTTCGATATCTACAATCTGGTCCAGCAGCGCATCATTGAGCGACTGCAGTTTGCCATTAGCGTGATCGACAATGGCATCAACAATCTGGATTTCTCGGAAAACGAGCGCATTCTCGTCGATCGCTCAGAAACGGACTGGGTACCTGATGCCCGGGCCCTGGACGAACTCTGGCGCAAGCGAATCAAGAACGCCGTCCTGGCACAACGACTCAGTGGCACCGAGGACGATGCTATTAAAGAAACGCTGCTTCGTCGCTACGAAGGTCAGCTAAAACGCGCCTACCAGGCCCGCAGTGAGGATGCGTTTCAGGCCTACATGAACGCGTTTACCGGCATGTGGGATCCACACACCTCTTATTTTTCGCCGCGCACATCCGAAAACTTCAACATCAACATGAGCCTTTCTCTCGAAGGGATCGGTGCGGTTCTGCAGTCAGACAACGAATACACCAAGGTGGTCCGGCTGGTTCCCGGCGGGCCGGCGTCCAAGCAGGGCCAGTTGCAACCGGCAGACCGGATCGTCGCGGTGTCCCAGGAAGATGAAAAACCCGTGAATGTCATTGGCTGGCGCCTTGATGAAGTCGTGGACCTGATCCGCGGCCCAAGGAACTCAACCGTGACCCTGGAAGTTATTCCGGCCACCGCCTCTGATGAAACCATGACCAAAACCATCGCCATCAAACGGGATGAGGTGAAACTGGAAGAGCAAAGCGCCAGCAAAGACACTCTCCAACTGGAGCGGGGCGGCAAGGAATACACCATTGGCGTTGTCACGATCCCTACCTTCTACGCTGACTTCCAGGCCATGCAGGCCGGTGACCCCAACTACAAGAGCACGACCCGGGATGTTCGCAAGCTGATTGCCGAGCTGCAGGCGGAAAGCGTCGACGGGCTGGTGATTGACCTGCGCAATAACGGCGGTGGCGCCCTGCATGAGGCCAATGACCTGGTCGGCCTGTTTATCGACAAAGGCCCAACCGTGCAGATCCGCAACGCCAACAACGACGTGCAGGTGCTCAACGATGACGATCCGTCCGTTGCTTATGACGGCCCTCTGGTGGTCCTGACCAACCGCATGAGTGCGTCCGCCTCCGAGATCTTCGCAGGGGCCATTCAGGACTATGGCCGTGGGCTGGTCGTCGGCTCGCAGACTTTCGGCAAGGGGACAGTGCAGGCCGTTCGCCCGCTGAACCATGGCCAGCTCAAGATTACCCAGTCGAAGTTCTACCGGGTATCCGGCGGTTCGACCCAGCACAAGGGAGTTATCCCGGATATCGAGATTCCGTCCCGCATCGACAAGACCCGGATCGGTGAAGACGCCCTTGATCATGCCCTTCCCTGGGACCAGATTGAGGCCGTGCCTCACACCCGCTACTACGATTTCAGCGGAATTATTGATGAGCTTCGCAAGCGTCATGAGGAGCGCTTCTCGACAAGCCCCGAGTTCAGTCTTTTGCAACAGGAAATCGACTTCCTGGCCGAACAGCGGGCGACAGACAGCGTCAGCCTTAATCAGGAAGAACGCCGCGAGCAGCACAAGCAGGTTGAGCGCACCCGCCTGGCGATTGCCAATGCCCGCCGGGAGCTCAAAGGAGAGCAGCCGTTCGATTCGCTGGACGATCTCGAAGACTGGCAGGACCAGCAGGCTGCGGACCTGAACTCAACCGATGAAGAACTCGATTTCGTCATTCGGGAAGGTGGACACATCATGGCGGACATGCTGGATCTGGATAGCCGCATGGCTTCTATTCTGACCCCACAGCAGTTTGCGGCCCAGGCTCCGGCCAGATAAGTGGCAGCAGAAGCCACCAGCTCCCATGACTGAAAACGGCGACGGCGGACAGGACAACCGGCAAAAGGCGCGAATGCTTCGGGACATGCTCCTGGACGCACTTCATGCCATGCGCTCTCTGGAAGAGGTTGACGGCCTTGAAAAACCGGCGGCCCAGGAACGAACGCAAGAGGGCCTGATTGACCGCCTGGCCAGCCTGACCGGCTCGGCGCTTCGTTTTGGGGTCAAGGCCACCGACACTTCCCGTCGGGTTGGCCGGGCCCTGATCAATTCCCAGGATCAGCTGCGGGCCATGCTAACCGCTGGTCAGTCCCTGAAAGATATCCGGGAAGTGGCCGGCCTGACCCTGTCGGAAATGAGCGAGGCCCTGAATCTCCGGGACAAATCGGTCCTGGAAGCCATTGAAAACGGCACCACCACCCTCTCGTTCGAATTGATCCTCCGGCTTGCTGCCCTTATCGCCCGGAACGACCCCATTCCGTTCATCATGCGCACCACGCGCAACTACAACCCCGAGGTCTGGCAGCTCCTGAATGACTGGGGTCTGGCAAGGCTGCCGCTGCAGTTCGAGCGCGAGCGGGAGTTCATCAATATCTTCCGCCGGCATGACGATGCCCGCACGCTTTCAGACGAAGGTTTCCAGAAGGTACTGGAGTTCACCCGCCACAGTTTCGAGATGTCCCTGCACTTTGTGGAAGAACAGGAAAGGCAGGTAGAGGAACTGCGTGCGGCTTATGAGGAACCGGAGCCCGCTGAGCCCGGCAAGCCTGAAAAGCAGCCAACGGCCAGGAAGCGACCAGCGGGCAAGAGTCCGTCAGCCAAATAGCGCCCGCATACCGGTAATATTCGGGTTATGCACCACCCCCTTTTCCGTAACGATGGCATCAATCAGGCTGGCCGGGGTTACATCAAACACCGGGTTGAACACCTTTACGCCTTCCGGCGCCAGCGGAATCCCCCGAATCTCCCGCACTTCCAGGCCTTCACGCTCTTCAATGGGGATGTCCGCGCCCGAGGCCAGGGACATATCCACCGTGCTGGAGGGGGCCACCACCATAAAGCCAACCTTATGGTGGCGTGCCAGAACCGCCAGGCTGTAGGTGCCGATCTTGTTGGCGACATCGCCATTGGCGGTGATGCGATCCGCACCGACAATGACCCATCGCACCTCTCCCCGAGCCAGGATCGCCGCCGCCGCACCATCGACATTCAGGGTGACAGGGATACCGTCGCGGGATAGCTCCCAGGCGGTCAGGCGACTGCCCTGAAGCCAGGGCCGGGTTTCATCGGCAAAGACTTCCTTCAGCAGCTTTTCCTCGTTCAGCCGGCGGATAACACCCAGCGCTGTGCCGTAGCCGCCTGTGGCCAGAGCTCCGGTATTGCAGTGGGTAAGCACCGATATGGGTTTGTCCGGCGCCATGAATTCCAGGGCATGGTCCGCCATGGCAACATTGGCGGCGAGATCTTCCTCGTGAATCGCCACCGCCTCTTTGGCCAGCCGCTTTTCCGCCTCGTCAAGGGAATGGCATTGGTGAAACACCTGCTCCATTCGCTGCAACGCCCAGAACAGGTTGACCGCCGTGGGTCGGGACGCTGCAAGCTCGCGGATAGACTGCTTTATTTCCGCCTTCCAGTCGCCGCCACCTGCATGCCGTGCCGCCAGAGCGATCCCGTAAGCCGCACTGATACCAATGGCCGGGGCGCCGCGAACCACCATATCCCGAATGCTCTGCGCCACACCGACTGCGCCTTCGAGGGTAATCCAGTGCGCCTCCCCGGGCAGCAGGCGCTGGTCCAGCAGTTCAAGACTGCTGCCGTGCCATCTTATGGCAACGGTGCCAATGCCACGCTCAGAAGACGGTTTCGGGGTTTGTGCCATAAAAATGCTCCGGTTTGCAGCGCTGAAAAGCTTCAGTATAACGGTTATACTTCCGAACTACATTTCCATAGCGCGGCGGCACCGCGCCAACCGCTGGAAGGCAGGGTTAATGACGGCCGACACCATCACCGCAGCCGATATTCGCATCAACGCACGCTGGCTGATCCCGATTGAGCCGGCGGGCATGGTGCTTGAGAACCAGGCAGTGATCATTCAGGGAACCCGGATTGCCGGGATTATTCCCCAACAGCAGGCAGACCGGGAGTTCAGAACCCGCGAAACGGTTGATCTGCCGCATCATGTGGTCATGCCTGGCCTGATCAATATGCACGGCCACGCGGCGATGACGCTCTTCAGGGGCATGGCGGATGACCTTCCGCTGATGACCTGGCTGAACGATCACATCTGGCCGGCCGAGGGTCGCTTTATCAGCGAGCCGTTCATTGCCGATGGCACCCAGCTGGCCATGGCCGAAATGCTGCGCACAGGCACCACCACTTTCTCGGACATGTACTTCTTCCCCGAGATTGCGGCCCAGGTCGCCCACGACGCCGGTATCCGCGCCCAGATCTGCTTTCCGTTACTGGATGCCCCCACCCCCTGGGGTTCAGGACCGGAGGAGTATCTGAGTAAAGGGCGAGCGTTTATCGACACCTGGAAGGCCGATGACTACATCATGTCGGCCATTGGCCCCCATGCGCCCTATACTGTGTCAGACGGCCCCATGGCCGAAGCGGTCCGGCTGTCAGAAGACACCGGCGCACGGATCCAGATACACCTGCATGAAACGGCTTTCGAAGTGGCCGAGGCCAGTAAAAAACTCGGCAAGCGCCCAACAGCCCGGTTGGCAGAGCTTGGCGTGTTGCGCCCGGAAACCCAGTGCGTACACATGACCCAGATCGATGACAGCGATATCAGCCTGCTTCAGCAGTCTGGGGCCCAGGTTATCCATTGCCCGGAATCCAACCTGAAGCTGGCCAGTGGCCTGTGTCCGGTCCAGAAACTCCTCGATAGCGGAGTAAACGTTGCCATCGGTACGGACGGTGCCGCCAGCAACAACGATCTGGACCTGTTCGGTGAAATGCGCACCGCTGCCATGGTGGCCAAGGTTGTGGCCGGGGACGCTGCCGCGCTGTCGGCGCACCGGGCCCTGGAAATAGCCACCATCAACGGTGCCCGGGCCCTCGGCCGGGATCACGAGCTGGGCTCCCTGGTTTCGGGCAAGCTGGCCGACATCATAGCCATTGACCTGAGCGACCCGTTCCTGCAGCCGGTTTATGACCCCGCCTCCCACCTCGTGTACAGCAACCACGGCCGGTCAGTAAGCCACAGCTGGATAAACGGCGTACCGCAACTACAGGATGGCCGGCTTACCCGAATTGATGTCGCCGATCTCATGCTTCGGGTCGATGACTGGGCCGGGCGAATCCGCAAACGCACTGACCAACCGATTTTCTATTGATTCACCAGGCAGAACCAACCATGACAAACCAGAACGTAGACCGGAATGAAATCGCCAAGTTTGAAGCCCTGGCCAGCCGCTGGTGGGATCCCACCAGCGAATTCAAGCCGCTGCACGACATCAATCCCCTGCGCCTGAACTACATTGACGAGCGGGTCTCCCTGGCTGGCAAGCGAGCACTGGATGTCGGCTGCGGCGGCGGCCTGCTGTCCGAGGGTATGGCCCGGCGCGGCGCCCACGTAACCGGCATCGACATGGGCGAGGCGCCACTCTCCGTGGCGCGGCTGCACGGCCTGGAAAGCGGGGTTGATGTGGATTATCGCCAGATAACCGTGGAAGAACTGGCCCAGGACAGCGAGCATGCCGGCCAGTACGATGTGGTCACCTGCCTGGAAATGCTGGAACACGTGCCGGACCCCGCATCGGTGATCAGGGCCTGTGCCGCCATGCTCAAGCCCGGCGGCCATCTGTTCGTCTCAACCATCAACCGCAATCCGAAGTCGTTCCTGTTCGCCATTGTCGGTGCCGAATACGTGCTCAGGCTGCTGCCGAAGGGAACCCACGAGTGGAAAAAATTCATCCGGCCCTCGGAGATGTCCGATCACCTGCGTCACGCCGGACTGGATGTCCGTGAGCTTACCGGCATGACCTATAACCCGGTCACCAGGATCTACAAACTGAGCCGGGATGTGGACGTGAACTACCTGATGCATGCCAGGGATATCCGTGAAGACTGAGCCCTCTGCTGTCCTGTTTGACCTGGACGGAACGCTGATTGACACGGCACCGGATTTTATCCGCTGCCTGAACCAGTTGCGGGAACAGCATGGACTGCCTGCCCTGCCCCCGGAACACATTCGCCGCTCGGTCTCCAACGGCGCCCGGGCGATGATCCGGGTCGGGCTCGGGCTGAAACCGGAGGATCCGGATTATCTGGAAAAGCACACGGCCTTCCTGGATCTCTACGAAACAGGCGTGGCGGTTGAAACCACACTGTTTGAGGGCATGGACGAGCTTCTGAAAGCCCTCGAGGCGCGGGGAATACCCTGGGGCATTGTCACCAACAAGCCGGCCCGGTTCGCCGTACCGCTGATCCAGGCACTGGATCTGGCAGACCGCTGTGCGGCGCTGGTCTGCCCGGATCACGTTGCCCAACGCAAACCTCACCCCGAAGCTCTGATCCTGGCCTGCCACCAAATGGGCACGGAGCCCGGCACAGGCATTTATGTGGGCGACCACGAACGTGATATCGAAGCCGGGCGTAATGCCGGCATGAAAACCATTGCGGTGCGCTACGGTTACATCGAGCAACCGGAGAGCATTGACCTGTGGCAAGCCGACCTGATCGCCGACACCGTCACCGATCTGGCAAAGCTGTTACAATAGCCAGCCAATTTGACGATCCGGCTTCCAGGCCGGGAAAAGCTTGACACGGAGACAGATTATGCATGATTACCAAGCACCCGCGGATCTTCTGAAAGACCGTATCGTCATGGTTACCGGTGCCGGAAGCGGCATTGGCAGGGCCGCCGCCAAAGCCTATGCCGCCCATGGTGCGACTGTCGTACTTGTGGGCCGCACTGTCAGCAAGCTGGAAACGGTTTACGACGAAATCGAGGCCGCGGGCCACCCGAAACCTGCCATTGTGCCAATGAACTTCGAGGGGGCGGCAGTCAAGGATTACGAAGAACTTGCGATGACCCTGGAAGATAATTTCGGCCAGTTGGACGGCTTGCTGCACAACGCCGCCATCCTGGGTAACCTATGCCCGGTGGAGTTGTACGACCCGGAAACCTGGAACAAGGTCATGCACGTGAACACCACGGCCCCCTTTCTCCTGAGCCGGGCGATGATTCCCCTGTTGCGCAAATCCGGCGATGCCTCGGTGATCTTCACCTCCTCCAGCGTCGGCCGGAAAGCAAGGGCCTACTGGGGCGCTTACGCAGTCTCCAAGTTTGCGGTAGAGGGCCTCAGCCAGTTGCTGTCCGAAGAGCTGGATGACGAGCGTCACAATGTGCGGGTAAACAGTCTGAACCCGGGCGCCACCCGTACCAATATGAGAGCCCACGCCTACCCGGCGGAGAACCCACAGCAGAATCCGGCGCCGGAAGACCTTATGCCGATTTACCTGTATCTCATGGGCAGGGACAGCCAGGGTGTCAACGGCCAAAAACTGGACGCACAACCGAAATAATGGAACTGCTTTTTTACACTACATCTCAGTGCCATTTGTGCGAACTGGCCGAAGCCCTGCTTGTAAATACGCCGATGCCGGAACCCATACCGGTAGACGTGGTGGACATTGCCCAGTCCGAAGAGCTGGTGGAACGCTACGGCACCCGGATACCGGTGTTGCGACGTAACGACACCGGCGAGGAACTGGACTGGCCTTTTACCAGGGATGAATTACTCACATTCCTGCAATGAGGATTGCCTGACATGCTGATGGTTATTTCCCCTGCCAAGACGCTGGACTATGAAAGCCCGCTGGCGACCAGCACCTACAGCCAGCCGGACTTTCTCGATGACGCCTGTGAGCTGGTCGATCAGCTCAAGGAACTGGAACCGCACCAGATCAGCAACCTGATGGGCATCAGCGACAAGCTGGGCCAGCTGAACGCCGGGCGCTTCCGGAACTGGCACACGCCGTTTACGCCCGAGAACGCCCGCCAGGCCGTACTGGCTTTCAAGGGCGACGTGTACACCGGCCTGGACGCCGAAAGCTTCAGTGAGCAGGATTTCGAGTTCGCCCAGCAACACCTGCGCATGCTCTCAGGCCTGTACGGGGTACTGAAACCTCTGGACCTGATGCAGCCCTATCGCCTGGAAATGGGTACCCGGTTCGAGAACCGCCGTGGCAAGGATCTCTATGCGTTCTGGGGCAGCAAGATCACAGACGAGATCAACCGCCTGCTGGCAGACGATGACGGCGTACTGGTGAACCTTGCCTCCAACGAGTATTTCAAAAGCGTAAAGAAGAAAGACCTTGAAGGCCGGCTGGTTACCCCCCAATTCAAGGACTGGAAGAATGGTCAGTACAAGATGATCAGCTTCTACGCCAAGAAAGCCCGCGGCCAGATGTGTCGGTTTGCCATTCAGAACCGCATTAAACAAGCCGACGACCTCAAGGGGTTCAACCTCGAAGGCTACTACTTCAGCGAAGACCAATCCGATAAGAACAACTGGGTTTTCCTGCGGGATGAACAATAGGGAGTCAACCTGAGGCTTCCTGATCCACGTTGATATCGGAGTAAACAATGAACGAAGCAGTGTTTTCCCAGATCGCCATGCTGGTGTTTCTGACCGGCCTGATTGTCTGGATGGGTTTCATCGTCTGGGATCTGGCCAAGAAATCACAGGCCGGAAAATTCGGCACCATTGCCCTGTTTACCGTACTGGGCGCCGGTGTTGTGGGCTTTATCGTTAAAACCGTACTCGTAGAGATCATGCAAATATGAAAGACAAGGACCAGCCCTGATGTGGTTTCGCAACGCTCGCGTATTCCGTTTTACCAAACCGTTTGATATCTCCGCCGAAGAGCTGGAAGAAAAGCTCCGGGAGGACGCCTTCAAGCCCTGCGGTCCCCAGGAAACCAGCCGCCAGGGTTGGGTGCCGCCGCTGGGCAAGCATGGTGAGCTGCTGGTTCACAGCGCCAACGGCTACCATCTGATTGCCCTGCGCAAGGAAGAGAAGATTCTTCCCGGCCCGGTGGTCAAGGAAGCGGTTGAAGAAAAAGCAGAAGCCATTGAATTCGAGCAGGGCCGCAAAGTTCGCCGCAAGGAAAAGGACGAGATCAAGGAACAGGTGATGCTGGAGATGCTACCGCAGGCCTTCTCCAGGAATCGCCGCTGTTTTGCCTATCTCGCACCACAGGACGGTGTGCTGGTCGTTGACGCCGGCTCTGCGAAACAGGCCGAAGATCTGGCCTCAACCCTGCGCAAGAGCCTGGGTTCGCTACCGGTGCGCCCACCGGCCGTGGAGCAGGCACCCGCCTTCACCTTTACCGGCTGGCTGAACGAATCCATTGATTTACCCGGCACAGTGGTTCTGGGCAGTGAATGCGAACTGAAAGATCCGTCCGAGGACGGCGGCGTGGTGCGCTGCAAAGGCCTGGACCTGAAAGCGGACGAAATCCGCAATCATCTGGACGCCGGCATGCAGGTTACCAAACTGTCTCTCACCTGGGATGACAACGTCTCGTTCGTGCTGGATGAGGAACTGGGCATCCGCCGCCTGAAATTCGGCGAAACCCTCCAGGACCAGCTCGACGACGTCGATGCGGACGACGCGGCGGCCAAGTTCGACGCAGCCTTCACCCTGATGACCCTGGAGCTGTCCAGGCTGATTCCGGGACTGCTGGAAGCCCTGGGCGGCGAAGACCGCTCGGCGATTGTCGCCTGAACTCGTGAACTCGGGGTCAGATGAAAATGGGGTCAGATGAACTTTTCATCTGACCCCATTTTCATCTGACCCCATTTTCCCCAACCGCTCCCGCTGCCAGTCCTTTTCCGGTTCATTCAGAACCAGCCGCAGATCCATCACTTCCTCTTCCGTGTTGAACTTGATCTCGAAACCCAGATGCTCCGCCAGTTGCAACATCGGGCGGTTGTCCGGCAGCACGTTTCCGACCATTTCCATGGTGCCCCGGGCACGGCAGTAGTCGATCATTTTCTGCATCAGTGCAACGCCCAGGCCTTCACCCTTCATTTTGTCGTGCACCATCACCGCAAACTCGCATTGTAGGTTGTCGGCGTCGGTCCACGTTCGCACGGTTCCAAGGGTTTCCTCACCCTCGCCGTCTTCCTTTGGCGCGTTGGCGATGAACACCATTTCCCGGTCGTAATCAATCTGCACCATCTGGGCCACGTCTTCCCGGGAGAAGTGCTTGCGGTACTGGAAGAACCGGTAGCGGATGGATTCGGGCGACTGCAACTCATGGAAGGCCCGGTGGGCAGGTTCATCCTCGGCCAGTACCGGCCGGATAATCACCCGCCGGCCGGATTTCGGTAGCACAATCCACTCTTCGAGCTCTCTGGGGTAAGGCTGGATAATCGGCCGGCCGGGCTTGTCCGCCAGGTTGATGGCGATATTCACGGCTACAGCCCCCTGTTCGTTAAACAGCAAGGGCGCGATCTCCAGGCCCTGAATCTCCGGAATGTCGATCACAATCTGGGACAGTGTCACCAGGGTTTCAGAAACCGCCCGGATATCCTCCTCCGGCTTCAGGCTGTGTTCCTTGAGCAGCTTGTACATATAGGTGCGGCGCAGAAGCTCCCTTGCCAGCACCATGTTCAGAGGCGGCAAAGCGATCTGGCGGTCGGTCATCACGTTGATCTGGGCACCGGCGGCACCGCAGACCACGAGTGGGCCAAACAGCGCGTCCCGGGTGATGCCAACGCTGAACTCGATACCACCCACATGCTGGTAGGAACGCTGCACCGCAAACCCAAGAAAGCCACTGTCCGGGAAGTGACTCTGATATTCCTCCATCAGGTAGCGGCAGGAATCCATGATGGCTGCTTCACTGTTCAGCTTCTGCACGGTGCCCTTGTAGCGCCGTTGTGTCGGACTGAGATTCAGGAATGGGTGGCAGGCCTGCTCATGAATGATGGTGATATCGATCGGCCTGCGTTCAACCGCAAAGGCCTCCAGCACCTCTTCCATGTCATCGCAGTAAATGGTGTCAATGGTGCTGACCCCATAGTCCCGAACAAGATCACGGGCTTCGCGGTTGGACAAGTGGTAGCGCCCCGAACGCAATGCCCTCATGACCACCTTACGAGTGTGAGTGCGGTCGGCAAAATGATCGGTAAAGGATTCCGGGGTTTCCGTCAGCAGCCGCTGAACCCGCTGATGGCGAACATGCTGCATGAACGCCATCACCGCCTTCTCCGGATTGAAGAACGACGGCAACCCGGCCCGATAGAACTCCTCCCGGGCATCCATGACCGTACTTTGGCCCAACCAGCAGGTGAACACATTCAGGCGGGTGCCCTTGGAAGCCTGCACCACCGCGTCAGCAATCTGGAGACTGTCTTCGGTCAGGCTGGGTGCGTACATCACCAGCACATTCGCCACTTCCGGATCCTTGGCCAGGATCTTAATGGCCTTGGCGTAAAGCTCAGGAGACGCATCGTAGTTAAGGTCAATGGGGTTTTTGCGGGTCCAGTATGGGGGCAGCAGCTGGGCCAACGCCTCGATGCTGGATTCCGACAACTCCGCCAGCTCACCGCCCAGGTCCGCCAGCCGGTCCACCGCCAGCACCCCCGGCCCTACTCCATTGGCCATGATCGCCAGCGTTTCCCGCCGGAGCGGTCGCATTCGCGTCAGTGTTTCCAGGGCATCGAACATCTGCCCCAGACCGTCAACCCGCAGCACACCGGCACGCTGCAGCATGGCATCATAGATCGGGTCACTGCGTTTGAGCCCGGCCGGTAATTCATGGGGAAACCACTCGGATTCCGGCACCCGGCCGGATTTCACCGCAATCACTGGCTTGGTGCGGGAAGCCACCCGGACCGCCGACATGAAACGACGGGCGTTAGGAATGTTCTCAATGTGTAGAAGAATGGCCCGGGTCTGGGTGTCCTGGGCCAGGTAATCAATCAGATCGTCATGATCGATGTCCATGCCATCGCCAAGGGTCAGAAAATAGGAAAACCCGACACCCCGGGCGAAAGCCCAGTCAATCACCGAGCTGGCAATGGTGCCCGACTGGCCAACGAAAGCCACCCGACCGGGAATCGCGCCCATGTGGGCATAGGTGGCGTTCAGGCTTCGGGCCGGCACCATCAGGCCAATGGTGTTGGGGCCAAGAACCCGAATACCGGTTTCCCGGGCGGCCTCCCGTACCGCATACATCAGGGGCTGCCCGGTTTTACTGTGGGTGCGGGACATGCCACCGGTCATTACAATGGCGGTACGTACCCCGGCCTCGCCGAGCCGCTTGATGGTCTTGGCAACGGTATCCGGCGGCGTACAAATGATCGCCAGGTCCGGGGAAAACTCCATTTTCGAGACCTTCCTGACGCAGGGTACCCCGTGCACGTTGTCGTAATCGTTCTGGTTAACCACCAGCAACCGTCCGGGATAACCGCCCCCCATCAGGTTCCTCAATACCATGCCGCCAAGGTTATCCGCGCGCTCCGACGCACCGGTCACCACGATGGATTCAGGGTTGAAAAGGCTCTCCAGATACCGGGTGCTCAAGCTGACTCTCCTTCTGTCCGGCCGGAAGGCCGTTGAGGTAATAAATGCAATAAAACAGGTTACTTATGGATGCGACCCTTATCTTATGCCGTGAACCGCAGATGTGAAATGGCTATCGTCTCTATAAGACCAAAGAAACACGGCACCCTGTGGTTTTCCCTGATAAGCTTGGAGAAAATATAAGCATATTGAAGGCAGCCCGAGACGTATGACCACGGCATTCTTTTCCCACGATGACTTCATGAGACACAACATGGGCCCGGAGCACCCGGAGAGCCCGGAGCGACTTGCGGCCATCATCAGTTATCTGGCGGATACCGGGCTGGACCAGAAGCTCGACTGGGTCCGGCCGGAGGAAATTACCCGTGATCAGCTTCTGACGGTGCACCCGGAAAAATACCTGCACCAGCTCGACCTGATGCAACCGACCCGGGGCCGGGTGTTTACCGACCCGGATACCGCCATGATGCCGGATACCCTTCGCGCCGCCCGCCTGGCCGCCGGCGCCAATATCCAGGCGGTGGATATGGTCATGAGCAGCCAGGTAACCAATGCCTTTGTCTGTGCCCGCCCGCCAGGCCACCATGCCGAGCGCGCCAAATCCATGGGCTTCTGTTTTTACAACAACGTCGCCCTGGCCGCCATGCGCGCGCTGACCTTCCATCATCTCGAACGGGTCGCGATCATCGATTTTGATGTGCACCAGGGCAACGGCACGGTGGATATTGTCAGTGGTGATGAACGGATCCTGATGTGCTCCAGCTTCCAGCACCCCTTCTACCCGCACTCCCACGTGCACCGGCAAGCGGAAAATATTGTGAACATTCCGATTGAGGCGAACTGTTCCTCAGAGGAGTACCGGAAGCGGGTGGAGGCGGGCTGGCTGAAGCGGCTGAACGACTTCAAACCCCAGTTGATCGTTATTTCAGCGGGCTTTGACGCCCACCGACTGGACCCGATGGCGGAGCTGAACCTGGATGCTGAAGACTACCGCTGGCTGACAGAAATGATTGTGGGCGTTGCCCATGAACATAGCAACGACCGGATCATTTCAACGCTGGAAGGCGGGTACCACCTGCGTGCTCTGGCGGAGAGTGTGAACGCCCATCTGGAAGTGCTGAATTCGGTTTACTGATCCCGGTTATCCCCGGAGATCCCCGCCGTAGCCGTTGGCCTGTTGCAGTTCCGGCTGGTCACCGGCCCGCTGCAGGCGAATGTTGGTTCGGCGATTGTCCGCCGGGCGGTTTGATACCGGGTACTGATCGCCATGGGCCCTGACGGTAATCATGTTTTCATCAAGCCCCCGGGCCTTGAGGTAATCCGCCACCACATTGGCACGATCTTCCGAGAGGGCCCGGTTGTTGATCCGGCTGCCAATACTGTCACTGTGGCCATCCACGAAAATCCGTTCCACTGTCGAGTCCGCAATCACATAGGTCACAATATTTTCCAGCAACTTCCTGTCCCGATCCGACAACTGGCTGCTGCCGCTGGCAAACGGAATGCGTGAGCGGCGGATCTGGTCAAAATTCACCGGCAGCAGGTTGGAAGTACAGCGCTGGTATTGCTGATACTCGCCGGAAAAATTGATGTTGGACACATATACCCGCACCGGCCGGCCGTCAAACCAGGACTCCCGGGTAACGACGGGGCGCATGCCATCAAGCAGGCCGCGAGCCAGAACAAAGGCCAGGCGGGTATCCAGAGTGACCTGGCGGCGATCATCCGAGACATTGACCGTTCCCAAGGGCCGCGGCGCCACACCCGGGCGCCAGGATGGCGCTTCTGCTACCAGGCTACCCCGCCCCGGGCGCATCAGCGGCGATTCAGATTCCAGAAAGAACGACAGGCTTTCGCCGGCGCGATGATAGAAAACCGCTCGCCCATAACCGGGCACTTCGTGCACCAGGCGACATTCGAAAACCGACTCGGCCAGGTACCACTGGCTATTTTCAATACCAGCACCATAGCTCGCAGCCTGCCCACTTGCGGGCAAAAACACACTGAAAAGGCAGGCGGCCAGCACAGTCATCGGATTGTTGCGGGGGCGGAATCCCATATCGGTTGCCATCGGTATCAGGGAGTTAAAAAGCTTTGAGTGTTTAACGGCCTTCGTCCGTGTTTCTTTAGCCCCCAGGCGAAAACAATCGCCGGCCCCTTCTGGTATAATCCGGCAAATTTTTTCAAGGTCCTTTAATTTCAGCCCCGGCCTTGCCAATTTTTCCGGCCCGGCCTCGCCAAAGGTATTGCGGACAACTGCCATGACAGACCAGCTTACTCTTACCCGCCCCGACGACTGGCACCTCCACGTCCGGGACGGCGATATCCTGAGGGACGTCGTGCCTGCCACTGCGGCCTGTTTCGGACGGGCCATCATCATGCCCAACCTGGCACCACCGGTAACAACCGCAGCGGATGCCACCGCCTACCGGGACCGGATCCTTGCAGCCGCCAGCGGCACCGGCTTTGAACCACTGATGACCCTGTACCTGACCGAAAGCACTACCCCGGAAACCATCCGGGAGGCCACAGCCGCTGGCATCGTGGCCGCAAAGCTCTACCCGGCCGGCGCCACCACCAATTCCGCCTCCGGCGTGAAGGACATCCGGAACATCTACCCGGTACTGGAAGCCATGGCCGACTGCGGCATGCTGCTTCTGGTGCATGGCGAGGTGACCGATGCCGATATCGACATTTTCGACCGGGAGAAGGTCTTTCTGGAGCGGGTGCTGGCCCCGACTCTGGAAGCATTCCCGAACCTCCGGATAGTACTGGAGCACATCACCACGGCCGATTCGGCGGACTTTGTGAGACAGCATAGCGGTGATAACCTGGGCGCCACCCTGACGCCCCAGCATCTGATGTACAACCGCAACCACATGCTTGTAGGTGGCATTCGCCCACATCTTTACTGCCTGCCAATCCTCAAGCGCAACCGCCATCAGCAGGCCCTGCGGGACGCCGTTGCCAGCGGTGACCAACGCTTCTTCCTGGGAACCGATTCCGCGCCCCACGCCAAAGATCGCAAGGAAGCGGCCTGCGGCTGTGCCGGGTGTTACTCCGCCTACGGCGCCATCGGCCTGTATGCCGACATCTTCGAAGAATTGGGCATTCTCGACAAACTCGAGGCCTTCGCGAGCTTCAACGGCGCCGATTTCTATGGCCTGCCGCGCAACACCGACACCATCACCCTGGTTCGTGAGCCCTGGACCATGCCCAGGGAGCTGCCCCTGGTTGAGGGCACCATTGTGCCGCTGAAAGCCGGTGAAACTGTTCACTGGCGGCTGGCGAAACATAGCTGATTCCTTCTCACACACGGCCAAGACCGGAGCTTGAGTGACTGACGAAAACAAACCACCGCACCCTATGTCCCGCCGTTTCCGCGGCTTTTTGCCCGTTGTTGTCGATGTGGAAACCGCCGGTTTCAACCCCGAGCGAGACGCGTTGCTGGAAGTGGCAGCCGTTATCCTGACCATGGACGACGACGGCTGGTTGCGCCGTACCGAAACCCACGTGCAGCAGATTGATCCCTTTGAAGGCGCCAATCTGGAGCAGTCCGCCCTGGACTTTACCGGCATTGACCCCTGGAATCCGGAACGGGAGGCGGTGCCCGAGCGGGAAGGCCTGAGCGAAATCTTCAATCCGATCCGTAAGGCCGTCAAAAACCACGACTGCAAACGGGCGGTTCTGGTTGGCCACAACGCGACCTTTGACCACAACTTCATCTTCGCAGCCGCACTGCGTTCCGATATCCGGCGCAATCCGTTCCATCCCTTTTCGACCTTCGACACCGCCACCCTCGCGGGCCTCGCCTACGGCCATACCGTCCTGGCCCAGGCCTGCAAGCTGGCCGGCATTCCGTTCAGTAACAAGGAAGCCCACTCAGCCGCCTACGATGCCGAAAAAACGGCAGACCTGTTCTGCGGTATCGTCAATCGCTGGAAGGAACTGGGCGGCTTTCCGCCTCCCCTGATCCCGGAAGAGACCGGATAACAGCCACAAAAAACCCGCCGAGGCGCAAGCCGTTCACTTAAAGTGGATTCAGGCAAGAGGGCCGGGCTACAAAGGTACCAATTCTGTGCAGCCATACAGTGTTGGTGCCTTTTTCCAATAGAAAGATATCTTTCCAGATCTCCCACTTGCCGGCCATGAACACCTCGTTATGGCCGAAACCGAGGCGCTTAAACCCGACAGGAAAACATGAGTCAGCGCTGGCTATTTTTTTGCCTAATTGATACCTTACCTATAGTAAGGATTTTGGTAAGAGGAAAGGTGAAATGACTACAGCAACGATTACCAGTAAAGGACAAATTACGATCCCGGCTAACGTCCGCACCGACATGAAGGTTGGCCCTGGAGATCGAGTGGAGTTTGTGAAAGTGGCGGAAGGTCACTGGGAAGTGCTTGCCGCTGTTGAGGATGTTAGTCGGCTGAAGGGAATGATTACGCCTACCCGGGTCGTCAGCATAGAGGAAATGGACTCAGCGATCCGGCAAAGGGCGGGTCTATGATTGGGCTGGATACCAATGTTCTCGTGCGCTACCTAACCCAGGACGACCCAGGTCAAGCGGCTATTACTAACAGGCTAGTTGAGGAGCGGTTGACCTCGCGCAATCCAGGCTTCGTTACATCGATTGTGCTGGTTGAAGTTATCTGGGTTTTGGAGACGTGCTACCAGCAACCGAAAAATGCCATTCAAAATGTTGTCAACGCACTATTGACCACCAAACAGTTGATGATCGACGAAGCCGATTTGGTGTATCTGGCGCTCAAGCGGTTCTCAACCGGGAACGCCGATTTTAGCGATGCACTCATAACTGTTATTTGCGAAAGCCGTGGTTGCACCTCGACAGTGAGCTTTGACAAAAAAGCACGCTCAGTAGGGATGATTGATATAAATGATGCAGGCAAGAGCGGTGGCAAATCCTGATCCAGCTAATGGCATTACCATGCAGGGGCTTTTCCTGCTTTTTGTGATCAGATGTCGAAAAGGGCCTCTGGGAAATTCAGCGGCCCTTTCTACTAACCGACTTGGCCAAGCCAGATCCACTTTAAGTGAACGGCTTGGCCGAGGCGGGTTTTTTCGTTTCGGGGAACATTACGATTACCAGTAAATGCCTCGCATGATGGCAGCAAAGGCTACCTGCTCGGAAGACACCCTGGGCCGCTCGCCGGACTTGCTGCCCGCGGCAGACGGTGAATCCGGGAACATCCGGTAACCCGTGTTCATGACAATCTCGCCCATCTTCGGCGCCAGGGCATGCAGCACCTGGGCAAAGATACCCAGACGGGTCGCAATGCGCTTCGGCCGGTAAACGATGGCATCGGCCACCATAGTTGCTGCTTCATCCGGCGACAGCGTTGGCACCGAATCGTAGATCTTTGTTGGTGCGATCATCGGCGTTTTTACCAACGGCATGTTAATGGTGGTGAAGGTTACGTTGCGGTCAGACCACTCAGAGGCGGCACAACGGCTGAACGCATCCAGCGCGGACTTTGAGGCGACGTAGGCGGAGAACCTGGGTGCATTAGTCAGTACACCGATGGAGGAAATATTCACCACGTGGCCGCGGCGACGCTCCAGCATCTTGGGTGCAAAGCCCATGATCAGGCGCACAGAGCCGAAATAGTTCAGCTGCATGGTGCGCTCAAAGTCATGGAAACGGTCGAAGGACAGATCCAGTGAGCGGCGGATGGAGCGGCCGGCGTTGTTGATCAGCACATCGACATGGCCGTGGTTATCCAGAACGGTTTTCACGAACTCATCGCAGGCTTCCATATCCGAGAAATCGCACGGATACGCATGCACGCTGGCACCACGGGACTCCAGCTCCGCCGATACTTCTTTCAGGCGCTCCAGTTTACGGGCGCCGATAACGAGGATGGCGCCTGCGTCAGCCAGTTTCTGGGCCGTGGCCAGACCGATACCGGAGGTTGCACCAGTAACCACACAAACGCGGCCTTCAACTGTGCCCCGCAGTGTGCGGTCCTTGAACAGGTCCGGATCCAGGTTGCGCTCCCAGTAATCCCAGATAACCGGTGCGTAATCCGGCAGGCGCGGCACTTCGATACCGGTACCCTGCAGAACGCGCTCGGTTTCGCGGGCATCAAAACGGGTCGGGTAGTTGATGAAGGACATCACCGAAGGCGGAATGCCCATATCGTCCAGAACCGCTGCTGTCAGCCGTTTCACCGGCGGCAGGTTCTTCAGGCTCTGACGGATGAATGGCGGAATAAAGCCAAACATACGGGAATCGATACGCATGCCCATTTTGGGAGCGTGACCCGCCTCGCTGAAGATATTGAGAATCTCACCAACCTTGTACGGGTCTGAATCCACCAGGTGGAAGCACTTGCCGTCTTCACCCTCAAGGTGGGCGATATGGTCCATGGCCTTGACCACGAAATCCACCGGCACAATGTTCAGCCGGCCGCCTTCAATGCCAATGGTGGGAACCCACTGGGGCAGTGCGTGGCGGATTTTCTGGATCATCTTGAAGAAATAATAGGGGCCATCCACTTTGTCCATTTCGCCAGTGGCGGAATGCCCGATGACCATGCCCGGACGGTAGATGCGAAACGGCACCTTGCACTCTTCGCGCACGACCTTCTCGGACTCGTGCTTGGTGCGCAGGTACGGATGATCCAGCTTCTCCGCTTCCTCGAACATGTCCTCACGGAAGATGCCCTTGAACAGACCGGCCGCCGCGATGGAGGACACGTGATGGAAATGCTTCGCGCCCATGGCTTCGGCCGCATTGACCGCAGCCCGGGTGCCCTCAATGTTGGTTGCCTGCTGGGCCTCTTCATCGGCACCCATGTCGTACACCGCCGCCAGATGGAAGAAATGATCAACCTGTCCCTTAAGGGCGTTGAGCGTTTTGGCATCGATACCCAGATTTTTACTGGTCAGGTCGCCGATAACGGCCTTTACCTGGGTTTCGTCTGCGCCCCAGCGTTCGCGCAGTTGTTCGAGTTTATCCTGGGACTGCTCACGTACCAGCACATGTACCGTGCCACCGCGTGCCAGCAGCTTCTCTACGAGAAATCGGCCAATAAATCCGGTGCCACCGGTCAGGAAATAATTCATCAATCGTCCACCCTTTGTTGCTCGGTTGTTGTCTATCCATGCCGGCACCCATACGACTAAAGTCTTAGGTCAATCCGGAAACGCCGGCATTGTACTTAATTGCAACCTTCATGTATCGAACTTTTTTAGAGCTTTTACTCTGCAAGCCTTTGTTTTTAATAGAGCTATTACTCTAACTTTTCGGGCCGGGGCCTTTAAAAGGCGTGTCCGGTTCACCGACACAATGCTTTTGAGACTAGCACAGGAATTGCCGCCTGCCTGCCCGATTGCAGGATTACCACAAAGCAATGAAACACCCCGCCAGCAATGACATAATCGGGAACTTATCGCGCCTTTTGGCATCTCTTCACTTCACAGGAAAACCGACCGCCGGAATCCCGATCATGCAAAAAGACAACCCCAACGCGGAACGCTACATTTCTATTGCCCGGGCCTGCCTGAAGGCCATTAACGATACGGCCGAAAACGCCGGGTCCCGCGAGCAGAAAATTCAGGCGGTTTACGAAGCCATCGACAGCGCCTTTCAGGCCGAGTTTTCCGATTACCGCCAGTCCGTTGCCATTATGGCAACCGTCCTTGAGCGCATTGCCTCCGGTCAGCTGGATGGTGAGAAGGCCGCTGACCTGGCTCGTAAGACCCTTGACCAGCAGCCGGAAAGTACCCGCAAAGCGCTGATGCACTGAACCCAGAACACATTCACAGGATAACAGAGAGCCTATGAGCACCCGCATCGCCAGGAAACACCCAATGCAAAGCCAGATGATACGCCTGTTTGCCCTGCTCACACTCCTGCTGTTCAGCACCTTTACTCTTGCCACCCAGATTCCGGAAAAAAGCCCCAATGATGACAACCAGTACCGGTTCATCGAACTGGAGAATGGCCTGAAGGTCATCCTGGTTTCGGACAAGGAGGCAGACAAGGCAGCGGCCTCAATGAATGTGGCCGTTGGCAGTGGAGACGATCCGGAAAATCGCGAGGGGCTCTCCCACTTCCTGGAACACATGCTGTTTCTTGGCACCGAAAAATACCCGGCGCCGGGTGAATACCAGCAGTTCATCAAGAGCCATGGCGGCCAGCACAATGCCTTTACCGCATTCCAGGACACCAACTATTTCTTTGATATTCAGTCTGAATTTCTGAAACCGGCACTGGACCGGTTCGCCCAGCAGTTTGCGGCACCGCTGTTCACTGCCGAACTGGTGGACCGTGAACGCAATGCCGTCCATTCGGAGTTCAGCGCCAAACAGAAAGAGGATGGCCGCAGGTTCTATTCCGTTAAAAAGGCGGTCAGCAACCCGAACCACGCCTTCAGCCAGTTTGCCGTTGGCAATTTGAGCACGCTTGAAAACACCGACGACAACCCGCTGCGCCCGGACCTCATCGAATTCTGGAAGCAGGACTATTCCGCCAACCTTATGTCTCTGGCGGTTTACGGGCCGCAAACCCTGGACGATCTGGAAGCCATGGTGCGTGGCCGCTTTGACACCATCGAAAACCGCGGTCTCGAACCCAGGCGCCATACCGCCAGTCTCTTTGAAAAGGATGCACTGCCGGCCAAGGTAACAGTGGAAGCGCTCAAGGATGTGCGAAGCCTCTCGCTTACCTTCCCTATTCCCTCGCAAGAGGATAACTACCGAACCAAGCCCGCCAGTTACGTGGCCAACCTGCTCGGCCATGAGGGGCCTGGCAGCCTGTTTGATGTCCTCAAACGGGCCGGCCTTGCTGAAAGTTTGTCAGCCGGTCTGGGAATGGACACCGGCGAAAACGCCACTCTGGAAATCAGCATCTCCCTGACCCCGGAAGGGCTGAGCCGCCACGAGGAAATCCTGCCACTGGTGTTCGATTACATCGAAAAGATTCGCCAGAAAGGCATCAGTGAGCAACGCTTCCTGGAGATGCAGAACCTGGCCCGCATTGATTTCCGGTTCCGTGAACAGGGCAGCCCACTGCATGAGGCCATGCGACTGTCCAGCCAGCTCATGGATTATCCGCCGGAGGACCTGCTTCGTGCACCCTGGCTGGTTGAACGTTATGCGCCGGAGCAGTACCGGGACATTCTGAACCGGCTGACGCCGGATAATGTCCTCGCATTCGTTCTGGCGCCGAACCCCGGGCTGGAAAATCCGAACCGCACCGACTGGTACGAGGCTGCCTGGAGCCGCGAGCCACTGGATCCGAAAGCGCTGACAACCCCGCAGCTGCCGGAGCTTGCCGCCCAGCTGCAATTGCCGTCCGCCAACCCCTTTGTACCAGAAGACCTGGAGATGGTGCCGGGGGGCACCATGAAAAAGCCGACATCACTGGGCTCACTCCGGGGCATGGAGATCTGGTTTGCCCGGGATACCCGGTTTGATACGCCCAGGGCCAACGTGTTCATCAGCCTGCGAACACAGGCCGCACGGGCATCTGCCCGAAGCAACGTACTGACCCAGCTGCTGGTGGACTCCATCAACGCCAACCTCAATGCCTGGGCCTACTCCGCCAGCCTGGCCGGCCTGGATTACAGTGTCTATACGCACCTGCGCGGCATCACGGTTCGTGTGGGCGGTTACAACGACAAACTGCACACCCTGATGAACCGGATCCTGCTTCAGGTAGCGGCACCGGAGCTGACCAGACAGCGTTTCAACATTGCCCGGCGGAACCTGATCGACAGCCTGCAGAACAAGGCCAAAGACCGCCCGGTTGAGCAAACCTCTGAATTTGTCCAGACCTCCCTGATCGAAGGCGCCTGGAGCACGGACGAAAAGCTCAGGGCAGCCCGGGAAGTGACGTTCGATGAACTGCGCTCGTTCTCGGAGGCGGCATTCTCGCAAGTAGACCCGGTGATGCTCGCCCACGGAAATCTCACTGAGGCATCGGCTCTCAATCTGGCCCGGCAGATCGACGCCATGGTCCTGCGAAACACCGAAAACGCCCGGGTAGCACGCAGCCAGGTGCGCCAACTGCCAGAGCGGGAAACCGAAGTTTCCCTGACCGTAGACCACCCGGACACCGGCTACACGCTCTACATGCAGGGAGACAACACCAGTTTCCAGGAGCGGGCCCGTTTCCGCCTGCTGGCGCAGATCATCAGCAGCCCCTTCTACGAGGAGATCCGAACCAGCCGCCAGCTGGGCTACATCGTTTACGCCACCCCCTATGAAATGCTGGAGACCCCGGCACTGGGCTTTGTAGTGCAGTCACCGTCCGCCTCACAAACCGAGATTGACCAGGCGGTAACGGAATTCTCCGTAGAATTCGAGAGCACACTGGCCGGGCTGAGCAGTGAGCGGCTGAACCAGGAAAAACAGGCCGTGATCAGCAAACTGCTCGAACAGGACCGGCAACTGGGCGAGATCTCCAGCCGTTACTGGCGTGAGATTGATCGTGGTGCGGAAAGCTTCAACTCCCGGGAGCAACTGGCCGAAGCGGTGAGGAATGTCCGTCTGCAGGAGCTTCTGGACACCTTCCGGAAAGCCGTACTTAAGCGGGAACAGTCACTTCGGGTGGTCACCGGTGGCAACGGCCTGCAAGCGGATCAGGCCCTGGGCAAGTTGACCGAACTACCGCCAGTGCCCGCCAGCTGACAGTCTCAGCAGGTACGGAGAAAACGGGCCCAGTCTTCGGGCTCGTCCACATCCCAGCGGGGCTCCAGCACGAAATAGCTGAGCCCTGCAGCATCAAGCTGTTCACAGGTTTGGATCAGAACATCCGGCGAACCCCAGGCAATGTTATCCAGCATTCCCTCGGCTACCCGTGAAGCGCCAATCAGGACATAACCGCCATCATCAGACGGCCCCAGCACAACATCGTAATCCGCCAGACTGGCCACCGCCTTGCGGGCATAATCCGGATCCACAGAGGGACAGTCGCTGCCAACCACCAGGACCCTGTCATAGTCGCGAAGGGATTGGCTGAGTGCCGCGTGCATTCTCTCCCCGAGCGTGCTGCCCTGCTGCACCCCCTGAACCAGCCCCGCACCGTTCACTTCTTCAAGAATGGTGGCAGCTTCCCCTGGCCGGTCATCCACCGGCCGGTCCCACCAGAACTCCACCGGATACCCGGTAGCGCACAGGTTGTCCAGAACCGCCAGCGTGAGCCTTATATGGGCTTCGAGCGCACCTATCGCGCCCAATTCCGGCATCAACCGGGTTTTGACCCGACCGGCTTCCGGCCACTTGGCAAACTGGAGAAATACCGCCGAGGGGGGATTACTTTGAGGCATTACGGACATCCGATCGGTAGATTTGGGCCAGAGACTCCGGCGATTCACCGCGCCAATAACGCCAGCGCAACCGCCACATCAGGAAAATCGTCCGCCAGGCACCGTGCTCTTCCCACCGGCGGCTATCGGTAACGACAGGTTCTTTTATACAGAAGGGACGGGACACCAGGCAAAGGCGGCGGGAAAATTCCACATCTTCCATCAAAGGCATGGGATGAAAACCCGCCAGCGCCTCGAATGCATCCCGGCGCACAAACATCGCCTGATCGCCGGTGCAGATACCGGTCAGGCGGGAGCGCTGGTTCATAAACCAGGCAATCACCCGGAACGTCGGCCGCTGGCCACTCAGGCGCACATTAAACCGGCCCCAGGCACGGTGCGAGCGGGCAAATTCCACGAGATGATCCAGGGCATTGTCCGGAAGCCGGGTGTCTGCGTGCAGGAAAAGAAACACGTCCCCCTTGGCAACAGCCGCACCGGCGTTCATCTGAACCGCCCGACCCTTCCCGGAAACCACCAACCGATCGCACAGAGGCCTTGCCAGTTCGGCGGTGCGATCACTGCTGCCAGCATCCACCACAATAACCTCATGCCCCCGAGCGCGAATCGGCTGCAGAGCCCGGAGCGTATCAGCAACGCTCGCAGCCTCCATCCAGACCGGGACAATCACGCTCAACGAGAAAGGTTCAGGCAAAACGCACTCCGTGAAATTCACCGAAACAAAGCTGCACCTTGAGCCTAAGAGCTCAGCCCGCTATCATACCGCCCTTCTCGCGATAATGCCCCCGTAGCTCATCTGGATAGAGCGTCCCCCTCCTAAGGGGAAGGTAGCAGGTTCGAGTCCTGCCGGGGGTACCACCGAAGTCCTCGCCACCTCCCTGCGGGATGCACAGGCCTTCCCCGCCGCCGACTTTGCCCCGCTTTACCACCGTCGCTGGGGCATCGAAACCGACTACCTGCGCCTCAAGCAAACCCTGCAGATCGCCTCATCCGGCGCTGACCGTTGCCACATCACCCCGGTGACGCTGTTTATCCCCTGCCCATGACGTCCGACAGGCTGCCAGGGCTGGCTTTTGGCTTGTCCGGGGCTTAAGTTGATGACGTCGGTCCCGCACCCAGCAATGCAACCACCTGGACCAGGAACAAATGGCGATAGGTTCGGGGTTTTAGGATCTCAAGCACCGCCTCTCCAGTGACATGGTCAGGAACTGAAAGGTTGTGGTAGAAATCTGACTACAGTAGCATTCTCATGCTATCCCCCCAGGGGGGATAGGTCAAAAGCTGGTTTTGACCCTGGACTTACCAATCATCAGCCTTGCCAGGAACACTGTTATGCACCACGAACGACTCGACCATTGGCAACATAATCACGTCTTTGGTCAGGATCTGAAGCGCTCCGGCGAAACCCGAACACTCATCGTGGTGGGCCTGACACTGGCGATGATGGTCTGGGAAATCCTGGCCGGGATCATTTATGGCTCCATGGCCTTGCTGGCCGATGGCCTGCACATGGGTTCGCACGCGGTGGCTCTGGGTATTGCCGCCTTCGCCTATGCGTACGCAAGGAAAAACGCAGGCAACGCCCGCTTCTCTTTCGGTACCGGGAAGGTCAATGCGCTGGGCGGCTTTACCGGCGCGATTTTGCTGGCTGTCTTTGCGCTCTACATGGTTATCGAAAGCGTTGGGCGTTTTATCCAGCCAGTCTCGATTTCCTTCGATGGTGCAATTTTCGTGGCCATCATCGGCCTCGTGGTCAATGGGGTGTCAGCCTGGATACTGGGGGATGCGGGCCATGACCATGGTCACAGTCACGGACATGATCACGGTCACCACCATCATCACCATGACCACAACCGCCGTGCGGCCTACCTTCATGTGCTTGCCGATGCCCTGACCTCAGTCTTGGCCATTGTTGCCCTTGTAGCCGGTAAATATGCGGGATGGAACTGGATGGACCCGATGATGGGTATTATCGGTGCCATTCTGGTAACACGCTGGTCCTGGCACCTGTTGAAAGACACGTCAAAAGTGCTCCTCGATGAGCAACATCAAGACATGGAGGAAACCGTCAAACTGGCAGTGGAAGACGACGATGCCAAAGTCAGTGATCTGCATGTGTGGGCGATTGGCCCAAACATTCATGCGGCTATTGTCTCAGTGGTCTCCCACCAGCCCGAGTCGCCCACAGTCTACAAGGAACGCATTCAGGCCCGCTGCCACTCCCTGGTCCACGTGACGGTGGAACCTTTGCGGTGTGAGTAACACAGAGAAGCAACAGTGATGGAATCAAAGATACCGGGCGATTGCCTTGAATTCATCGACGCGCCGCTGCTGGTCCGGCTCCAGCGGCCCGATGGCATCGTCCAGGCAATGCTCAATGTGGTCCTGTACCAGTACGCGCTTGGCTTGCTGAATGGCCTTTTCCACAGCGTGAAGCTGCTGCGCCAGTTCCAGGCAGGGTTTTCCCTGATCAATCATGCCAATCACGCTTTCAAGATGGCCGCTGGCCCGCTTCAGGCGTTTGATGATGTTCGAGTGCGATTGATGCGTATGATCATTTACCATGTTTAATTCCTATCCCCCACGGGGGGATGTTATCCTTTGTTTTCGCTGAAATCCAACAACCGACTCGACGCAACAAACTGATGATTTCGGCCATTCACCAAAGAAAACTGCTTCCGACGCTCGTCATGCTGTTCGCATTGGCGGGCCTGTCACTGTCGGTGATTGGCGAGGTGTTCTCTCACGGCGTGGCTGAGTTGGCAGGTGATTGGGAATCACGACTCAGCGGCCATTCAGACAGTCATGGTGGGCATGGGCACAGCCATGATTTTGACGAAGAACCAGAGGTCTCACTGCACCACGATGCGGGAAATCACACCCACGAGACAGTGGACCAGCTAAGGGTTCCCCTGCTTTCCCAAAGCCTGACCGTTCTCCGGCAGCCCGTGCCCTTTGCCGGTGATTTCCCCCGCAGCTTGCGCTATCGGCTCGAACGCCCTCCAAAAGCACTCCTTCCTGCTTGATTCTTGCCGCTTAGGCGGCCCGAGAAAACAAATTCGATTGGAGTCTTTATGTTGTCAAGCTTGCTTGGCGGTTGCCGTGGCGTGCCCTCAACGGGCGCAGGCAGTCGTCTGTTCTGGATATTTCTGACACTGGGCTTACTGGGCCTGAGTACCGATGTGCTGGCCCATTCTGTCGCCCAGGGCGATAAGGGGTACATTCAGGAAATTACCGGTGTAAACCTTATTGCGTTCATCTATCTGGGGGCCAAACACATGGTCACCGGTTATGACCACCTGCTGTTCCTGCTGGGTGTGATCTTCTTCCTCTACCAGATGAAGCACATCGCGATCTACGTGAGCCTGTTTGCCCTGGGGCATTCCACCACCATGTTGTTGGGCGTCTATTTCAACGTGGGCATCAACAGCTACCTCATTGATGCGATTATCGGTCTGTCCATCGTCTACAAGGCACTGGACAACATCGGTGCCTATCAGCGTTGGTTTGGCTTCCAGCCCAATACCAAGGCGGCCACGCTGATTTTCGGGTTCTTCCATGGTTTCGGCCTGTCCACCAAGATCATCGAATACGACATCTCGCCGGATGGGCTAATCCCGAACCTCCTCGCCTTCAACGTGGGCGTGGAAATCGGACAACTCATCGCCCTGGCCATGATCCTGATCGGCATCAGCTTCTGGCGTAAAACCGACGGCTTTTTCCGCCACGCCTACACCGCCAACGTGGCCATGATGAGCGCAGGTTTCCTGCTCTTTGGCTATCAGCTCACCGGTTATTTTGCAGCCTAATTCTGGAGATTCAGTATGTACAACACCGATACACCAAGCCGTGAAGAATTGCCCAGCGCCGCCAAACTGATTCGATCAACCATCATCGCTGCCATTGTGGCACTGGTTCTGCTGGTTACTGTGGTCATGCCCGCCGAGTACGCCCTGGACCCGACCGGAGCGGGCCAACTGCTGGGATTGACCGAGATGGGCGAGATCAAGGAACAGCTCGCCGAAGAGGCCGCCACTGACGAGGCCGCCCAGATGGTTGCCGTTCAATCCTCAGGCAATCAGCAGGCAGCAGCAGAAGTAGCACAACCTGTAGCTAAAGAACCCACCCAGGACGCAGCCTCGAACCTGGAGCCAGAAACTGCGCCCCTCGAAGCGCAAACAGCATCAGAAGCAGTACCTGCGGAACCGCAGTGGCAGGATGAAGTGCGCGTGGTTCTCACGCCTGGCGAAGGTACTGAGTTCAAGCTCACCATGGAAGAAAGTGCCGTGGCTCGGTTCTCTTGGGCATCCGAGGGTGGCCCCATCAACTACGACACCCATGGCGATGGGGGCGGCCAGTCAATTTCATACGAGAAAGGCCGGGGCGTGCCGGAAGACGAAGGCAAACTGGAAGCCGCTTTTACCGGCAACCATGGCTGGTTCTTCAGAAACCGGAATGACAACGACATCACCCTGGTGCTCCGTACCGGCGGAGATTACGGACAGCTGAAAAAAATGCTGTAATAGAGACAGCCTGCAGAGGGCTGGCAGGACGCCAGTTCTTTGCCTTGCCCAGATTGGACGCCCGCGGGACACGGGGGTGGCTTCTCTGGATAAGCTGCGCATCGACAGTACCGTGGTGGCCAGCCCTACTGCTCAGCCCAGTGACAGCCAGTTGCTGAATGATGGCGTGCATGTGATCAGTCGGCTGCTGGCAAAAAGCAAAACCGACATCCAGGGATGAGCCAAACTGGTTGAAAACGCGTGTTTCTGGATGGGCACTGGCGAGCAGGCCTTCTTCTCACAGGGCCGCAACCGGTCACTGCACTCCTTTTCTTTTCTCGATATCTTCCGCGGCCTCACGCAGAAACGACTCCACGGTTTCGCCCGGCAGCAGTAACTGTTGTTCAATCATGGAATCCCGCCATTCCGTTGCTTTAAAAATACAGCGGTACTCGTTGGGAAACTCGATGTAAAGCCGCTTGAAGAACTCCCGGGCCAGTATTTTTTTGGGTGCATGCCTGCGTGATTGCAAAACCGCCATGTTATATAGAGCACCAGCCCGAACGTTATCCGGCTGACTCTCGTCTTCATAGATGCCCTCAAGCCTTTTGTAAACCTCTTTCAGGCCTGTAAGCCTGTATTTTTTAAGAATTTCGACCGCCGAGGTCATCACCCGGTCCTCCCCATACTTGCAAGGCGATTCGGCGTGGTCTCTCACATACCTGTCGACAGCACGGTCTACTTCACCCTTGTGTTTGTAGTCCTGTTTCTGATCCCAGATGAAAGCGGTGCCTGCGGCAGTTTCAATTGTACCCGGCATACATCCGGCGAGCAGTGAGCCAAGCAAAAGTAAAACAGCAAGCAACCAAGCCTTTCGAAATTCGGGTTTGAGATGAGTGATCATGGAATTCTTCCCTGACAACGTTTGATCTGGTTTTCACAACCCGCAAACGTTACCGGTTTATGGCGAGCGAAAACGTGAGCCTTGTATGAAAACTGCCAAGACACCGCGTAAACCGCTGAAGGTTGCCACCCATTCCACGTGAAGCCTGCCCGCATGAGCCCCCCAGAGAATAAATGCCGGCGAGCATCGGCCCGGTACCCGTAATTGGTGCGGGCAGGCTAAGATGCCGCTCCATCCCGCCACATACACTTAGTCCAGAGTGCCCCCCGTATCTCTGTAACTGGAGGCCGGGCTTAGGTTAATTTTTTAGCGTTTTTGGAAAAACTCATATACCGAGAACTTTATTTCTGTCTACGATCTCCCCGCCACACACGATGAATTCGAAATGCGCAGCCTGTACAACCGAATGAACGTGTCTTGGTGTAAATAACCCCCAGCAAGTGGCACCGGAATTTCGCACTGACCAGTACTGGATTCCCTCAGAATCGCCAGCACGAAGGTGCGCACCCAACACACGAGACGCGGAATAGTCGTCAGGTTGGTATATCCCGTGGGTCGCCGCCAACGCGGTGGCATCATGAATTACGCCCCCGGTAAACGTGCAGGCGAGGCCACGGAAGATCATTCGGTCGAATTTCAGGTCCTCGATATTCGCCAGGTATCGGCCCTGGTGATATTCAACCTCAGCGAGCGCTGTCTCCATGGTGTCGCCGATATACAACATCCCGTACTCGCCGTTACTGAACCGACTTCCGTCCGGGGAAACATGGGTAAAGGGCGACGCAGCATAGGGACAACCGGGAATGCCCCAGGGAATTTCCTCCAGGTCGATGTAATTGAGGTCACCGACTTCCTGCTTGAGGCGAGGGTTTGTCATGGCCTGCAGGTCGAAAAGATCCTGAAACTCATCGGGATCGGCCACATCGTTGAATATATCAATGGGAGGAAGCTTGGAGTTGACCAGGCGAAAGCCCTTTGTTTTCGGAACCGTTATGACCGGGAGGTTCAACCCCATCACCAGAGACCACCACGCAGGGCGTCAATGCGCCTGAACGTCTCGTATAGCGCTGCAAAATCTCCGCTTTCGATCACCTCCAGCGGAGCCCTACCATGGAAAAAGGGGTTGTGGTTCCTCTTTCGCATGAATCCATACACGTTCTCCGGATTTTCAAACACAATCCGCAGGGCCTGATGCATGTTCAGCAGGTAGCTGATGCGCGTGACCTGATCCCGGTCCAGACGGGCGCTCTCGGGATCGTTCCGGTACTTGTAAAAGGTTGCCTTCGGGAGCCTCAGAATAGCCTGCATCTGTTCGGCACTACATCCCCATTTATCGAGAATGTTGAACGCAGTTTTTAGGCCACTGACACCCATGCGACGGGCTTCAGCGAGTGATTTTTTCTCTGCAATCGCACTCATCATACTAACCCCCGCTTTATGCGCATCAACAGTCTCATATTAGACTTCTAATCTCATAAAGTCTATTAAGGGACAGAATTCAGTGGGGCCCTCTTCACGCCACCGCGCGGTTCTTGGGGACAGCAGGACCGGCTTCGGAAAGCGACCTTCTCGAACCATCGCCAAATGCTCTTGGAGCAAACACGGTAACGTTGACTTACTTCTTTGATGCCATAAATAATCCCCTGTCGGGCGTTTCCGGGGAAACTTTCCGGTGTAGGCACGCCGGGCATAAACCAATCCGCTTGCCGCATCAACACTGGATGTCGTCAACACAGTTCGTGTGATTAAGCCGACCAGAAGTATCGACTCTCCTCCCTCCTTAAATCCCCTTTTCAGCCTCCTGTGTGTGCTTGCGAACAGACAGACGAGCGGTCAAACACTGATCCTGAGAGCCTGTGCTGGCGTCCGCTGACTGCCTTGGCATCTGCTGCGTAACGGGTCCGGGCCGAGCACGTAATAGCGCATTTCGGAAATGCAATCTGAAAAATGCAAGTAAGGAGCTTCTCATGATCAGAGTCTACACTGCGGCAATCACGCTCTGTTTTCTGGGTACCCTGCCTATGGCAGCATCCGCACAATCCCCAGAGTTCGGCCCGAATGAAGGCGACCGCGAATTCTCCCTCTCCGGAACAGGCAGTAACGACCGGGATTTCAACAGCGGCAGCTTCGGCGTGACCGGCGATCTGGGCTGGTATTTGCGGGATAACATGGTTGCCGGTGCCCGGCAAAGCATCAATTACGCCAGCATCGAAGGAGAAAGTGTCAAGGATGATTTCTGGAACGGCTCAACCCGTGGTTACTTCAACTATCAGTTTCTCGCTGATCGCGCGCGCCCCTTTGTCGGCGGCAGTCTCGGCGGGATCTACGGCGATGGCGTCAAGGACAGCGCCTTCGCCGGCCTGGAAACGGGAATAAAGTACTACGTGCGGACGAAGACCTATTTCCTCGCCCGAGCCGAATACCAGTTCTTCTTCAGCGACACCAACGACGCATCGGATGCCTTCCAGGACGACGGAGCCTGGGCTTATACGGTGGGTCTGGGTTACAACTTCTAATCCACAGCGAGCGCTGACGAAGTAGAGGAAGTCCTGAAACCTACTTCGTCGTCGCATCGCTGGCTGATTAAAGTTTTCTGTCCATCAGTGTTTCGCCAGATAGTCCTTTTGCCCTGGATCATCCGATAAATCGTAAGAATGTTCATCGTTGTATTCCGTTTTTTTGGATTCTCTAAGTTAAGATGCGAGTCCGACCCACCAAACGGAACCCCAAATGGCCCGCTTCACCGAAATCGGCACCGCAATCATTCCCGGCAAGGGAACCCGATTACGCCTGCTTCAGCGCAACGATGAGTTCTCTATCAAGATTGCCGGCACTACCGGTGAGTTGATGAACAGCCGGATACACGGCTCGGAAGATGCGCTCGCCACGCTGGCATGCGAGCGGATTGCAGATCAACCCTCCCCCCGGGTACTGATTGGCGGGCTGGGAATGGGGTTTACTCTGGCCGCAGCGCTGTCAGCACTGGGCGAGGATGCGCAGGTAACGGTGGCTGAACTGGTTCCCGAAGTTGAAGTGTGGAACCGGGGGCCGCTGGGCGCTGCTGCCAGGAACCCGTTGAACGATCCCAGGGCCAGCGTTCATGTTGGTGATGTGGCGGAATTGCTTAGAAGCAGCGATGGCGAATGGGATGCCATCCTGCTGGATGTCGACAACGGCCCGGAAGGGATGACCCGCAAGGAGAACAACTGGATTTACTCCCCGGATGGTATTGCCGCGGCCCAGAAATCCCTGCGCCCCGAGGGCATCCTGGCTTACTGGTCCGCCGGCCCGGAGCACGCATTTACCGAGAGGCTGCGCCGCGCCGGGTTTTCCGTGGAGCCGGTTACGGTGCGGGCTTTGCGCCCTGGCAAGGGCGCTCGTCACGTTATCTGGCTGGCGTGGTAACTGTTAACGCGCCGGTTTATGGCGACCGCCCTGGTTAAGCCGGAACTGCTCGATGGTTTTTCGCAGGTTTTCCGCCATGGAGAGCAAGTCTCCCGCAATGCGGGCCGTCTCCTTGGCGTCGCCGGAGGTCTGCTCCGCCGAACGGCTGATTTCGATTACGTTGTGATTGATGGATTCGGCAACCTCGCTCTGCTCATTGGCAGCGCTTTCCATTTCCTGGTTGAGATCGGTAATCTGGCGCACCGCCGCCGCAATGGCCTGTAGCTCGGATTCCACCTTGAGAATCGCGGATACCTGCTGTTCCGCCATCTCCGAGGCGTGTCGCATGGTGGCCACGCAGTCCACCACTTCGCCCTTAAGCCCATTGATGGTGTTACGGATTTCCTCGGTGGAATCCTGGGTGCGTGAGGCAAGTGCGCGCACTTCATCGGCGACCACCGAGAAGCCACGGCCCTGCTCACCGGCCCGCGCGGCCTCAATGGCGGCGTTCAGCGCCAGCAGGTTGGTCTGGTCGGCAATGTTGGAGATTACCTCCAGCATATCCGACATCTGACTAGTGCGCTGATCCAGCTGTTCGATGCGTTGTGCGCCGCTCTGTACTTCGCTGTTCAGCGCCCCGATGCCTTCCACCGCGTTGCGGGCGAGGCTCTCACCCTTAGTGGCGGATTCTGCTGTGTCCGCCGATTTACGGGTGGTGTGAATGGCGTTTTCCCGGACCTGCACGGCGGAAGCCGCCATTTCCGTGGTGGCGCTGGCCACCTGGTCGGTGTTGTCCCGCTGGGCCAGCACCTCGCGCTCGGTGGTGTCCGCCTTGCCAGCAATACTGCGGGCCGCCTGCTCCACTTGCTCGGCGTTGTCCATCACGGTGTTCATGCTCTCCCTGATCTTCGCCATCATCCGGTTAAACGCGCGGGAGACAGAGCCAATTTCGTCATTACGGGTTACTTCCAGCTCAATGGTCAGGTCGGAATTGCGGGAGATCTCGTCCATCCTGTCGTGGAGCCGGCGCAGACGGGAAAACACCAGCCGGCCCAAGGCCGCTGCCGTCAGGAAAAACACGGCGACGAATATGGCCACCTGGATGCCACCACTGGTGAGCAGCTGTTGGTGCAAACGGGCATCGCTTCCCGCCAGGGAATAATCCACCCGGATAGCGCCAAGTACGTCCCCTTCCCTGGCCTGGTGGCAACCCAGGCAGTTAACGCCCTGATAGTTCTCCCGGGCAATCACCGGCTCAATCAGGGTGTAGACCCGGCCCTCCTCATTTTTGGAATAAGCCTCCACCCGCTCGCCGGACAGCGCTTTCCTGTCCAGGGGCTCCCGTTTCTGTTCGGACTCCTTGCCGGTACCAAAGACCCGGTTCAGCAGATCACTTCGAATCACCCGCACATCCAGAACATCCTCGGGGGCCTTCACCTTTTCCCGAAGCACATCCCGGTTGCCAATGGTGCCGGTGATCATCATGGTGTTCAGCCCGTCGAAATAGGACTTGGCCAGCCCGTCGACATACTTGTGGCTGAACTCTTCAACATGGGCACGCTGTGAATTCGCGCTATAGAGCACGGTAAACACAAGTACCAGCGAGAAAGCCGTCGCCAGGGCAACGAGTAACAGGAATCGAATGGAGTAGTGTTTTTTCATGATAACCCGACTCAGGAACCGCTCTGCGGGCGGCTTGAAAATTGGTTTGACTGGATAAAATAACGGCCAACTGTCGCCGGACTTTATAGATATGTGTCATTTTTTTCCTGACTTGGGTCAGATCGGGGAGAGGTCAATGACACTCCCTGCATGGAAAAAGCAAACCGGGGAAAGTTCGGTGGAGTTGGCCTGAAAGCTGCAGGAACCAGTGGTAAGTACCAGAAATCTCAAGCACTGACTGTTCGGCAACCGCTCTCGGGCAAGCCGAAGGAGGAAAACCATCCATGTCCCTACTGACTTCACTGATCCGGGCAAGCACCCAGTTCCAGCAGGCCATGGAAAAGCGCCAGACACCGGCCACAGGCCCGGAAACCGCAGCGGCCAAGGCCCAAACAAAAACCGTAGAAGCCGAGCCGACCGCCGGTGATGACCGCTTCACACCCTCGGACAACAGTCAGACCGACCTCGGCCGCCTGAAGGCCCGCCGGCTCGCCATGGCCGACTACAAACAAACCGTGGGGCAGGATCTTGCCTTCGTGCGGGAGACACTTCGGCATAAACTTGCCGAATACAACCTGCACCCGGCAACCGCGCTCAACGTAAGCAAATATGAAAACGGCAGCGTTGCCGTGGAAGGAAAAATTGCAGACAAAACCCGGGCACTGATTGAAAAAGACCTGAACGTGAACAAAAACTTCAAGGAAGCGTTCAATCGCCTGAGCGTCAACGAACCGACGCTTGATTTCATGGACAACGCGCTCAAGCTGAACCAGGCCTACGGGGTCAACAACCCGCTACTGGACACACTGATCAGTGAAAACCAGCAGTTCAACGGCCTTCAGGACCTGGTTCACCGGTACGATACCCTGCGGCGCTCGGTGGGCGCCGGGCAGATAGAAGCGGCGGGCAATACTCGGGCGTACGCTTTCAACCTGAACGCCCGGGCATAGGATGGCCGACAGCGCCCCATCCGGGTAATCAAACTTCGAAAGGCGCCGGATCCCCTTTGCCAACCCGGGTCACCACCGGCGCTTCGCCGGTGAAGTCCACCACCGTGGTTGCCTCCATGCCGCAGAACCCGCCGTCAATAATCAGATCCAGCTCATGCTCCAGGGTATCCCGGATGTCGTAGGGATCGGTCATCGGCTCTGTCTCACCGGGCAGGATCAGCGTGCTGCTCATAATCGGCTCACCGAGCTCACCCAGCAACTCCTGAACAATGGCATTGTCCGGCACCCGCACACCGACAGTCCGCCGCTTGGGATGAAGCAACCGGCGCGGCACCTCACTGGTGGCATCCAGAATGAAGGTGTAGGGCCCCGGCGTGAAATTCTTCAGCAACCGGTACTGGGTGTTGTCTACCTTGGCATACACGCCAATATCGGAAAGATCCCGGCACACCAGCGTGAAATTGTGCTTGTCATCCAGCCTGCGAATCCGCTTGATCCGGTCCGCCGCCTGCTTGTCACCGAGGTGGCAACCAATGGCATAGGCGGAATCCGTGGGGTACACAATCACCCCCCCGCGGCGAAGGATATCCACCGCCTGGTTAATCAGACGCTTCTGCGGCGTCTCCGGATGGATCTGGAAAAACTGACTCATTAACCCTCTCCCTGAGCGGATCGTGCCGCCATCGCCGGACCCTTCTTGGACCCGCCCATACAATTCGGAGACTCCGGCGCCACCTGCCCGGACGCCTCCCACTCCTCTGGAGAATACAGATGCAGCGCCAACGCATGCACCTCCCCCTCCAGTTCCTCGGCCAGCACCTTATAAATCGCCTGATGCCGCCGCACCCTCATCTGCCCCTCAAACTCCGGTGACACCAGCGTCACCTTGAAATGAGTTTCAGAATTCGGCGGCACACTGTGCTTGTGGCTCTCGTTCTCCACCTGAAGAAAGCGCGCATCGAACGCCTCGTTCAGTTTGGTTTCAATTGCGTTTTGAATTTTCATGTTTTAGGACTCCTACTGCTCAACCCGAGGTTAAGGGGGCGAATTGCATGTGACCCGACGCGGGTATGGAGATAGCTTTCCCAAAAGTGTGTGTTGCCATGGATGGCAACACCAAGCCCCCATGGAAGGGTTCACGGCGTCTTTTGGGAAAGCTACTTCCACAGCCGCCTCCCCCATGCCCACCAGTCTACTACACATATCAGGCACCGCCCGAACCTTGACAGCTCAAAGCCAAAGCGCCACATTCCCATCCCGTTTCCAAAACACCAGACCCCATGCACCTGTACATCGCCGAAAAACCAAGCCTGGGCCGCGCCATCGCCGCCGCCCTCCCCGGCCCGCACCAGAAAGGCCAGGGCTGGATTCGCTGTGGCCAGGGCGAACAGGCTGCCACTGTCAGCTGGTGCATCGGCCACCTCCTGGAACCGGCGGAACCGGCCCGCTACAACCCGGCCTGGAAAAAATGGCGCCAGGAAGACCTGCCCATGTTTCCCGAAAAATGGCAAGTCATGCCCAAGGACAGCGTGCGGCAACAGCTCAATGTCCTCGAATCCCTGATCCGCCAGGCCGAAACCATCACCCATGCCGGCGACCCGGACCGCGAAGGCCAGCTTCTGGTAGACGAAGTTATCCGCTATTTTGGCGCCCGCGCACCGGTAAAGCGGATCCTGATCAACGATTTGACCCCGGCAGCCGTGGCCAAAGCCCTCCAGAGCCCGAAAGACAACCGCGAATTCCGGCGCCTGTCCCATTCGGCGCTGGCCCGGCAACGGGCCGACTGGCTCTACGGCATCAACCTCACCCGCTTCTACACCCTCAGCTATCAGCAACAGGGCGAACAAGGCGTCTATTCCGTTGGCCGGGTGCAAACCCCGGTGCTTGGCCTGGTGGTGGAACGGGACAACACCATCGAAAACTTCCGGCCCAAGCCCTATTTCCGGATTGAAGCCCGCTTCAAGGCCCAGGAAGAGGAAGCCGACCAGCAAACCTTCACCGCCCGCTGGCTGCCCGACGAACAATTCCGGGACCACCTGGACGAAGAAAACCGCCTGCTGAGCCGGGAAGTGGCCGAGCAGATAGCCGAGAGCGTACAAAGCCGGCCCGGCACCATCACCGAATCCCGCTTCCGCGACCGGCCGGAAGCACCGCCGCTACCACTGTCCCTGTCGGCGCTGCAGATCGAAGCCGGCCGGCTGTTCCGGATGGGTGCCAAAGACGTGCTTGATACCGCCCAGAACCTCTACGAGCGCCACCAACTGATCACCTACCCCCGTTCCGACTGCAGGTACTTGCCTGAGGGCCATTACGACCAGCGGGAACAGGTAGTGCGTGCCATTGGCCGGGTGGCACCGGATCTTCAGGAAGCCTGCAATGGCGCAGACCTGGGCAGGAAGACTGCCGCCTGGAACGATAAACAGGTCGATGCCCACCACGCCATCATTCCAACCAGCCGGCCGTCCCCCAACGGCAAACTCAGTGCGGCGGAACAGAAAATCTACGGCCTGATCAGCCGCTACTACCTGATGCAGTTCGCTGCAGACGCAGTTCACCGGGAAGGCAAGCTGACGGTACGAGTAGCGGAGCATCAGTTCCGCGCCACGGAAACGGCCATTCTGGTGCCCGGCTGGAAAGCCCTGGAGCTAAAACTCCGGGAAGGGCGTGCCGAGCCGGAGAAAACACCGCTGCCCCGGCTGGAGAAGGGCGAACCGGTGTTCTGCGAAGACAGCACCATCGCCGAACGCAAAACCCAACCACCCCAGCCTTTTACCGACGCCACGCTGCTCTCGGCGATGACCAACATCGCCCGTTTTGTAACCGATGCCGAGCTTCGCAAAACCCTGCGCGAGACCGATGGCCTGGGCACCGAAGCTACCCGGGCTACCATCATCGACACCCTGTTCAAACGGGATTATCTGTACCGGGACAGCCGGCACATCCGCGCCACCGACAAAGGCAAAGCCCTGATCCGTGCCTTGCCCGAATCGGTCAGCAAGCCGGATCGCACGGCGGTGTGGGAGGCCACCCTGGAGGGCATCCGCCGTGGCGAGGGCGACCCGAGACAGTTTCTGGAGACCCTGAAACGGGAAATCCGCGGCTTCCTGAACCGGCCCCAGGGGCAGCCAGCCGGCGGCTCCACGCCCCCGGACACAGACGCACCCGAGAACCCGCCCCACTGCCCAAAATGCCGGGCCCCCATGCTCGAACGGGACGGCAAGTTCGGGCGCTTCTATGCCTGCACCCGCTATCCGGACTGCCGCGGCACCCGGCCACTGGAAGAGGCCAGCCCCCAGGACGGCACCAGCCAGAAACCGATCCCCTGCCCCCACTGCTTCTCGCCCCTGGTTCGGCGAAAAGGCAAAAAAGGCTGGTTCTGGGGCTGCAGTAATTTCCCCGGCTGCCGACAAACACTGGATGACGACAACGGAAAGCCCGCCGTCCGTTTACGCAAGTCTACATAACGATACTGAACACAGATGCACATTTTGTGATAATTGATTGATATAGCAGAGCACTCTGCCCAAAGCTCGGCGCCATGCCAGGCAAAAAAAGAAGCAACACTCCGGGAGAGACTTAATGCGTATTGCCTTGCTTGAAGACGAAACCGAACAGGCACAGCACATCCAGTCGATTCTGTCTGAGCGCGGACACCACTGCGACAGCTTCCCTACCGGCCAGAGCTTTCTGAGCGCGGTATTGCACCGCAGTTATGACCTCCTGATTCTGGACTGGCAGATTCCGGACATGACCGGCATTGATGTTCTTGAAAGCATACGGGCCCAACTGAACTGGCCGATTCCCGTGGTTTTCCTCACCCAACGGGACAGTGAAGCGGATATCGTCCGCGCCCTGGATGCGGGTGCCGACGATTACCTCGCCAAGCCTGCCCGGGCGGCGGAACTGGTGGCACGTATCAACGCCCTGGCCAGACGCACAAACCCGGACAGCGAGAAAGAAGCACTTCGCTACGGGCCCTTCGAAATCAACACTCAGCACCGGATCATTTCTCTGCACGGCGAAGGACTCACGCTGACGGACAAGGATTTCGACCTGACCCTGTTCCTGTTCCAGAACCAGGGCCGCCTGCTTACCCGGGAAATGCTTCTGGAGCGCGTCTGGGGCCTGGCCCGCGACATCAACACCCGCACGGTTGACACCCACATGAGCCGCCTTCGCCGTCGTCTGGGTCTGAATCCGGAAAACGGTTTCCGGATCAAAACCATTTACCAGCGCGGCTACCGCCTGGAAGCCATGAAAGCCCGGGAGCAGGATGTTGATCCGACTGAGACAGACACGGTAACCAATGATTGATGCCCCGGCGCCAAAGCTGCCTGCACTGCTGCTGATAATTGTCCTCCTGGCCTGTGCGTTTCCGGCGGGCGCGGAGCTGTCGGTAACCCGTGGGTCCGCCGGGCAGTCTGACGCTTCATCTGCCAGCCTGGTGCCGGAATGGATCTATACCCTGCACCCGGGCGAGAGTTTCCCGGAAGTGGCAAACGACTTGCTCGCACAGAAGTACAGCGCCAACCGCCTGCTTCAGTACAATAAGATCACCAATGGTGCCACCCTCGGAGCCGGCGACGCCATTCGCATTCCCCTGGCCTGGCTGAAGCGCCAGCCCCAACCGGCGAAGGCCGCCACCGTCTCGGGAACCGTTCAACTGATTTCAGGCAACACTGGCCGCAAGATTCGCCTGACCGAAGACACCCTGATTCAAGTAGGCGACGAGATTCTGTCTGCCTCTGGTACCGCGACCATCGAACTGGCCGACGGCTCGGAAGTACGGATCTCTCCT
Organism: Marinobacter sp. Arc7-DN-1; assembly: GCF_003441595.1. Lineage (NCBI taxonomy): Bacteria > Pseudomonadati > Pseudomonadota > Gammaproteobacteria > Pseudomonadales > Marinobacteraceae > Marinobacter > Marinobacter sp. Arc7-DN-1. The sequence continues at coordinate 4,134,650 of NZ_CP031848.1, read as the reverse complement.
AACTCCCGCCTGATATTCAACCGTCTGACCCAATACGGCAAAGCCGGTATGGTCGACACCCGCCTGCGGCTCAACCACGGTGAAATCCACACCCGGGTGAAACCGATAATGGAAGGCGGAGCACGTTTTGAGATTGAAACTCCGTCCGCCGTGGCCGCCGTGCGCGGCACCGCATTTGCCCTCCAGGCCTCAGCCAAAGGCACCAGCCTGCAGGTAACCAAGGGCGAGGTGGATTTCGGCGCGCCGGGCAAAACCCGCCGCATCCCAGCCGGGTTCGGCGCCAGCCTGTCTACCAATAGCACCAGTGGCCTGAGTATTCGCCGCCTGCCGCCCGCTCCGGAAATTAACCCTCTGCCACCCACGCTGACCCAACTGCCATCAACCATGACCTGGCGGGAAAGCCGGGCCCCCATGCACCGGGTGGACATCTTTGAAGCCGACAGCGGCCGTTGGGTGGAGAGCCGGGAAATCACCGGCAACAGCTTTGATATCGGCCGGCTGGACAACGGCAGCTACGAAATTCACCTGGCCGCCCTGGACAGCCGTGGCACTGCCGGTATGCCCGGTGTGATTCCGGTCGAAGTCGACCTGCAGGCCAGAATAGCAAGTCTGATGTCGCCCTCAGACGGTGATACCGTAAACGATGACATGCCGGAATTCCGCTGGCAGCTCAATGGCGATAACGAAGTGGCCCGGGTGGAAATCGCCGAAGACAAAGACTTCCGGAACCTGGTCGCCACCAGCGAATGGGCACCGGAAACCTCCGCCCTGCCGTCTCGCCCCCTTGGGCCGGGCAAATATTACTGGCGGGTGGTGACCGAGGCCGGCGGCAACTCCGTGGCCACCACCGGGCCCCGGCAACTGGTGGTAAACGGCAGCCTGCCGCCGGTGCGCATCATCAGCGTCAACTACATCGACAGCCAGGTGCGGGTGTTCTGGGAAAAGATCGTCACGGCCACAGATTACCGCTTGCAGCTGTCTGAAGAGCCGGGATTCAACAACATCATCAAGGAAGCCACGCTGTCTGATACCACAGCAGCCTTGCGTCTGATTCCCGGAAGGCGGTATTTTGTGCGCCTGAAAGCTCTTTCTGACGGTCCGCTGCAAAGCCGCTGGGGACCCGGGAGGGAATTGTACCTGGAATAATCCTTTGATCGACGAAACACACAGCAGGGCTCATGAACCGGGATTGGCTGCCAATAAAAACGACCCCCTGGACACTGGGCCTGATACTGCTGGCACTCCTTCTGCTCATCCAGACCACCACCCTGCCCCAGCGCCTCGATTACTGGCTGTACGACAGGGCCATCACCGCCAGCCCGGTGCACGCCTCTGACGACGTTGTTCTGGTTACCATCGACGAACTCAGCCTGAACCGTCTGGGCCGTTGGCCATGGCCCAGGAACCTGCACGCGGAACTGATCGCCAAACTCAACCAGGCAGGTGCCGAGACGATCGTGTTGGACATCCTGTTTGCCGAGCCCTCATCAGATGATGATGAACTGGCCGAACAGATGCGCAACCACGGCAATGTGATTCTGCCCGTTTACCTGTCACCGCCCACCTCCCAGTACTTGTTAAGCGAACAACTGCCCGTCAGCAAACTTGCTTCGGCGGCTGCTGGCCTTGGCCACGCCCATGTAGAGCTGGACAACGACGGCGTCGCCCGCGGCCTTTATCTCTATAACGGCCTCGGCGAGCGCCTCTGGCCCAGCCTTTCCCTGGCCGCCACGGGCGAAGCGCCGCAACGCGCAGAAACCAGGGACACACCCCCTTACGTGAACGTACGGGATCAGTACCGGGCGGTTCCGCTGATCGGCGGTGCTGGCTCCCTGCCGGCGTACTCGTTCGCGCAGGTACTGACGCAACCACCCTCGCCGGAACTGTTCAACGGCAAGACGGTGTTTGTAGGTGCCACAGCTGCCGGCTTCGGAGACATACTGCCAACGCCCTTCTCCGGCCTCAGCCGCCCCATGTCCGGCGTTGAATTCCACGCCAACGTGTTTTCCGCCCAGGCCAGGGGGCTGCTTATTCGCCCGGCACCGGAGTGGGCATCTGCTTTTCTGGCGTTGGCAACCATTCTGGCACTCGCGCTTGCCCTGCCCTCCATGCGGCCGGCACGTACCCTCCTGGCCTGCACAACTGCCGTGATTGCGCTGGCCGGGTTCTACCTGTTCATGCTGTTGGTTCTCCGATGGTGGGTACCACTCGCCAGCGCGATGATCGTTCCTTTCCTGGCCTTCCCGGTATCCAGCGGCCTTCGCCTGGCCATGACCAACCGCTTCCTGAACCGCCAGCTGGATGATCTGGCCAGAAGCCCCCAGGTTGCCCTGCCTGCGCCTTCAGGCCGGCATCCGACACAACTGCTGGAGCATTTCCAGGCCCTGTTCCAGCCCACCGGATGGCTACTCACAGAGGAGAGCGACATTTTGTCCAGGCGGGACCTCTCCCCCGCCGACATTCCACAAGACCTGACCCCTGGCCACTGGCTCCACGACAGCAACCGCAGCTGGATTCAGCTCTTGCGCGGAGGCACCCGCTACCATCTTGGCCTGGTACTGCCCAACGACCTCGGCCGCGAAGTCATCCAGCGCTATCTTCGAAGACTCCACCTTGAGCAGACCGCACCGGCAAACCGCATCGCCCGGCCCAGCGAGAACATCTCCGCACGGATCGAACGGGTTCGCGCTGCCACGGATCGGCTGAATCATATGCAGCAGTTCATCCGCAGGAGCTTCGAGCGAATGCCCGATGGCATCATAGTGACCGACGAGCTGGGTGTTATCCGCTTCGCCAACGGCCATATCGAAGAATGGTTCCAGGAACCCATGCCAAGCCTGGGCGGCCTGCCTCTCGTTAAACTCCTTGAAGGCCACGACCCCCGGGAAACCCCTCCCTGGCATGAAACGGTTTCAGACACCCTCACGCTGCGGCAGAGCCGCACCGTGGACCTGAGAATTCGCGACAAGGACTTTTTGATCCACTTCGCCCCGTTTTCACTGCCCGACAGCGACCAGCAAGGCATCATCGCCAACATTTCCGACATCTCGGAACTGCGAGAGCAGCAGCGCCAGCATCGCGAGGCCATCGACTTTATTTCCCACGATGTCCGTTCGCCGCTGGTCTCCCAGCTGGCGCTGATCGAGCAGCTCAAACGCGACCCCAGCCACATTGAGCAAAGCCAGTTGGAACAATTGGGCAGACTCGCCCGGCGAAGCTATCACCTGGCCGAGGAATTCGTGCAGCTTGCCCGGGCCGAACAGCTCACCGAGACCCGGTTTTACGAATGCGAGTTCCTCGCCATCGTTGAAAACGCCCGGGACAGCGTCAGTGAACAGGCGGTGGAGAAACAGATACAGCTTCAGCTGCAGGGCACGGAAGATCTCTGGCTCCGGGGTAACGCGGAGCTATTGGAGCGAGCGGTGATCAACCTGCTCACCAACGCGGTTCAGTACAGCCCGGAAGGTTCCGCCGTCAGCATTCAGGTATTCCGGGCGGGCCATCAGGCGTGCCTTGCCATCGCTGATGAGGGCTCCGGCATCGATCCGGAAGAACTGCCATACCTGTTTGACCGTTACCGGCGGCAGAAAAGCAGCGAGCTGGCAGGAGTACACGGCACCGGACTCGGGCTTTCCTTCGTGAAAACCGTGGTAGAAAAACACAAAGGGGAAATTTCGGTATCGTCTACGCCGGGCGAAGGCTCTTCCTTCACCCTGAAACTGCCGATCGCCGACCCAATGGCCTGAGGCTAAATACCTTCAGGCAACGGGTTGCGGACTTCAGGAACTGAAGGCCTTACTTACTACTTCGGAGGGCTCGCTGATCAGCCCATTGACGTCCTGAACCTGAATGGTGAAGTACCAGGTGCCGTTCTCCAGCCCGCTTACTTCGTAAGACATCTCCGCCTCGGCAGCCGCATTGGTGACAATTACTTCCTTGCTGAGGTTATCGGTATCCTGACCGTACCGGATAACGTACTTGTCCAGTTCGCCCATCGGGATGCTCTCACCGTTAACCCGGGTAAGCGGCGCACTCCAACTCAGAACCGCAGAGCTCTCCGGTGACGAGGCTGGCGCACTGGAAGCGCTGGAACCACCTCCCCCACACCCTGTAAGCAGCACTCCAAGAACAAACGCGGCAATCCATGCCTTAGACAATTTTATGACGCGTTTCATATTAACTCGGCACCTGTTTTTCGTCGAATTTGTGAAATTCTATAAAACGAGGCGGATTATCGACGTGATATCTGTCATTTTTCCAATTAATAAATTGTCAATTTTTCGTCAGGTAGCAGTAATAAAGTAAGGAAAGGTACTGATATGGCAGGCAATTTTTTGCCTGGGCAAGCCGATGATGGTGAGCGGTGTTGTAGGAAAGTCTAAGGCGCCCGGGAAAACGACAGATGTTGTTGGAGCATAGCCTCAAATACGCCATCAACGGCGCGCCCCCCCAACAGCGCTTGTAAGTGGACGAATTATTGTCCCTGGCAGCTTTCTAGCCCAGGTTACCAGTAGCCTGCTCTTTCATTGCCTGAATATCCCTGGGCGCAACACCCAGGTCACTCCACTTTTCCGGATGGCAGGTAAACAGCAGTATCTGGTGCCGGTTGGCGGCGTCGAACAGAATGCGTTTCATGTCTTCCAGGCGATCCGTGTCGCTGTGCACCAGAGTGTCGTCCAGTATCACCAGAGTGGGCCTTCCGGCTTCCCGCAGCAGGTCTGCGTAGGCGAGGCGGCTGATCAGCCCCATTTGTTCGCGGGCGCCATAGCTTAACTCGGCAATCTGCCCCAGTTCGGTGCCCCGAGTGAACGTGCCCGGCCTTAAGTGTTCATCAACTTCCAGGGTGGCTTGCGGGAACAGTAGTGAAAGGTAGTGGTTCAGGTGTTTTTGCAAGGGTGCCTGCAGGCGCCGGGTCAGTGCCTGCCGTTTTTCTGTCAGCAATGAGAGCAGAAGGTTCAGCGCCTGGGCGCGACGATGCAGCTCCTGGTAGCGTCGATTGCACTGTTCAAGCCCGGCCACTTTGTCGCTGAACTGCTCTTCCAGGCCTTCGGCACCCCAGGCTTCCAGCCTCACCTGTATATCTCTCAATTCCCGCTGCCGCTCTTCCTGGGTCTGGCGCAGGTTGGTGATGCTGCGCTGATAGCGTTCGATGTCCTGCTTCAGGATCGCCGGGCGGGCTTCCTGTATTTCCTGCTCACGGGCCTGCAGGGTGGCCTCCAGACGAACCCGCTTTTCTTCAATTTCCGCCAGCTCTGTTGAGAGCCTCTGGAGCTGTTTCCGGTGCTCCGGGTTTTGCACTTCGTCCTGCAGCTGTTGCCACTCGGATTTAGCATTGTCGCGGGTCTGGCGGCGGGTCAAAAGCTCCGTTTGGTGCTTCCGTTCCTCGGCCTCCGCTTCGGCCAGCCGGGTTTCCGCCTGGGCACGCCCTGCTTCCGCTGAGGCAAGGTTGGTTACCTGTGGCTGCTGACCCAGCTCTGGGGCCGGGCTGTTTTGCAGTTCGGTTTTTGCATTTTGCAGCTGGGATTCGGTTTCTTTCTGGTCCGCCAGTAGCTGATCGATACCCATAGGTGCAACAGACTTGAGCAACTCGCGGGTATGCCGCAGCGTCCTTTCGGCGGCCTCATAGGTTGCCACGCGATACTCAGCCTGCTGAACGGAGCTCACCCCGAGCGTTTTCATCTGTTCGGTCAGGCTTTGCTCCAGCGCCGAAAGTTTACGGCGGGTACTGGCGAGATCCGCTCCACCAGGGGTGATTCCCAACGTGCCTACACCCGGAATCACCAGGCTGGATTCCTCCAGCAATTGTCTCTCGCCCTGCCCCTCCAGCGGTTCCTCATTCAGAGCCAACCTGGCGCCTGGCTCCAGCCGCCAGGTTAATCGGGTTGCGATGGTCTGCGAGCGAATGTTCTCGTCTTTCAGTTCATGCCCGGTGTCCTTCAGGATTTTCACCGCCTGGGCATCAATCTGATTCTGCCGCGCCTGGTCTCTCGCTTGTTCGAGCTCATGTTGGTACTGCCGGGCGTTCGCAAGGTTCCGGGCCAGTGTCTGGGATTGCTGTTCGAGCCGGCGGATGTCCTGCTCCAGCCGGGAACGGATTTCCTGCAGGCGGGCCTGGTCGACCTGCTTTGTGGCGACTTCATAGGCAGACTTTGCCTCCCGGACCTTACTCGCAATGGACGGGCTGCGGGCCTCAGCCCGCTCCAGCTCCCACTGGGCTTTATCAAGTTCCACCTTGCGGACATCCAGTTTCTTGCTCAGGCTTTGCAGCTGTTCCTGGTTCTGCCGTAACAGTTGCTGGTTGTTCCGCAGGTGGGTCAGGGTTTCCTTTTCCCGGACCTGTTGTTGCTCGAGCCTCTCGACTTGCCGGTACCGCTCCTTCGCCTGTTCAAGCTGGCGCTCGGCCTCTTCCCAGGGGCGCTCATGCCGGGTGCGTTCGTAGTCCTGGGTCAGTTTGCCAAGCCGGTCTACCTGCTCCTGGTAATTCTGGATGCGCGCCTGCAGTTCGTCGATTTCCTGCCGGTGTTTTTCCCGCTCTTTCTCCAGTTTCTGGTAATCGCCACGGGGTTTGCCGGTCGGTGTGAACAGTTCACTCCAGCGGGCTTTGACCTGTTCGATCAGTTCGTCACCACCAGTGCTGGCCACTTCACCGACCAGGGAATTGAGCGCTGACTTGAGGTGATCGCCCGCATGCTCCACCGCCTGTTCGATGTTCTGCCCGGTACCCTGCTCAACCCACAGCAGCCCGGGCACGCCCCAGTGCTCGGGCTTGCTGACGCCCTTGGCGGAGAACTGGAAGCCAAGGAGTTCTGCGAGTTTTTCTTCGGCCTCGTCTTCGCTGTAGCTGTCCAAATCGATCTTGAGGTCGCAGCGTTTGCGCTGGAGAAAGCTTTTTACCAGATGCCAGGACTTCTGCTGGGCCTCAAACTCCAATGTAATGGTAGGGGCTGCCGCAGAATCGCCCCAGGGGCGAAGATCCTCCACAGAGCTGGTCCGGTAACGCTCAAAGAAGGCGGCACGAATGGCCCGCACCAGGGTGCTCTTGCCGGACTCATTAGGGCCGTGAATCAGATTCAGCCCCGGCTGCAGGTCGTCCATCACAAACGGCTGCCGGAACTGGCGAAGCTGCTCCACCTTCAGACGACGAAGTTTCATTCGCTGGCCTCCAGTTTCCGGTCTTTCAGCAGCCCGGCGAGAATGGCAAGGGCATCCCGTGCAACTTCAGCGTCGCCGTCCTTTTGTTGGGTTCTGAGATGTTCGATGACTTCCCCTACGTATCCATCCGCCTTCAGGGCAGCGATGTCCTCGTCGGTGGGCTCCAGCTGCAACCCGCTTCGATCACACTGGATGCTCCGGAACCTGGCCTCGGCCACGGACAACGCATTAATCAGTTTCTCCTCACCGGCCAGAGTGACCGATCCTTCCAGGCGAAGATCAACCACGGATGACTCGGGTAGCGCCTGGAGTCTTTCCAGCATTTGGTCCAGATCGGATTCAACAGCCAGGGTTTCACGCCACTGGTGCCACTGGTAGCGGGCGGTTTCCAGAGGCGTTACCTTCGGCAACTCTCCTGGCCCGGGCACATCGACGATCAGGGCGTAGCCGGCACCGTTGTTCCGAAACCGTTCCGGCTCCGGTGTGCCGCTGTACCAGGTGCGCTCATCAATCTGTTTGGTACCGTGCCAGTCACCAAGAGCGAGATAATCCAGACGGGCTGCTTCGGCACGGTTTGGCAATATGGGATTGGCGGAGTCAATGTCGTCGGGCAACACACCTTGCACGCTGCCGTGGGCAAGGCCAACCCGGATCAGGCGTTCCGGGGTTTCCCACGTATTGAAGATTTCAGTGAGATCGCTGTAGGTGTTGCGTTGCGTCAGAGGGGCGCAGAGGATCGCCAGGCCTTGAGGTTCGAGACGGATAATGCCCGGTTCCAAAGCCAGATGGACATTTTCTGGCACCGCGCCGAGGCGCTTCGCTCTTGTCCAGACGCTTTCCACCAAGGCCGCATCGTGGTTCCCGGGCAGCATTACCCAAGGGCCCGTAAATGCTTTGATAGCGTTGAATACGCGGCGAATGGTTCGGTCTGCGACGATCTGGGCGTCAAAGACATCTCCTGCCACCAGGACCGCATCGCACTGGTGCTCGTTAGCCAGGCGAGCGATTCTTTCAATGGCCTCAAAGCGGGCTTCAACCAGCGCCGCGCCGTCTTCTGTTTCGAAGCGACTGAATGCCCGCCCCATTTGCCAGTCTGCTGTGTGTAAAAACGTGGGCATCTTGCCTCCCCCAGATCAGTACGAAACGGTGTGCAGCCTTAGCCGCCGGGGACTTTTTAGCAGATATCGCACCAACAGTCAGCGACAAATCATGTCGTAACGGCCGTGCATCACGGCCCAGCAAGTAGTTGTTGAAAGCAGTGCTTTCAAGCTTGCAGAGGGAGGCGGGCGCAACAACAAACCTGAGCGATGGTCCGCTCAGGCTTTGCGAATGAATTCCTGCAGGCGAGGCGCGATTTCCTCTCGCCAGCGGCGGCCGTTAAACGTGCCGTAATGGCCGACTCCCGGCTGCAAGTGGTGCACCCGGCGGTTGTCGGGAATGTTGGTGCAGAGCGTGTGGGCGGCACGGGTCTGGCCGGGGCTGGAAATATCGTCTTTTTCCCCCTCTATGGTCATCAGCGCCGTTTTTCGGATGGCCCCGGGGTCTACCAGCCTGCCGCGGTGCCTGAAGCAGCCACGAGCCAGGTGAAACTCCTGGAAGACACGTTCGATGGTGTCGAGATAGTAGGCATCGGGCAGATCCATCACCGCCAGATATTCGTCGTAAAACTCTCTGTGGCGGGCGACCTCTTGCGCGTCATCATCGCGAATAGACCGGAACAGCCCCCGATAGGCACCCAGGTGACGGTCGAAGTTCATATTGATGAACCCCGTCAGCTGTAAAAAACCGGGGTAAACCTTGCGCATGGTACCCGGATAAGGCGCCGGCACGGTATGGATCAGGTTGCGTCTGAACCAGGAAAGTTTGTGTTTGCTGGCCAGCTCGCAGGGTTCTGTCGGATCAACGCGTCCGTCCACCGGGCCACTCATCAGGGCCAGAGAACGGGGCGCCGACGGGTGATCATCCTGGGCCATCAGTGCGGTAGCCGCCAGCACCGGCACGACCGGCTGGCAGACCGCGAGAACGTGGGTATCTGGGCCTATATGGTCAATAAAATCAATAACATAATCAATGTAGTCGTCGAGCCCGAAATTGCCTTCCGAAATTGGCACCAGGCTGGCGTCACGCCAGTCTGTGATGTAAACATCATGCCCCGGCAACATGGCTTCCACAGTACCTCTTAGAAGCGAAGCAAAATGGCCGGACAGTGGCGCCACGATTAGCAGCTTTGGGTCATCGGGACGATCAATGTTGCGCTGGAAGTGCTTCAGTTGGCAGAAGGGCTTGCGTTTGACGATGGTCTCTCTGACCAGAACCGTCTCGCCGTCGCAAACCGTTGCCTCCAGATTGAAGGCGGGCTTCGGATAACGCCTGGTGAGATCCTCAAACACGTTGAGCGCCGAGGCAATACTGCGGGTTCCGGGAATTCTGGACCAGGGACTCAGCCGGTGTCGAAGCATTTTGCTCTGGGGGCCGGCCAGCATGCGGGCCGGAGTCAACGCCAGACGGCTCATTTCGTGCGTGTAGTACATCATCATGCGCATTATCCTGTATGAGTTCAGTTGTTCTTCTGGACAATGCGTTCAGCATACGCCTGTTTGTCGATCAGTGCGAAGACGCAAAAAAAAACAGATCAGTCGTTGACTGATCTGTTTTTTAAATGGTAGCGGGGGCTGGATTCGAACCAACGACCTTCGGGTTATGAGCCCGACGAGCTACCAGACTGCTCCACCCCGCATCAAACTTTTCATCAATTTTTTTCTTCAGAGTCCGCCTCTTGGTCGGGCTCATAAGCCGAAGGTCGATGACTCCCTTCGGCTTTCTCGGGATTGGGAGCCCGACGAGCTACCAGACTGCTCCACCCCGCATCAAAACTGGTTGTTTACCGGGTTACCCCCGATCAACGTGCGCGTATATTAAGGATTCGATCTGGCGCTGTCAATCGATATCTTCAAAAAGGTCTGTGCGGTATTGGAGCTCTTCCGATTCCGTCGGCAGGCTTTGCTGGTAGAGGCCCACTTCGTCAATAACTTCCTGAACCGGTCGGAAGGAGCGGCGGTGTTCGGGGGTTGCGCCGAGGCGGCGCAGTGCTTTCAGATGGACCGGGGTTGGGTAGCCTTTGTGCTGTGCCAGGCCGAAGCCGGGGAATCGGGTTTCCAGCGCTTCCATCTCGCGGTCACGGGTTACCTTGGCGATGATGGAGGCAGCGCTGATTGCCTCTACGCGGCTATCGCCCTTGATCACGGGCTCCGAGGGCCAGTGCCACTGGGGGCAGCGATTGCCGTCTACCAGCACGTACTCCGGAGCAATAACGAGGCCGGAAACGGCCCGCTTCATCGCCAGCATGGTGGCCTGGTAGATGTTCAGCTTATCAATCTCACGGGCCTCACATCGGCCGATGCCCCAGGCTTGAGCATGCTCGATGATTTCCTCGTAGAGGGCATTTCGGCGCTTTTCAGTGAGTTTCTTGGAGTCGGCCAGGCCAGCGATGGGCCGTTCCGGGTCCAGAATTACGGCAGCAGTGACGACTGCGCCGATCAGCGGGCCTCGACCTACTTCGTCTACACCAGCCAGGAGCGAACCGGTGTAGCGGCATTCAAATGGCGGCAAGGGTGCCTTGGGCATCAGTTTGCCCCCCCTTCCACCAGTTCCGAGATAGCCCGGGCCGCTTTCTCGTCTGCGCCCTGCTTCAGGGTGTGGTGCAGTTCGGTAAATGCTTCCTTGAGCCGGACCCGTTCTTCGCTGTGCTCCAGGCTCTGGAGTACAGCGGTACCAAGGCTTTCGGCAGTGGCGTCGTCCTGGAGCAGCTCAGGCACCAGTTGGCGCCTGGCCAGCAGGTTGGGTAACGCCACGTAGGGCACCTTGACCAGCCTGGAGAGCAAAGCGTAGCTGAACCCGCTCAGGCGGTAACCCACTACCATGGGCTTTTTCAGCAGCATCGCTTCCAGGGTGGCAGTACCGGAAGCGAGCAGAACCACATCGGAAGCGGCCATCACATCCCGGGAGCGACCCCGGACAATGGTGACCGGCAGCTTCACATCCAGCGCATCCACCAGGTCCCGGACCTGCTTCTCGCGATCCCGGTTCACACAGGGAATCACCAGTTGAAGATCCGGACGCTTTTCCTGAATCCAGCGGGAGGCTTCCAGAAACAGGGTGCCAAGGCGCTCCACCTCCCCTGCCCGACTGCCGGGTAGAACCGCCAGAACCGGCGCGTTGGCATCAAGACCAAGGGACGCCCTCATCTTCAGGGTATCCGGCTCCATGGGGATGCGATCGGCCAGGGGGTGGCCCACGAAAGCTACCGGAACCTGGTGATCTTCGTAGAACCGGGCTTCGAAGGGAAACAGGGTGAGCATGAGATTAACGGATTTGGCGATCTTCAAGATCCGCTTCTGGCGCCAGGCCCACACCGAGGGGCTCACATAATGCACGGAGAGTATGCCCGCTTCCCGGCAGCGCCGTTCGATGGCCAGGGTGAAATCCGGGGAATCAATGCCGATGACCACATCCGGTGGTGTGGTAAAAAAATAATCGAGTAACCGAACGCGGATGCTGAACAGCTCGCGGATTCTGCCCAGCACTTCCACCAGGCCCATCACCGACAGGCGCTCCATTGGCACCAGGGAATGGAAGCCTTCGGCGACCATTTCCTCACCGCCGATCCCCACAAAACGGGCATTGGGGTAACGATATCGGAGGGAACGGATCAGGCCGGCACCGAGAATGTCTCCCGACGCCTCGCCGGCAATGATTCCGAAGGTGATATTACGCTCGCTGATGATCGCGCTTGAAGGATGGTCCGTCACCGACTGGCTCCCGCCGGGTTAGCGGATGATGCCGCGGTCTGCTCCACGCAGGGAGTCTATGAGAGGCCGCACTTCGGCCACATCGGAATAGGCTTTTTCCAGTTCTGCCACAGCCTGCTCGGTGGTCAGGCCCTGGCGGTAAATAATCTTGTAGGCCCGGCGCAGCACCAGCAACACTTCCTTGCTGAATCCGCGGCGTTTCAGGCCTTCGAAGTTCATGCCATGGGGCTGGGCAGACTGGCCGCTGGCCATCACGTATGCGGGTATGTCTTTCAGTACGATACTGCCGCCCGCAGCCATGCTGTGCGTGCCGATGTGGCAGAACTGGTGCACCATGGTGCCACCACCCAGAATCGCGTAATCGCCTATCGATACATGGCCTGCAAGGGTCGCGCAATTGGCCAGGATGGTGTTGTCACCCACGATGCAGTCATGGGCCACATGCACGTATGCCATCAGCAGGTTGCCGCTGCCAATCCGGGTTTCGCCACGGTCCTGGACGGTGCCCCGGTGAATGGTGCAGTTCTCGCGAATAACGTTGTTGTCACCGATCACCAGAGTTGTAGGCTCGCCCGCGTACTTCTTGTCCTGGCACGCTTCGCCAATGCTCGAAAACTGGAAAATACGGTTGTTGCGGCCGATAACGGCAGGGCCCTTGACCACCACATGGGAAAGAATCTCGGTACCGTCTCCGATTTCCACATCCGGGCCAATGTAGCTCCAGGGGCCAACAGTAACGTTATCCCCGAGCCTGGCTGACGGGTCTACAATCGCCTGAGGATGGACACCCGACCAGTCATTTGTCGCCATCAAACTTCTCTCTCAGCGGTCAGAATCTCTGCCACGCAGACGACGTCACCGTCGACCAGCGCGCGACAATCGAATTTGTAGATACCACGTTTTCCGGAGATGAGTTCCGACTCCATACAGAGTTGGTCTCCCGGCAAAACGGGGCGTTTCCAGCGCGCCTTGCTGGATCCAGCCAAGTATTGTACCACGCCATCAGAGGGTTTCCGGCCCACGGTCACAAAACCGAGAATGCCTGAAAGCTGGGCCATGGCTTCAATGATCAGAACACCCGGCATGATCGGGTTGTTCGGGAAATGGCCCTGGAAGAACTCCTCGTTAAACGAAAGATTCTTGTAGCCCTTGATCGACTTTCCCTTTTCGAGCTCCGTTACCCGATCCACCAGCAAAAACGGGTATCGGTGCGGCAGGTATTCCAGTATTTCTTTGGTGTTCATCATGTTGATTGGCCTCGGCTCTCTGATTTCTTTTCCAGTTCTTTAATACGTCGCGCCAAGGCATCAAGCTGGCGAAAACGTACGGCGTTCTTGCGCCACTGACGGTTGGTATCCGCGCTGGTTCCGGAAGAGTACACGCCCGGCTCCCGGATATCACCGGTCACCAGGGTCATGCCCGTCAGGTGAACCTGATCACCAATCTCGAGGTGGCCCGCCACTCCGGAAGCGCCGCCAAATACACAATGCCGGCCAATTCGGGTACTACCCGCAATCCCCACCATAGCGGCCATGGCGCTGTGATCACCAATGCAGACGTTGTGAGCAATCTGAATAAGGTTGTCGAGTTTCACACCGTTACCAATGACGGTGTCGTCGAGGGCGCCCCTATCGATGGTGGTATTCGCGCCCACTTCCACATCATCCCCGAGAACAACGCGGCCCAGTTGCGCAATGCGGTGCCATACGCCCTTCTCGTTGGCAAAGCCAAAACCATCGGAGCCGATAACAGCGCCGCTGAGAATGTGACAACGCTGGCCAACCACAACGTCGTGAGCCAAGGTCACCCGTGGCCGGATCACAGTCCGGGCGCCAATGCGAGCGCGGGCACCAATGACCGAGCCGGCGCCGATCACCACTTTTTCGCCAATATCGGCCTCCGCTTCCACGACCACGTTGGGACCGATGCAGGCGTCGTCAGCCAGGGTTGCCGAGGGGTCAACCACGGCAGTCGGATGAACGCCCGGAAAGGCAACCGGTGCCGGATCAAACCAGTGACTGAGGCGAGCATAACCGAGATAAGGGTTGTCCAGTAACAGGACGTTGGTAGGAGCGCCTTTTGCAGTGGCGGGCGACGCAATGACCGCCGAAGCACGGGTATCAGCCAGATACCTGGCATAGGACGGGTTTGCCAGGAAACTGATCTGGCCAGGCCCGGCTGCCTGTAGTGTTGCCAAACCTGAAACCCGCACATCAGGATCGCCCCGCAGCTCTGCACCCAGGGCGCTGGCAATCTCCCCCAGGCAGTAAGACCTATCTGTCATTGCGTGCTCCCAAGCAACTTTCAGGGCACCCGGGTGCCCGTCACGGATTAACGATTCAGTTTTTCCAGAAGCTGAGAGGTCAGATTCATTTCCGGTTTCACATAAACAACCGCTTCGCTCGGCAGAATCAGGTCGAGCTCATTTTCCTCAAGAAGTTCTTTGACAGCCGCGTCCACTTCCGGGCGAGCCTCTTCCAGGAACGCCTGCTTGCGCTGATTGACGGCGGTATCGAGCCGCTGCTTGAGGAAGTTGAACTCTTTCACTTTTTCCTGGAACTCACCGGCAAGTTTGTTACGTTCGGTCTCGTTCATCATGGCGCCGTCCTTTTCGAGGCGATCCTTGAGCTTGTGAGCCTCTTCCTGCGCCTCGCGGACCTTGGCTTCATCGCCGGCAAAATCCTTCTGGAGCGATTCGCTGAAGGCCTTGGCATCATTTGAGGAAAACAGTGCCTGCCTCAGGTCGACCACACCGATGCGGGTTTCTGCCATGGCCGGGACTGAAAACGCCATAACCATGGCGGCGAATATCAACATGAATCGGGACATTGGTTTTCTCCTGATTTTCATCCGTAGGTTGTTATTATCCATGCTCTAGAAGGTCTGGCCCAGCGAGAACTGGAATACCTGGGTGTCATCACCCGGCTTGTCGTTCAGCGGCTTCGCCAGACTGAAGGCCAGCGGGCCAACAGCGGTAATCCACTGGAAGCCAATACCGGCGGACATTCTGATTTCGCTCAGTTCCGGATCGAAACCGCGCGCAGTGTCGAACACCTGACCTGCGTCCAGGAAAAACGCCGTTCTCATGGAGCGGGTATCACCGGCAAAGGGCGTGGGGAATATCAGCTCAACACCACCTTCAGTGAGCAGGTTACCGCCGAACGGATCCGGGTCTGAGAGGTCGTTGACGTTGTTCGTAGCAAGGCGACCCAAGGAGTTGGCCCGGTACCCCCGAACCGATCCGTAGCCCCCTGTATAGAAGTGCTCGTAAAACGGCATCTGGGTCCGATCTCCGTAACCATCACCATAACCGATCTCTGAACGCGCCCGTAAGATCCAGCGATTATCGTCAGTCACCGGATAGTAGAAATCGGTCTTGTGTGTCACCTTGTAAAAGGTCAGATCGCTGCCCGGCACTGCTACGTCAAGCGACAACGACTGGCTATGGCCATCACTGGGCAGAACACCCCGGTTGAGAGTACTGCGGCGCCAGCTGCCGAAGAGGAAGAAGTTATTGAACGAATCCCCTTCCTCATCAATGAACTGAATGACCTCCTGTGAGGTGAACAGGCCTTCCTTAAGATTGGACTGGGTAAACCCGGCCCCGAAGTTCAAACGGGTGATATTGTCCGTGGGATAACCGAAGGTGATACGGCCGCCATATTCGTCCAGCAGGAAGGCGGAGATATCCTCTTCCTCATAATCGGTTTGCCGGGCAAAAAGACTGTAGCCACGGCTTACGCCGTCAACCGTGTAGTAAGGGTCCAGGTAGGAAACGTTTGCGCTTTTGACATAATCACTCACATTGACACCGAAAGAGACGCGCTTCCCGGTACCGAAAAAATTGTTCTCGGACACGTTGGCGCCAAGAATCACACCGGATTGCTGCGAGAAGCCGACGGAAGCGGAAAGGCTGCCTGTCGGTTGTTCTTCAACGGAGTAGTTCACATCGACCAGATCATCCGTGCCTGGCACCGGAACCGTCTCAACGTTCACCGTCTGGAAGAAGCCGAGACGCTCCAGCTTGGTCTTGGAAAACTCGATACGATCCGAAGAAGCCACGCCCCCTTCCATCTGGGTCATTTCCTGGCGGAGAACGTCGTCACGAGTCGATACGTTACCCTCGAAATTGATGCGTCGCACATAGGCCCGCTTGCCCGGTTCAACAAAGAAGGTGACGGCAGCTGTGTTGTTTTCTCCCGGCTCGGGGACGGCATTGACGCTGGCGAAGGCGTAGCCCTCGCGTCCGAGCCGGAATGCCAGGGCTTCGGATATGGCTGTCATGTGGGAGCGGGAGAACACGTCGCCCTCCGTAACCGGAATCAGCGAGCGCAACTCTTCCTCACCCACGATCAGCTCACCGCGCAGATTTATCTCCGAGATAGTGTACTGGGGCCCTTCATTCAGGGCGATGGCGATGAAAACCTTCTGCTTGTCCGGCGATATTGAGACCTGACTGGATTCCACATTGAAATCCAGGTAACCGCGGTCCAGATAGAATGAACGCAGGGATTCCAGGTCGCCGCTGAGACGCTCTCGCGCGTATTTGTCGGAATTGGTGATCGAGTTCCACCAGCTCGTGGTCTGCAACTCAAACAGCTCCTGCAACTCCTCGTCGCTGAAGTCTTCGTTGCCGATCAGATTGATGTGGTGTATTGCCGCCACGGAGCCTTCGTTGATGTCCAGGCGAATTGAAACGCGATTCCGTGGAAGTTCTTCCGCCGTTGCCTTCACCCGGGCGTTGTAACGCCCCTGAGCGATGTAAGACCGCAGAATCTCCAGCTCAAGACGCTCGAGGGTCGCGCGCCGGAAAACCTGGCCCTGCTGAAGACCGGCACCTGCCAGGGCATCCATTAACACCTCGGTTTCGATGTTCTCGTTGCCCTCGATCTCGATATTGCTAATGGAGGGTCGTTCGCGAACCGTCAGGATGAGAACACCGGCATCACGGCTAACCTCAATGTCCGTAAACAACCCGGTCCGGAACAGGGACCTGATCGCATCGGCCAGCTCGGTCTCGTCAACCTGCTCACCGATATTCACGGGGAACGCAGAAAAAACGGTGCCCGCAGAAACCCTCTGCAGGCCCTCTACCTCGATATCTGCAACTGTGAACTGGTCTGCAAGCGCTGGCTTCATGCCAGACAGGGCCACAGCGAGGCCAACGGCTACACCTAGAAGAGAACGTCTCATTCAAATATTTCGCCTGGTTAATGCGCGTAAGAAGTTCGCAATTCTCACAACCGCATCAGGTCGTTGTAAAGAGCAAACACCATTAATGTGAGAATCATTGCCATACCAATTCGTAATCCAAACGCCTGGGCCTGCTCGGAGAGCGGCTTTCCGCGGAGCGCTTCGATGGTGTAATAGACAATATGACCACCATCGAGCACCGGCACCGGCAGAAGGTTCAGGATACCCAGACTCACGCTGAGATAGGCCAGGAAACGCACGAAATCTTCAAATCCGGAGCTGACACTGGCTTCGGCAACCCTGGCAATAGTGATTGGCCCGCTGAGGTTGGTGGGCGACAGCAGGCCAGTGACCATTTTCTTTATGGCCACGAGGGTCAGCCGGGTGTCGGCCCAGGTTTCACTGAAAGCAACGGGAATCGCAGCAAACGGGCCATAGCTGACTTCGCGCAGCACTTCATCCGGCCATGAGATGGCTTCAACGCCAGCGCCAATAAAGCCAATTGTTTCACCGCTCTCTTCGCTTTTCGCTTCCGGCATAACGCGGATTGAGCGTTCCGAGCCATTGCGCTTAACGGTTACCTGTAACGTCTGTTCAGGGGCATTGCGAATGAACTCGACCAGATCAAACCAACTGCTGATGGGCTCGCCGTTAACGGCAACCACACGATCCCCGGTTTGCAGGCCGGCCACTTGGGCCCGGCCACCCTCGGAAATCTGGCCCAGCACCGGAGGAACCGCGGGGCGCCAGGGTGTGATGCCGAATTCCGCCAGCGGATTCGGGGTATCGTCGCTCAGACTCCAGCCGGCAAGTTCTCCCCTGACCGTGCCCCGGGCACCGCCGTCAGACACCTCCATGGAAATCAGGCCCTGCTCGCCGGTTCGCTCCAGGATACGCATGTTGACATCGCGCCAGGAGCTAACCCGATGACCGTCCACAGAATGAATTTCCATGCCTTCCTGTAAGCCGACACGCGCTGCCGCACTGCCATCGGCCACCTGCCCTACGATGGGGGCAACGTGGGTAACTCCGACCACGCTTAGCAGCCAGTAGGCGAAAACCGCAAAAATAAAGTTAGCCAGCGGACCCGCCGCTGCAATGGCTATACGCCGGGACGGTGGCTTGGAAGTAAAGGCCTGGTCTTTCAGTTCTTCGGGCACCGGCCCTTCCCGCTCGTCCAGCATTTTGACATAGCCGCCAAGTGGAATGGCGGCGATGGCGAATTCGGTGCCGTGCCTGTCGTACCAGGAATACAGCGGCTTTCCGAAACCAACGGAGAAACGGAGCACTTTCACACCGCAACGGCGGGCAACCCAAAAATGACCGTATTCATGCAGGGTCACGAGAATACCCAGGGTCAGGGCCAGTGCGAGGACGGATTCAATAATCTGCATAGCATTCCTGATTGATGGCTTTAGCCGGGCAGCAAACCGCTGCGAGTGTCAGACAGTTAACAGACCAATCTGTTCCCATGCCCGGGCCCGTGCTTCGGTGTCCTTGGCGAAGATAACCTCGAAACTGTCAGCTGGTTCAACCGCGGTAGCAACCAGCGTGCGCTCTATAATAACGGGGATATCCGTAAAACAAAGGTTACCTTCAAGAAAAGCAGCAACCGCCACTTCATTTGCTGCGTTCAATACGGCCGGAGCTGTGCCTCCGGCCTCGAAGGCTTCCGCAGCCAGGCGAAGGCAGGGGAAGCGAACCAGGTCGGGGCGCTCGAAATGGAAACGGCCGATGGCGAACAGATCCAGCGGCGCGACACCTGCATCGATACGCTCCGGCCAGGCAAGACCATTGGCAATCGGGGTTCTCATATCCGGGCTGCCAAGCTGGGCGAGCACAGAACCGTCCGCATACTCTACCATGGAGTGAATAATGCTCTCCGGGTGAACATGCACTTCCACCCACTCCGGGGTTGTATTAAACAGCCAGCAGGCCTCGATCAGCTCCAGGCCTTTGTTCATCAGCGTTGCTGAATCCACGGAAATCTTCTGCCCCATGGACCAGTTCGGATGGGCACAGGCTTGCGAAGGCGTGACTGATCGAAGCGCCTCGGCACTGTGTTCCCGGAACGGCCCACCGGAGGCTGTCAGCAGAATTCGGGTAATACCGGCGGCGGCGGGATCCCGGATTTTATCGGCCGGCATACACTGGAAAATGGCGTTGTGCTCAGAATCGATAGGCAGGAGCTCGGCGCCGGCCTCGGCCACGGCGTCCATAAACAGCTTGCCGGACATCACCAGGGCTTCCTTGTTGGCCAGCAATACCCGCTTGCCGGCACGCACAGCTGCAAGGGTCGGCGACAGGCCCGCGGCGCCGACAATGGCGGCCATCACGGTATTAATTTCCGGGGCCGAGGCAACTTCGCACAACCCTTCCATGCCACCCAGAACTCGAATATCCGGCAAATCGGAGAGTAACCCGACAAGCGTTTGCGCAGCCCCGGGGTCCGCCATAACCGCTACCCGGGGTCGGAATTCGCGACACAATATCGCCAGCTCTTCCGCACGGGTACTGGCCGTCAGGGCATAGACCGAGAACCGGTCAGGGTGCCGGCGAATGACATCCAGGGTACTCAGACCGATGGAGCCAGTCGCTCCCAATACGCTGATATGACGGGTTACCATAATCACCAGTGCCCGGCTGTCAGCCAACCCAACTGGGTAATGATCAGAGCAAACACAGGAATGGCTGCGGTAAGGCTGTCAATCCGGTCCATTATGCCCCCATGACCGGGCAGCAGCTGGCTGCTGTCCTTGATGCCACGAAAGCGTTTAAGCATGCTTTCCAGCAAATCCCCCAGCACCGAGACAAACCCGGTAATCAGGCTGGCAGCGACCAGCAGCAGGGTCTCGACAGTTCCGGCGGATGCCAGGAAGCTCACCACCAGGGCGAAAACGCCCACGGCCACAAGCCCACCCCAGACCCCCGCCCAGGATTTACCAGGACTGACCCGGGGCGCCAGCTTGGCCTTGCCAAATGCCCGCCCGGCGAAGTAGGCACCGATATCCGCAACCCAGACCACACACAACACATACAGGATAAGGAGAAGGTTATTGGTGCTGTCGCCAAACTGGAAGCCGCCAGTGCGTAAATGGTTCAGTCCGACCCATGCGGGCACCAGAACAAGCAGCCCCATAACCGCTCGTGCGGGCAGGCTGCCCCATTTTTCTGAGCCACCAGGGTAGCTGCGAACCATCAGGAAACAGATAAACCACCAGGCGAGCGCCAGCCAGAGCACCGCAACAAAAGGAACGTTCAGCAAACCATAAAGAATGGCGGCAGTCACCAAGGCGTACGCCACACGGCCCGGAGAATTCTCAATGCCGGACATGTTCGCCCACTCCCAGGCACCCACGGTAATGATGGCGCCGGTAAAGAACGCGAAACCCAGGGGCGGGAGGAAGAAAATTCCGCCAATGGCAATGGGGGCAAGGATCAGTGCGGTGATAATTCGGGTTTTTAACACGGTTAACGTCGCTATCGTTCGTTATTGTTGTGGGGCCTTGGCCGTGATCTGATCATCCGTCTGGCCAAAACGACGCTGGCGACCGGCATAGGCCTGCAGGGCCTTGCGCATTTCCTCTTCCCGGAAATCAGGCCAGTACACCGGTGAGAAGTAAAGTTCTGTGTAAGCCAGGTGCCACAGCATGAAATTGCTGATCCGCTGTTCACCCGCTGTCCGGATCATCAGATCCGGCATCGGCAGATCACCAATACTGAGGTGCTGCTGGATAAGGTCATCGGTGATATCCGAAGGTGCCAGCTGCCCTGCCCGCACCTGCTCAGCAACCTGACGCGTCGCCTGCGTGATATCCCAGTGGCCACCGTAATTCGCAGCTATCACCAGTGTCATACGGGAATTATAGCGGGTCAGTTCTTCCGCCGCTGCCATATGCTCATGCAAGGCCGGGCTGAAGGCGGAACGGTCGCCGATGATTCTGAGGCGAATGTCGTTGCGATGGAGCTTGCGTACTTCCCGTTCCAGGGCGAACAGGAAAAGCTTCATCAGCGCCGAGACTTCATCCTTGGGGCGACGCCAGTTTTCACTGGAGAAGGCGAACAGGGTGAGCACTTCCACACCTTCGCGTGCGCAGGTTTCCACCACCGCCCTGACTGCATCCACCCCGGCCTTGTGGCCGGCTACTCCCGTGAGCCGGCGGGCCTTGGCCCACCGGTTGTTACCATCCATGATAATAGCCACATGCCGGGGCCGGCTGTCTGCCGACACCGGAATCTCTGCGGATACAGTTCCCGTCATGAAATCCCCTGTGCGGCCGGGGCGCATGGTTGCACCGGCCTTTCAATTCGCTTGCAAGTGAACCCGGGCAGTTAAACCGCCATCAGGTCCTCTTCTTTGGCCTTGAGCATTTTCTCGACTTCGGCGATGTAGCGATCGGTCAGCTTCTGGATCTCTTCCTCGCCCTTGCGCTCGTCGTCTTCGGTGATTTCCTTTTCCTTCAACAGCTCCTTGATCATGCTGTTGGCGTCACGGCGAGCGTTGCGAACAGACACACGGCCGTGCTCGGCATCGGCTTTCGCCTGCTTGACCATTTCCTTGCGGGTTTCTTCGGTCAGCATGGGCATCGGAATGCGAATAATGTCGCCACTGGTGGCCGGGTTGAGGCCCAGATCAGAGCTCATGATGGCCTTCTCGATAGTCGGCATCAGGTTTTTCTCCCAGGGGGAGACGGTCAGAGTCCGGTTGTCCTCGACATTGACACTGGCCACCTGTTTCAGCGGTGTCTCCTGGCCGTAGTAGTTCACCATAACGCTGTCCAGGATGGACGGGTGGGCCCGGCCGGTACGGATCTTGTTAAACGCCGAGTGCAGAGACTCCAGGCTCTTCTTCATTTTCTTTTCGGCTTCTGCTTTGATGTCGTTGATCACTTCAGCATCCTCAATTCGTTCGTCATGTCATTCAGTAACCTGGTCCTCTTGAAAGGCACGGATCAAAGGGACCCGGACAACCAGGTTATTCGATCAGTGTACCTTCTCTTTCGCCGGTTACGATGCGAGTCAGCGCGCCTGCGCGGTTCATGTCGAATACCCGCAGCGGCATACCGTGATCCCGGGCGAGGCAGATGGCCGTCAGATCCATCACCCCCAGTTTTTTGTCCAGCACCTCATCGTAGGTGAGGTGATCGTATTTCTCGGCACTGCTGTCCAGATGCGGATCAGCAGAGTATACGCCATCTACCTTGGTGGCCTTGAGTACCGCATCGGCCTCAATTTCGATACCACGGAGGCAAGCGGCGGAATCTGTGGTGAAGAAGGGGTTGCCGGTGCCGGCGCAGAAGATCACCACATCTCCGTCCTTAAGGTCCCGCACCGCCCGACGGCGGTCATAATGCTCGACAATCCCGCTCATGGGGATTGCGGACATTACGCGGGTCCGGATATTGGAACGCTCAAGGGCATCCCGCATGGCGAGGCCATTCATAACGGTTGCCAGCATGCCCATGTGGTCACCGGTCACCCGGTCCATGCCAGCCGCATTCAGGGCTGCACCCCGAAACAGGTTGCCACCACCGATGACCAGGCCAACCTGAACACCAATACCAATCAGCGCGCCAATTTCCAGGGCCATACGATCAAGAACTTTGGGATCAATACCGAAATCGTGCTCCCCCATCAGGGCCTCGCCACTGAGCTTGAGCAGAACACGCTTGTATCTGGGCTGGGTTTTCGATGATGTCGGCATGGTGATCCCCTTTTCGTCTGTTGGCTGCTATCCGGCGTGATACCCGTTGCAGGCTTGTATCTGACATACTCCTCGCAAAAGGGGTATCTCAGATACAAGCCCGCCACGTTAGCCGGGAATTCCCGGCTAACGTGGCAGACTCAGCTGGCGCAGCGGCAATGAGCCCGCTGCACCAAAAGAAGGATCAGGCCTTGCCTGTGCCGGCTGCGGCAGCAACCTCGGCAGCAAAGTCCACCTCTTCCTTCTCGATGCCTTCACCCACTTCCAGGCGAACGAAGCCGACCAGTTCGCCACCGGCGGACTTGATCAGTTCACCCACGGTCTGGTCCGGGTTTTTAACGAAAGGCTGCTCAACAAGGCTGTTTTCCTTGAGGAACTTCTTGATGCGGCCGCCCATCATCTTCTCGACGATTTCGGCAGGCTTACCTTCCATATCCGGCTGGGCCTTGATGACGTCTTTCTCTTTCTCAAGCTCATCGGCAGGCATGTCTTCCGGTTTGCCAACGCGCGGGTTAACAGCCGCAGCGTGCATGGCGACGTCGCGGGCCACTTCCGGATCACCGGCAGTCAGCGCAACAACGGAAGCAATCTTGTTGTTGCTGTGGACATAGCCACCAACAACCGGACCTTCAACCTTAACGATGCGACGCACGGTGATGTTCTCGCCGATCTTCTGAACCAGCGCCTCGCGCTTGGCTTCCAGATCGCCATCCATCAGCCTGGCAACGTCAGTTTCGCCTTTTTCGAAAGCGACATTCAGAACATCGTTGGCGAAGTTGACGAAGTTGTCGTCACGGGCAACGAAGTCTGTTTCTGAGTTAACTTCCAGAATGTAGGCGACGGTGTTGTCGTCAGAGATCTTGATCAGAGACACGCCTTCAGCGGCGGTACGGCCGGCTTTCTTGGCAGCCTTCAGGCCGGAAGACTTGCGCAGCTCTTCGATCGCAGCGTCAACACTGCCTTCAGCTTCCACGAGTGCTTTCTTGCACTCCATCATGCCAAGGCCGGTACGCTCACGCAGCTCTTTGACCATTGCAGCGGTAATTGCAGCCATGTTCAATCCTCTCAACTGTTCCGAATTCGGTGGGGAGGTATGCCCGAAGCAAACCCGGGCACACCTTACATCTCAAACGTGAAGATAAAGCATCACTCAGCGGCTGGAGCAGCGCCTTCGGCGTCTTCGCTGACTTCAATAAACTCGTCAGCTCCGGCACCGCCAGCCTGGGCGGCCTCAATGCAGGTGTTGGCCACGGCTTGCACGTAAATCTGGATAGCGCGGATGGCGTCATCATTGCCCGGAATGACGTAATCAACACCGTCAGGATCGCTGTTGGTATCCACAACACCGATAACAGGGATGCCCAGCTTGTTGGCTTCCTTGATAGCAATACGCTCGTGGTCAACGTCGATCACAAACATGGCGTCCGGCAGGCCGCCCATGTCCTTGATACCACCAATAGAACGCTCAAGGCGGTCCATTTCACGGGTACGGTCCAGCGCTTCTTTCTTGGTCAGCTTGTCGAATGTGCCGTCCTTGCTCTGGGCTTCCAGATCACGGTAGCGACGGATAGACTGACGGATGGTCTTGTAGTTGGTCAGCATGCCACCGAGCCAGCGGTGGTTTACGAAGGGCTGACCGGCACGCTCGGCTTCTTCCTTGATGATCTTGGCCGCGGCACGCTTGGTACCAACGAACAGGATCTTGTTCTTGTTCTCTGCCAGCTGCTGAACGAATTTCAGCGCATCGTTCATGGCAGGAACAGTCTGCTCAAGGTTGATGATATGAATCTTGTTACGGGCGCCGAAGATGAACTTCGACATTTTCGGGTTCCAGTAGCGGGTCTGGTGACCGAAGTGAGCACCTGCCTTGAGCAGGTCACGCATATTTACCTGAGCCATGATAGTTACCTTTTTAGCTTCGGGTTAGTCCTCCACGTATCCGATTACCCCAACCTGGCCCCTTTATAAAGCAGGAGCAGGCACCCTGGGATAACGTGCCGACACGTGTGTGAATTTGCCGGATTTGTTTCCAGCGGGCGCGTTTATACCACAAACGGGCCAACAAACGCCATTATTTTTGAGGGCCTGCTTCCTTGTACCCGGGCATCAGGCCCCTTAAAATGCCGGTTTGATACAAATCAACGGGAAGCCCAATGCAGGTATCGATCAAGACTCCGGAAGAAATCGAAAAGATGCGCGTCGCAGGCCGCCTGGCGGCCAATGTTCTCGAGATGATCGGTGAACACGTCAAGCCTGGCGTAACCACCGAAGAGCTCGACCGGATTTGCCACGATTACATTGTAAACGAGCAGAAGGCCATCCCGGCCCCGCTCAACTACAAGGGTTTTCCGAAATCCATCTGCACCTCGGTCAACCACGTCATCTGCCACGGCATTCCTTCCGAGCAGAAAATTCTCAAGGACGGAGACATCCTGAACATCGATGTCACCGTAATAAAGGAGGGCTACCACGGCGACACCAGCAAGATGTGGATTGTCGGCAAGCCGAAACCGGGTACCGAGCGCCTGATCCAGATAACCCAGGAGTGCCTATATAAAGGTATTGAGCTGGTAAGGCCGGGAACCCGTCTCGGTGATATCGGCAACGTTATCCAACAGCATGCCGAGAAACATCGTTACTCGGTGGTGCGTGACTACTGTGGCCATGGTATCGGCGCGGTATTCCATGAGGAACCACAAGTGATGCACTACGGAAAACCCGGCACCGGCATGGAATTACAGGAAGGCATGACCTTCACCATTGAGCCGATGATCAATCAGGGCAAATACCAGACCAAGCTGCTGCCAGACGGATGGACGGTGGTCACCAAGGACCACAAGCTGTCCGCCCAGTGGGAACACACCATCCTCGTGACCGCAGACGGCCACGAGGTTCTTACCAAGCGATCGGAAGAGTCCTTCTAAGTGGACCGAAGCGAGCTGGAATCCCGCATCAGTAAAGACCCTTCTCCGGTGAAGGCGGCCCGGGAGCTGTTGAAGGGGAGGTACAACGCCGATGCCGAGGCCTTCCGGCAGGGTGCCGATGTTCGCGCTCTTGTCCAATCCAGGGCCGGCACGGTCGATACCGTTCTCAGACTGATCTGGAACCGTTATTCCTTTTCCAGCTCACCGGATATTGCCCTGATTGCGGTAGGCGGCTACGGTCGGGGCGAGCTTCACCCCCACTCTGACATCGACCTGCTTATCCTCACCCGGAATGGCATTGAAGACAGCTGGCACGAAGACCTCGGCGCCTTCGTTACGCTGCTCTGGGACCTGAGGCTCGATATTGGCCACAGCGTTCGCAGTATCGAGGAAAGCAAAGCCGCCGCCCGCGAAGACGTCACCATCCTGACCAATCTGCTTGAGACCCGCACCATTGCGGGGCCGGATGAGCTGCGCATGGAGCTCAGCGAGCAGGTGTATTCCGATGGTGTCAGTACCGATCGCGACTATTTCATTGCCAAGCGGGAAGAGCAGCAACAACGGCACCAGAAATACGGCGATACCGAGTACAACCTGGAACCCAACGTGAAAGGCTCACCGGGCGCCCTTCGTGATATCCAGACCATCGGCTGGATTACCAAGCGGCATTTCGGCCTGCAGAATATAGCCGACCTCACCCGCTTCAGCATCCTTACCGAAGAAGAGCACCAGATCCTGTTCCAGGGTGAGACCTTCCTGTGGCAGCTGCGTTACGGCCTTCAGCTTCTGGCAGACAGAAACGAGAACCGACTCCTGTTTGATCACCAGCGGGCCCTGGCCCAGATGCTTGGCTACAAGGATGAAGGCAAACGCCTCGGTGTAGAGCTGATGATGCAGTCCTACTACCGGACCGTTCTCGCCCTCGCCGAGCTGGCCGATGTGATCCTGCAGTATTACGACGAGGCGATCCTCGGCAGCGCTTCGGAGGATGCGATCCAGCCGATCAACAAACGCTTCCAGATTCGCAACTACTATATAGAAGCCGTCAACAATCAGGTCTTTGCCTACGCGCCTTACGCCATCATGGAAATCTTCGTGCTGATGGCGCAGCATCCCGAAATCAAGGGTATCCGGGCCACCACGATTCGTTCCCTGCGAGCACACCGGCACCTGATTGATGACGCCTTCCGTTCAGACTTGGCGGTAACCACGCTGTTCATGGAGTTGTTGAGAACCCCCCACGCGCTGGACCAGACCCTGTCCGCCATGAAGAAGTACAGCGTGCTTGGCCGGTATCTGCCTGAGTTCGGCCAGATCATCGGCCAGATGCAGCACGACCTGTTCCACATTTACACGGTGGATGCCCACACCATGCGGGTGATCCGGAACATGGTCCGACTCAACGGTACAGAAGCACAGACAGAGTACCCCCTCGCCTCCCGCCTGATTCACCGGCTGCCAAAACTGGAAACCCTCTACATTGCCGGCATCTACCATGATGTGGCCAAGGGCCGTGGCGGCGACCACTCAGAACTGGGCGCCATGGATGCCGAGGCCTTCTGCAAACGGCATCACCTCAGCGAGCGGGATACCCAGTTGATTTCCTGGCTGGTAGAAAACCATCTGTTGATGTCCATGACCGCTCAGCGCAAGGACATCTCGGACCCGGACATTATCCACGGTTTTGCCAGGGCAGTGCCAAGCCAGGCACATCTGGACTACCTGTACATCCTGACCGTGTGCGACATCAGCGCCACTAACCCCAAGCTCTGGAATACCTGGCGCGCTTCCCTCCTGCGCCAGCTCTACATCGAAGCCAAGCGGGCATTGCGGCGGGGCACTGAAACGCCCATCGACCGGCAGGAGTGGGTGCGCGCCACCCAGTCCGAGGCCCGGGAGATCCTGCACGCCCAGAACATGACCGACGAGCAGATTGATGCCATCTGGGACACCGTGGACGAGGACTACTTCCTCCAGGATTCCACTGTGGATATCGCCTGGCAAACGGCCGCCATCATCCGCCATGGCGACAACCCGGACCCGTTGGTACTGATTCGCGACACCCGGGGCGGCCCCACCGACGGTTATTCCCAGATCATCATTTACATGAAGGACCGGGTGGCCCTGTTTGCCGCGACCACGGCGGTGCTGGAGCAACTCAATCTGAACATCGTAGATGCCCGGATCAGCTCCAGCGAAGGGCCCTACTCCATCAGCTCCTACGTAGTGCTGGACGAGAAAAGCCAGCCACTGGGCATTGACCCTGCCCGCAAGGAGCGCACACGCAAGCGGCTGATTGAGGAGCTGGACGACCCAGACGACTACCCGGACATCATCCACCGGCGAACACCACGGCAACTGAAACATTTCGCTTTCCCGACGGAAGTGACGTTTTCCAACGACACCATCAATCAGCGCACGGTGATGGAGGTGATCACTCCGGACCGCCCCGGCCTTCTGGCACGGATCGGCCAGGTATTGCTGGAGCACCGCGTTCGCCTTAGCAATGCCAAGATTGCCACCCTGGGTGAGCGGGTTGAAGACGTATTCTTCGTCACCGACGAGCAGGGCGAACCTATCCGGGACCCGGCCATGTGCCAGGCCCTGCAGCAAGACCTCTGTAAAATGCTGGACGACATTCAATGAATCCGAACCTGGACAGACTCCACCCCTACCCGTTTGAAAAACTGGCCAGACTCAAGGCCGGCATCACCGTGCCCGACCACCTCCGGCCGATTTCACTCGGTATTGGTGAACCCAAACATCCGTCGCCAGACTTCGTTAAGCAGATCATTGCGAACAATCTCGACAAGCTTGCCAATTACCCGACCACCCGGGGAACCGACGAACTCCGTGAAGCCATCAGCCGGTGGGCAACCCGCCGATTCAATCTGGCACCCGGCAGCCTGAGCCCGGCCCGCCATATCGTGCCGGTGAATGGAACCCGGGAGGCCATCTTCTCCCTGGTTCAGGCCGTGGTAGACGCCAGCAAACCGGCCACCGTGATAAGCCCGAATCCGTTTTACCAGGTGTACGAAGGAGCTGCCTTCCTGGCGGGCGCCACGCCCGTGTACCTGCCCTGCGACGGTTCCAACGGCTTTATTCCGGATTTTGATTCGGTGCCAGAGCCTGTCTGGCAGGACTGCCAGGTGCTGTTCCTTTGCTCGCCGGGCAATCCGAGCGGTGCGGTCATTCCCAGAGAAACACTGGCAAACGTGATTGCGCTTGCCGACAAGTATGATTTCATCGTTGCCTCAGACGAGTGCTACTCCGAGCTCTACCCGGACGAAGCCAATCCACCCGAAGGCCTGTTGCAGACCTGCGCCGCCATTGGCCGCGATGATTACGCCCGATGCGTGGTATTCCACAGCCTGTCCAAGCGCAGCAACCTGCCGGGGCTGCGGTCCGGATTTGTTGCCGGTGACGCCCGGATTCTCGAAGGCTACCTGAAGTACCGAACCTATCATGGTTGCGCGATGCCGGCCCACAACCAACTGGCCAGCATTGCCGCCTGGAACGACGAAGACCATGTGCGGGAAAACCGCGCGGCCTATCGCGCCAAGTTCGAAGCGGTTGTCCCCATCCTGCGTGAAGTGATGGACGTGGATTTCCCGGATGCAGGTTTCTATCTATGGCCGGTCACTCCGATGGATGATGAAACCTTCGCCCGGGAGCTTTCAGCACAGCAGAATGTACACGTGCTTCCGGGCCGATACCTGTCCCGGACCGCAGATGGCCATAATCCGGGCGAAAACCGGGTGCGGATGGCCCTGGTGGCGCCCCTGGAAGAATGCGTGGAAGCAGCGCGCCGGATTGCTGAATTTGTTAAGGCGAATAAGACATGAAGCTTTATGGCATAAAAAACTGCGACACCGTCAAGAAAGCCCGCAAATGGCTGGATGAGAATGGCGTTGACTACGAATTCCACGATTTCAAAAAGGACGGACTGGACGGCGAGATGCTATCCCGCTGGGAACAGGCCGTTGGCTGGGAGACCCTGCTGAACCGTCGCGGAACCACCTGGCGCAAACTCTCCGAGGAGGTTCGTGATACCATTAGCGCCCAGAGCGCCCACGAGATCATGCTGGAGAATCCTTCCATCATTAAGCGCCCCGTCGTCGAACGGGGCGGGAATGTGTCCGCGGGCTTTAATGCAGACGAATGGGCTTCATGGCTAGCCTGAATTCCAGGTCCAACCCAACGTCAAAATTTAACTCCGGGGTCAGAAGAACGCTTTCTTCTGACCCCATATTCAGAACAGGAGCAACCACCTGATGAGTTTTGCATTCGGTATCGGTATCGGCACCCAGAACAACCAGGGCGAATGGCTGGAAGTCTTCTACCAGCAGCCGGTCATGACACCTGACGACACCCTCATGGAAGTCATTCGCAATGCAATGGACTACAAGGGTGGCAACCAGGTGATCAGCGCCACTACCGAACACCTCAGCCAGCTTGCCAACGCCCTGCGCCAGGTTGGCGAGACCGACCAGGCAACCCTGGCGGAAAAAGCCGCCAACAGCAAGCGCCCGGTGGCGATCACAATCCTGGAAACCGATACCACTGCCTCAAGCACGCCCGAGGTTTACCTGAAGCTGCACCTGATCTCCCACCGCCTGGCAAAACCGCACGGTGTAAAGCTGGACGGCATTTTCGGTCTGCTGCCGAACCTGGCCTGGACCAACGAAGGCGCAATCGACCTGAACGAACTCTCCGATCGACAGCTCCAGGCCCGGCTGGAAGGCCGTATGCTGGAGGTAAAATCGGTGGACAAGTTCCCGCAGATGACCGACTACGTGGTACCGAAAGGTGTGCGTATTGCCGATACCGCCCGTGTCCGTCTGGGCGCCTATGTGGGTGAAGGCACCACCGTCATGCACGAAGGCTTCATCAACTTCAACGCCGGCACCGAAGGCACCAGCATGATTGAAGGCCGTATTTCCGCTGGTGTTATGGTTGGCAAGGGCTCGGACCTGGGCGGTGGCTGCTCCACCATGGGTACCCTTTCCGGTGGTGGCAACATCATCATTGCCGTTGGCGAGAACTGCCTGATCGGTGCCAATGCCGGCATTGGTATCCCGCTGGGTGACCGTTGCAAGGTTGAAGCCGGACTGTACATCACCGCTGGCACCAAGGTTGCCCTGCTGGATGATAATAACGAGCTGGTTGAGGTTATCAAGGCCCGGGATCTGGCCAACCAGACCGACCTGCTGTTCCGTCGCAACAGCCAGACCGGCGCGGTGGAGTGCAAAACCAACAAGTCCGCCATCGAGCTGAATGAAGAGCTGCATGCGAACAACTGATTCTCCGACACTCGATCTTGCCATCGATCTGATCAGCCGGCGGTCCGTCACCCCGGACGATGCCGGCTGCCAGGAACTGATGATGTCTCGCCTGGTGCCTCTGGGCTTTGCCGGAGAAAACCTGCGTTTTGGCGATACCGATAACCTCTGGGCCCGCAAGGGCTCCGAAGGCCCGGTGCTCGCCTTTGCCGGGCATACCGACGTGGTGCCACCCGGGCCGGAGAAGAACTGGGCTCACCCGCCCTTTAATCCGGTCATCAAGGACGGTTACCTGTACGGCCGGGGCGCTGCCGATATGAAAGGCAGCCTCGCTGCGTTCATCACTGCTTGTGAGCGATTTGTAGCGAACTACCCGGATCATCGGGGCTCGATTGCCCTGCTGATCACCAGTGACGAAGAAGGCCCCGCCCAGCACGGCACCGTGAAAGTAGTGGAAACCCTGGAAGCCAGGAACGAGAAAATCGACTGGTGCCTGATTGGCGAACCGTCCAGCACCCATGAGGTGGGCGACGTGATCAAGAACGGGCGCCGGGGCTCCCTCCATGGTTACCTGACGGTTCGAGGCGTGCAGGGCCACGTGGCCTATCCGCACATGGCCGAGAACCCGGTCCATTCGGCCGCCCCGGCGCTGGATGCCCTGGCGAATGAGTTCTGGGACAGCGGCAACGATTACTTCCCGCCGACCACCTTCCAGATCACCAAAGTGGCAGCCGGCACCGGCAGTAACATCATCCCCGGAGAGTGCCTGGTGCACTTCAACTTCCGCTACTGCACCGAAAATACCGCAGAAAGCCTGGAGGAACGGGTAGTCGCGATTCTGGACCGCCACAACCTGAAGTACGACCTGCAGTGGCACCTGAGCGGGCGGCCCTTCCTGACCGACAAGGGCGCACTGGTGTCCGCCAGCCAGGATGCCATTCGTGCGGTTACCGGACGGGAAACCGAGCTTTCGACCTCAGGCGGCACCTCAGATGGCCGGTTCATTGCCCCGACCGGCGCACAAGTAGTCGAGCTTGGCCCCATCAACGCCACCATTCATAAAGTGGATGAGCGTGTGAAGGCCAAGGACCTGGACACGCTATCAGAGATTTACGAGCAGATTCTGATCGAGCTTCTGGCGTAAAGCGTGAACCTGGGGTCAGATGAAAATGGGGTCAGATGAAATTTTCATCTGACCCCATTTTCATCTGACCCCATTTTCAGTAGTGAGGCGGAGGGGTTTCGTCCTGTTCCGATTTGATATCGGACGGGGATACATCCTTCAGCTGTTTGTGCAACAAGCGCTTAGCCTCCCACAACTCCCGAATGTCCATTTCCTGCTTCGCCACCTGCTCGCTCAGCGTGTTGATAACGTCATCCTGAAACGCCAGCCGTGTTTCCAGCTCGTCCAGTCGGATTTCCAGATCGTTCTGGCTCATTGGTATTGGTACTCCCCTGGGTGGATCTCTGAAGAATGGGATAGATGACACTGCTTTACCCCGTTGCTTGGTCAGCGCTCGGGATAATCTGGTATCATGCCGCCTTTGCCCGCCAGCGCTCCCGTTTTCCGGGGAACTGACGGTTTTCACCGGCCGGATGCCCGATTTTACCCGATATCCGGTTTTTATCGTTAGCGTTACAAGAATGGAGATATTTCACTCAATGCGTAATCCATCCAAAGCGATCCTTGTTGCTCTCCTGATCGCCATTCCCGCACCCTTGGTACTTGCCCTGTTGCTGTCGTTCACCCCCGAGCCACTTCGTCTTATTGCCGTTGGCGAATTTGTTGAAGCACTGGGAAGCACCCGTGGCATCGCTGCTTACGTTATTGCCCTCGTTCTTTTCGGCGTTACGGGCTTCCTGGCCCTTGCGCTCTCAGCCAAACAACCGGCCAGCCAGCGCAGCACTTCCCGGCCCGACAACCGCGCACCGAGCCAGAACTACGATGAGGACGAAGACGACAGCTACGACGAGAACAGCCCTGAGGGTGACGAGGAAGGTACCGTCAAGTGGTTTAACGTCAAGAAAGGCTTTGGCTTTATCGTGCGTGACAGTGGCGATGAGGTTTTCGTTCACTTCCGTGCTATCCGTGGTCGCGGCCGCCGGGTTCTCCGCCAGGGACAACTGGTTCGCTTTAATGTTGTGGAAGCCGACAAGGGGCTGCAAGCCGACAACGTTTCCATCCTGAGTGACTGAATCACGGTCCACTGAAAACAAAGAGGCAGCCCGCGGGCTGCCTCTTTCAGTTCCAGGCGACCTGTTGTTCACCCCGGTGATCCAGGCGCCACCACTTTTCTTCCTCAACCGGCTCGCCTTCTTTCCAGTCTCCCGGGCTGCAACGAATCTCGGTATCCATGGCCCGCCAGGCACTGCGGGCGCAGTCCAGATCGCTGCTCCAGGGCAGACGCTCACCCTCAATGACCAGTGACGTAAAGCGCTTTCCAAAAGCCCCCGGATACAGGGCTATCCGAAGCGACTCGCCTTCATAACGGGCCAAACCCTTGACCACGCCTGTAACCTCACTGTCGTCCAGTTTCAATTCGTCGACGTGGCTCTCGAGCCATCCCGAAACCGCACCCGCTTCCAGATCACGAATATAAATTTCCAGGTCCTGCACCCGCTGAATCTCCATCCTGCTGCTCACAATGCAGCACATAGTGAACCGGCCCGCGCCGCGCTGCAACCCAGCGCTCCAGTTCCTGCCGCAAATCCTCGATGCTGAGCTGACGCACCGTTCCCGCCGCCTTGCGCTCATGCCAGACCACCTCGGCAGCCGCACGCTGGAGCTGGATTTCGCCCAGCGAGGTCTCAATCTCTTCGACCGGTTCTTTCCGCGCCAGCGCCACCAGAGACTGACGCCGCAGGGTGTCTGCCTGCCCCGCGAGAGCCAATGCATCTGTCGGCCCCCTACGGGCAAATAGACTCAGCCGGGCGGCGGCCCGCTCCAGCCACTGCAGCATTCCACCCGGGGTGCTGACACACCGGCTGCGCCTGGAAGAGACAAAACGGATCACCGCCCCCGGAACCTGCACGTTCCACTGTTTCTCGATGGCCGCCTGATGGGCGATCAGAATCGCCTGGCGCTGAACCGTGCTTGAAACCGGCATATCATAGGTGTCCAGAGTTCGACCCAGGCGGTGTTGCAGTGGTGCTGCTGCGTTGCTACCGCCCGGCTCGTCAGGCCCCAACAGGAGTATTGGCCCCTCCCATTGCAGCACCAGCGCTGACGCCAGACCATCGGGCAGATTCATCAGAGCAACCAGATCGGAGGGAGAAATGTTGTCGAGCACGAGAACCGGCCAGCGAGAGTGATCGCCCGGAGAATGCCCAATGCCTCCTCGCTCCGGAAGGACCGGCAAATCACTGGCCATGATCTCCGCTTCGCGCCTCAGGTCCAGCTCGACATAATCCTGTTCCAGCGCTGACAGAAGCACCTGCAGCCAGGCAGTTTTGCCGGAACCACGCTCGCCACGCACCCAAACTATAGCTGAGGGCGAGGCTTCCAGACTGACCGCCACATCTTCAGCAAGCTCAATCCACGCGGAATCCGTAACCACCACTGGCGCTCTCTGGAGTTCATCAATGGGTGGAGGGTCCCGATCCTCAGTCTGGTCTGGCCAGCGGGCGACCAGCTCAAGGACTGCCACATAAGCCTTTTCCTGCAGCCGCTCGGCGTGGCGAACCAGGGCTTCCAGCAACTGCGCCCACCCCAGCCAGGGTGACTCGCGGGCCTCCCTGGCCGCTGCAAACCAGTACATGAGTTGGGAAGATAACAGGCCCTCGCCACCGACTTCGGTCACGATGGGTTGCTCACACTGAATGGTGCGGGTGAGTTCGTCCATATCCACCCCACAGCCCCGCAGAAAGCGGGTTATTGCCGGGCCCGAATCCAGAAGGGCGAGCAGGTAATCTTCAACCGTAATCACTGAGCCACCACGGCGTTCAACGCTGTCCCGGGCTCGCAATAATGCCGTCTGGCACTGGGGATCCAGGCACCCTTGCCAATCTTCCATCAAACACCTCCCTGTTCTGTATGCATCATCCTGATGCAAAAGCTGTTTTGCGGAGTGCTATCATAACACTTTCGGGCGGTTGGCGGCCCGTACCAGGATCTCACCCTTTACCAGATACCGGTGTTTTCCATGCTGGCCCAGGGCTCTTTCGGCGGCAACGCCTCACCTTTTTGCAGCAATTCGATAGAAATGTTGTCCGGCGTGCGGATAAAGGCCATGTAACCATCCCGCGGCGGCCGGTTAATAGTGACGCCATTGGCCTTCAGGTGCTCGCAAAGTGCGTAAATGTTATCAACACGATAAGCGAGGTGACCGAAGTTCCGCCCGCCGGTGTACTCCTCCGGATCCCAGTTGTAGGTGAGCTCGATCATTGGCGCCTTGTCCTCAAGGGCACGGGCCTCGTCTTCAGGAGCTGCCAGGAACACTAGGGTAAATCGGCCCTTATCGCTGCTTTTCCGATTGATTTCAACCATCCCCAGCAGATCGCAGAAGAAATGAAGAGTCTCGTCCAGGTTACTCACCCGGATCATGGTGTGCAGATATTGCATGGCGCCTCCTTCGGAACAGGATTAATCGCAAATTCATCATCTTACTATGGGGACATTTTACGGTATTCTGGCCCCATGGATGCAAAAACAGCGGACAACCACCTCTCGGAGCTGAATACACCGGCAATCCGACATCTCGCTTGGCTGTGCCGGGCGCCTCAGCTGTTACACTCGCCACTGACCTTTGAGCCAGCCCGATACCTCTCCGGAGCTTTGGACAGCACATTCTGGGCATGGGACAGCAACCCCGGTGCGGCTCCGGCGCTACTGAGAGAAGCGCCCCTGAAGCGACTGGGCTTTTATTTCGAGCGACTTTACCGGGTATTGCTGGAAGACCTGCTTGGCTGGGACATTATTCTGCAGAACCGGCAGATACAGTCGAACGGGCGAACCATTGGCGAGCTGGATTTTGTGGTGCACAATCGGACCGATGACCGGATAGAGCACCACGAAATTGCCATCAAGTATTACCTGGGTGTGCCCGAGCCGAATGGGAAGACCCTGTGGTACGGCCCTAACGCCAGGGACCGACTTGACCTGAAAACCGACCGGATGCTGCACCAGCAAAGCCAGCGGACCCAGTTGCCGGAGGCCCGAACCTTACTGGATGAGGTCGGGATTACGAGGCCGGTGACGCCCAGAATTTTTATGCCGGGATACCTGTTTTATCCTACCGCACAAGAAGCTATCGCTCCCGACTATGTACCCGCCAATCACCTGCACGGGCAATGGTGCTATCTTTCGCAGGTGACGTCATCGAACATTCCCGGTTGGGTGGTACTGAACAAACCCCACTGGATTGGGCGCTGGCGCCAGAGTAAGGCGCCCGAAACGGAAGATGTATTGGCTGCGCTGAACATAATCGAGCGCCACGCCATGCCTCTGTTGTTCGCCAACCTCGAGAAAGATTCAACCACCGGACTCTGGCAGGAAACCGACCGGTTATTCGTGGTGCCGGACACTTGGCCCTAGTGGTCAATCAGGTATCGATCAGATCCTTTGCCCACTGAGGCAAGACTTCCTGACAGGAACGCCACTGCCCCGCCTGCCAGACCGCGACGCGCAAGTAGGGTTGATCAAGGCTGGTGTTATCGACCAGGTGCAGTTCATCCGCCAGGCCTATGCATTGGCGAAGATTCGCCAGGGCTCTTGGAATTCGCGCCTCTATCTTGGTCTCCGGTACATTGTGCCCTCCGGATTTTACGCGGGAGGCCACCCGGGCCTTATTCAATGATGCCAGTTCCAGGTGGAAATAGAACAGCCGAATGCGAAACCCTGCCGCTTTGGCAGCGCCCACGAAGTCCACCTTCGACGGATGGGAGAAGACGGTCTCGAAGCAGAAACCCTGACGTTCCTCAAGCAGTCGAAACCGTTCCCGTTCTGCGATCAGCGCCGCCTCATAACTGTGTTTCTCGGGCGCATCCGGCCAAACGCTGCGGGCAATGTTATCGGCATTCACCAAAGGGATCTTCCGGCGGGCCAGAAAACGCTCATAGAAGGTTGTCTTGCCGGCACCGTTACCGCCAACCAGCAGCCAGAGCTCAGGCCGCGTTGTCACGGTCACTCAGTGCCTCAAAACGCCCGTTGCGAAACTGCCCGACTTCCCGGGAGCCATCCGGATAAATGGCCTCCAGATACCCGGGCTTGTCGCCAGAGGCCTGATACACCGTGCGCCCCCGGGCAATGGACCGGCTCAACTCGCCACTTTCACGGGCCTGATCCACCTCCGCCCAAAGGTCATCACTGGAAACCGACTCAGCCACCACCGGCTCAACCCTCACCTGGCGAATACCCTGGATGATGGCAATCAGATCCTCGGCACTCACCTCACCGGCAACGGCGCGCCCTATCTCGGCCCAGTACTCAATCTGCTTGGGCGTTGAACGCCGATGAACCGCGCCCTCGGCTGCGGCGTGGCCGACCAGGGTGTCGTCGAGACGGACAGCGGTTGTCATGATGGCCTCCTGAGGTATGACTTGGTGCTTGTTACAGGTTACCACGGGTGTTGCGAGTTGCAACACCTGAGACTTGCTTCTTCGACCAGGTCTGGACATGGGGTCAGGTCTAGTGGACATGGGGTCAGGTCTTGCCTTTGCGCTCTTTTACTATCCGACCAATGCGCGAATAACTCAGCCCTAAGTAATCTCCAATTTCCTTCAGCGTATACCCACCGCTGGCATAGGCTTTCGCGATAGCGGCATTACGATCTTCAGTTTTGCAAAAATATGCTTCCAGGGACAACGGCTCAGGGCGGCGCTGAGCTGCGGGGACTTCGCTCAAACGGTCCGGCTCGTCAAGGTGTTCCAGCATGCGTTCACGAAACTGGTGGTTACTTCCCAGGTAAATCTGCCCTTTAAGGTCATCCCAGGGTGAACTTTTGGGACAGGCATTACTGACGAAGTCGACGTAAGCCTGCTGTGCCTGACTTCTGGTTGTTCCGAATACCGAAAGCAACCAATCTGTAGTCAGGTGGTCCAACGGAGGAACCTCACCGGCAGTGGCCCGGTAACTGCTCCACGGCCACTCAGGTGGGAATGAAACCATTTCGGCCCTGACGGGGTTCAGAACAATGTAACGGGCAAGTTCCCGCAAATAGGTTTCCTTCTCAACCAAAATGGCCTTGTATCGCCCCTGAAAAACGTGCCCCACCCGACCATGGGCCCTGTTGAAATACTGAGTGTACAGGCCGTTGAGCTGGCGCATGCCTTTGGAAAGGTTCGCCTCAGGGGTTTCGATCAAGAGGTGGTAGTGGTTCCCCATCAGACAATAGGCATGGCAAAGCCAGTTATACCTTTCGCAGGTGCTCCCCAGAATATCGAGGTAACTTTCCCGGTCATCGGGTGTCTCGTTGATGGCTTCCTGTCGATTGCCTCGGGAGGTGACGTGGTAGAGCGCGCCTTCAAATTCCAGGCGTAGTGGTCTGGCCATTCCTTGGCTCCCTGTCGGTTACGAGTTGGGAGAGTTCCTTTCTCTCAAGATCAAAGAGCAAGACCTGACCCCTGATCTGTGTGCCCCCTGATCCATGACCCTGATCTGGCCTGTTACAGGTTACCACGGTTGTTGCGTGTTGCAACAATTGAGACTTGCTTCTTCGATCAGGCCTTAAATTGGTGATGCGCCAGCCGGGCGTTGTTTCCGATATTCCTCCATCGATATCTTGCCCAGTTGCGGAGTAAGCTTGCAGAATCGGGTTCCCCAGGGGTATTCATTCTGATGTCTATAAACTTCTGCCCAGCCCTCACCGTCCTTCCAGGATTCCAGGTCAAGGTCTCGCCAGTACCGGGGATTGCGTCCTGTCCTCCTGTCGTGTTCTGCCGTTACCGGGTCCAGGTGACGGAAAGGTTCGAGGCGAGGGGTATCAGGTAGCGGCTGACTCACATCCATGTAACGCTGCAGCATATCCCAGGTAGCCAGTACTTCATTCTTGTTTGACTCAATGGTGCTAAAGGCCGTTTTGTTGAAGGTTTTCTGGGTATAGCGGTGCACCAACATTAACCGGTAAAAGACGCCACTTTCCTGGATAACCCGGTCCACATAGGCATCGAATTCCACAAAGGGAACTTCGAAAAAGCGTTTTCGTCCCAAAGCAATCCGGACCTGGCCGGTGACTCGGTTGAATTCACTGCAGCCGTCCTCCATTGTCTCGTTTAACCGTTTGTTGAGTGTCTTTTCGAATGGTTTGAGAAGGAAGCCTAGGCCGGTGCTCATGATCCAGTTGGTGGTGACGGGGGTCACCCAGATCGCAAATGCAAACCAACTTAATGTCAGAAGAAAGGCTGTTGCAATCGCGATGATAGCAATGGCATCAGACAGGTTAGGTTGTTCGAGGAACTCTACAACCCCCCAGCAAACCATTCCCACTCCGCTCAGCCACAGAAAAATTATCCAAGTAAGAGGTATGATTAAGATCAAGAACTTAAGCCCCAGCTTCCCGTTCAAAAACCGTATCCGCTGATGATCCCACCACCAATCCTCATCCCGGAATTCCGGATCGCTCTTTTCGCAGTCCTGAAGTGCCTCAACATCCTGAATCGTGCCAAGGTAAGGAACGGCCCCCGCATAGCTGCCAAAAGGCTGCAACTCTTCGCCAATGCGGGTGCGTTTAGTCGGGGCCTCGGGCAAGGGGCCAATGGCCGATGCCCGGAAGGCTGTGTCCATGAACACGGATTGTTCGTGTTCGCTGTTCATGTGCTGACCTCGGTGAAGTACCAGTAAGGGGATTGAGGCTGGGAATAGGGGTTCAGGACCGACCGAACTTTGGAAGGTGGTTGACTATGCTGTGTAACATCGAACGGCTCGTAGTCTTCGAGCACCGGGGCGGGGAACACCAGCGGTCCCAGTTCGGTATCCAGGGTGGCCTGAAGCCCAACTCGGACCTGAGTCGTTACAGTCTCCTCGTAAAACAAACCCTGATAACTGCTGTCCTGGATTTCACGCCGCACAAGGAATCGAACCGCTGACTGGTTGGGCAGGGACTGCCGGGCGGTGACCTTGGTCAGCGGTGTGACCTTAAGCATCTGGGTATCACTTACCGAATCTGTCGAGCCGGGAGCGACAGCTGTAGCTGTCGAGGACTGGTAGGCTACCTCCTGGACTACCAAACGGAATGGGCTGTCAGTTAGGCCGCCACCACCCTTTCGGTATATCCTCAAGCGACTAACGAGCGGGAACTGGAGCGTAATCACGTAATCATCCGCTTTCGGCGGATAGTCAGGGTGGGCGAGCGCAGGGTCTTGCTCCACCTCCTCATACCGCTGGGCCGTCACCTGAACAGGCGACAAAAGGGCCAGCAACTGGCTGTAGTAGGCTTGATCATCCCGCCCCGGCAACGCTCCATCAGGGTAAGTGCCCCAAGGGCCACGTTTGAGCAGTTTTTCAAAGGCATCATCGGTGGCAGCCCCCGCATACAGCCCGCCACCAACCGTCATCACTAAACCAAAAATAGCCCAGCCCCAACCTGGTATTGCCAGCAAGCCATGCATAAGGGGAGACGACAAAACAACCAAGCTTCCGGTCATGGCGATTGCATGCCCTGTCGCGGTATCGAAGTCCTTATTGGTCATGCTGATTCGCATGCCCCAATAGCTCAGGCCAGCTCCGACCCCGCCAGCGACGAATGTTGCCAGGCCCGCGACACGGACCAGCGTAGAGGCTCCACTACGTTTCAGCAAGCTCCCAATAAATGTCCAGTTTTTCATATCAAACAGAGGTCGGACCGCGATCTGATGTACTCTTGCAGTAGCCCCAGTCGCAGCGGAGGATCTGCCCAACACTTCGCTGAGTTTGAGTGATGCAGCAAGTAGCTCACTCCCCGCACCAGCCAAGAGCTTCGTAACTGCTAGAGGTACATTTCCCTGATCAGATTTTACTGCTTTTCGAAGTGACTGAGCTTCCAAAAAAACATTAAAAGCAGCCAATACCACCAACCCATGAGACACCGCCGGACCATCCACTACCTGCCCAACCTGCTTGGCATAATCCACCTTAAGCAAACTCAGTTTATGGGCTTCAGGGTGCCCCGCTGGAGCAGAAAAAACAAAGGCCGAGCCGGCGACCTTTTTAATGGCCTCATCCAATGCTTCTGCGGCACGCCCGGGACTGGTCGAAGCCATCCGGTTGCCTGTCTCATCTAACAGATCCGCGTACAGGTAATCCTTGCTCCGTGTAAGCAAGCCCTCCGTTCGGTCGAAATCCGTAAGGCCACGTTTGAGACCATGACCAGATACTCCCACGATAATTCGTTGCTCCATAGCCCCGGTCCGCCCCATCACATCGATGCCCCTGAGCGTCGGGTCAGCCAGCACAAGATTCGAACTGACTCTCTGCATAATCCGCTGTATTTCGAGGGACTGAATCACGTCTTCTTCGACAAGGCGTTTGCATACTGTCAGTATCGAAGTGCTCCATTCGTTAAGGGCACCAGAAATCATGCCTCCTACCTTGCCTGCGTTAGCAACCCCCTTGATCGCACTGCTATTGCCTGCATCGTTTTCTCTGACCTGCTTCTCAAGGTGCACCAAAGACTGAACATTCAGTCGATTTAACAACGCTTCATCAATCTCAGCCTGCTGCTGGGCAAGTTGTCGCAAGCGCTCAAATGGGGATATTGCAGAAGAATCGCTCTCATGCTCTTTCGTTGATTCGTCTGCTGCCGGAGCCCACTTTTCCAGGAAATCGCCAGCAACTATCCATTGCCGTAAACCGGTGAACACGTGATTGCGGCTTGCCACACCCTGTGCTTTAAGGACCCCCGGAATCTGCTGCAGGATGTTCAGCTTGTCAGCAATCAGCAAGTAAGCTTCACAGATCGCAACATCCCTGCATTCACGGTAGTCGTCGAAGACCGGGTCGAGCTTTCTTCCTTTTATCATGTCCAGAAGCCCGTCAACGTGTCTTTCAATTATGCGGATAGCATGATTTTTTTCCGCAGTGTGCAACACATTATCCAACTTCTCCCGGTCTATAGCTTTTGCGTAATTGGCCAGGGCACTGGGACTTCCATTTGGCAAAGGATCAAACACGGCTTGCCTAATCAGCATGGCTGAGTGAGCCATAGGGTTTTTCTGAATCGACACATCCACCGCATCCAGATAATGCAATGCCAACTGCAACTGGGCGAGGCTGTGACGCAATCTGAACAGTGGATCCGGCAGCGCCACACAGGCCAGGCCTCTCTGGCCTCGCAAGTCGGCCAGCATGTCGTTCCCAGGATCGCATTGGATACCCAGTCCAACTGACTCGTCACCCTCTTCCTGGTTGTCTTTCAGCCGTTTAGCGAGTTTTGAACAGAGCTCTGAATCTGAGGGTTGTTCAAAGGTTGGCAAGAAATCCCGGGGGTTCTCCAGCATCAGCTCAACGCCAAGATCCCGAGCTCGCAATTCGGGCACATCCTCAATTCGAGAAGCCGGGAATCCGGTCCTAAAGCTCAGCGAGTCCACCGTGGTAACGGCCCATGCGTGCCCTACACCAGTTGTACGGGCAGTCCGTGTGCGCTCATCTTCTTCCAACGCCTGGATGTAACTCCAGTCCCACTGAACTTCGCTGTAAGCCATTCGGAAATCGTGCAAAACCGCCTGACTCTCCAGAAATACCGGTAGTAGTACATCATCCAACCACTCGCCCTCTGCGGGGCGCTCTATCCTTAAACTGCTGTTTAGATCGTTGATCGATTCCCGAGCGTTGGCCAGGTCAACATCACTTAGTCTGGAATCCGGACCGATCTGCAGCTCACGCCATAACCTATCGCGACAAAAAACATAAAGGAAACCGGGCCGAAGCATCGCAACTGCCTTTCCCTGATTGACGGG
Source organism: Marinobacter sp. Arc7-DN-1 (assembly GCF_003441595.1). Lineage (NCBI taxonomy): Bacteria > Pseudomonadati > Pseudomonadota > Gammaproteobacteria > Pseudomonadales > Marinobacteraceae > Marinobacter > Marinobacter sp. Arc7-DN-1. Next base: position 4,091,719 of record NZ_CP031848.1, on the reverse strand, counting down.
CGCACCATAACCGACAGTAACGGGTAGCGTGCTCTCGACCTCTGCAAGAGGCTTCACACGTAGCAGAGTGTTCTCCTGATGATCTTCCCGCTCGACATTCGACCGCGCGTTCTTGATGAGCGGAATGGCGATTTGGCCTCCCTTACGCTTTGGAATCGTGAGGACGAGATCGTGCGGGTTGGTTTCATCGTATTCGGCTTTGCGACACACGGAGCGCTCTTTACACTCATCTGAAAACGCCACAGTATCAGTCATTCGTTGTCCTCCTTTGACACCCCTTTCCAGGCCTCCACGGTGTCCCTGTCGAGTTTGCCGCCGATAACATCGACAATCAGCTTTCGCTCGCTGCCAGGCAACTCCTGTAGAGGGGCGTCGGCTGAAGAACCATTTTGGCGAGTGCTGACATTCGCAAGCCTCACTTCAGACGCCGCTACTGGTTTGTCTTTTTCCAGAATCTGCGGAAACTGAGTATTCTGAGGAAAAGTGCCAGTACCACCCCCCGGACTCCCCCCAGAATTGATCCCCACCCCCGGCCCCGCCAGCGTCACGCCACTCGGATCCAGCTTGAGCAAACTGCCACCCGCCGAAATAGTGAGCTCTGCTCCGGCGTCCAGCACCACTTTGGCGCCGGCCTTGTGGTGTACTTCAGTACCGGCTTCGCTGAGGGTGCCCTTGCCGGATTTCTGGTGGAAGGTGCCGCCGATGTTCTGAGGGCAATCGCCGCCCACGGATTCGCGCTTTTCTCCGTCGACAGTGCAGTGTTCATTGGCTTTTGTGTGGCTGAAGCGGTTGTTCTCGACGGTGAGGTGGCTATCGTTCCGGATCACCTCGGTCCGGTTGTTCTCGGTAAGCAAGTCCAGGTCTTTCTGGGCGTGGAGGTAGATCTGCTCCTGGTCGGCTTCGTCTTCAAACCTCAGTTCGTTGCTGCCCTCGCCCTTGTGGGTTTTGGTTTTCAGGGTGGTGCGGGTTTTGTGTTCCGGCAGCGCATAGGGCGGCGTGTTGGTGACGTGGTGGGTGCGACCGGTGATGATGGGCTGGTCCGGGTCGCCGTCCAGGAAGGAGACAATCACTTCGTGGCCCATCCTGGGCAGTGCCATGAAGCCGTACTGGCCGCCGGCCCAGCCCTGGCTGACCCGTAGCCAGGCGCTGCTGTGTTCGTTATTGCGGCTGTATCTATCCCACGGAAAGCGGACTTTTACCCGGCCGTGCTTATCACAGTGAATCTCTTCACCCTCGGGCCCGGTGACCATGGCAATCTGCGGGCCGTCCATCCGGGGGCGGTGTTGGGTTTGTGGCCGCCAGGGGATGTCGGCGGGCACCGCGCGGAATTGGTTATGGTAGGTGGTCGGCTCGCTGCCGTCCTCTTCTTCCAGGGCCTGGGGTTGGGTGCCGGTGTGGATGATCGCCGTCAGCAGCCATTCCCGGTTCAGGGCATCGCTGCCGTGGTCAGTCAGTTCTACCTTTGGCACCCGCACAGAATCCGGGCGGTTGCTCTCCCCGGTGGCGGTGCGGGCGTCGTTGCGCAGGGACTGAAGTCTGGCCTTCGGTGAAGGGCTGGCCACTGGCGTCGGCCTTGAAACGGCCGGGGTAGTCGTAGTGCTGGTAGTCCCTCAGCGATGATGCAATCCGCCGTGGCATTCTCGTGCATCAGGGGTAGGCCGGATTCCTGAAGGTGTAGTCCTTCATGGCCACGGAGGCCCACCGCACCGCCTCCCTCATATCGGAAACGATACACCACCGGGCGCCGGGTGCTGCCGCCCGCGTTGGCGTTGTACTCCGCGGGAGCCAGTGTCGGGGCATCCGCCGTGGTGGTCGGCGATGACCAGGGCCGGTTGAATCTCCCCGTCCACGCTGCCGTGTTCGTAGCGGTAGTGCCAGCCTTCCTCGGCGGCCAAGGCGTTCGACAAAGGCCCGGTCGCTTTCCCGGTGCCTGGACGCAATACTCCCGCTCTTGCGGTGGGCGTTTGAAATCAAAGACCGAATCGATAATGCCCCGCTCCTCCAACAGGGTCCGCACGATGGCATCGGTGCCTTGGGCCTGGAAGATCCGGCCTGTTGTGCATCAGGCCAGACGCCAGAGCGGGGGCTGGATGACCAGTTCGTAGCGGGTGCGCCGGTGGCCGGCATCGCCCGGGCGAATTCGCTGACCACGCCGGTGAAACGCCGAAGCGGCACGCCGTCCCTGCCAGACGGCGAGATCGACCGGTTGTTCCAGAATGTCCCGCAGCCTGAATCGACCGTCGGTACTGGCCAGCTCAAGGCGACGTGGAACACCTCGGAAAGGCGTCCGGCAGGGTGAAGCCAAACCACTGAGAATAGATCCGGGGGAGTTCGCCAACACGGGCGGTAAACTGCAATCCGCTTGCCTGGGGCATATCTTCAATCCCTGAAGTTGGGGTCAGATGAACTTTCATCTGACCCCGAATTCCACGCCAACCACATCCTGGTCGGGTTGACGAACAACAACTGGCGGGGAAAGTACCAGCACTGGTTCAGAAAATCCAGTGGTGAGGGCTGAACATGGGGTCAGATGAAAATGGGGTCAGATGAAAAGTTCATCTGACCCCATTTTCATCTGACCCCGATTTCAACCGATCAGCTTTCCTGCAAGGCCTGCCGGATCAGTCTGAGACTTTCAGGAGCACCTTTCCGGTGTTCTTGTTTTCGGAGACGTAGGCCATTGCCTCTTCTACCTGCTCAATCGGCCAGGTGCTGTCGATCAGCGGTTCGATCTGGCAGGCACTGAGCAGTGGCCAGACATGCCGGTACAGGGCCTGCATCACCTCGCCTTTGTCTGCGACGGTGCGGGAGCGAAGCGTGGAGCCGATCAGGCGCTGGCGCTTGATCAGCATCAGCCCCAGATCCACTTCGGCCATTCGCCCGCCCATCAGTCCGATCAGCACAATGCGGCCGTCGACATTCAGCACCTTCTGGTCGTCCGCAATGTAACTGCCGCCGACCGGGTCCAGCACCATATCCACCCCGCCCCAGCTCTTAACCGCGTCAACAAAGGAACCCGCTTTCCGGTTCCAGACACCACTGGCTCCCAGGTTCCGGCAGGTCTCCAGCTTGGCGTCATCGCCGGCGGTCGCAAACACCGGGTTGCCAAACGCCGTGGCCAGTTGAATAACAGCGGTGCCCAGTCCGCTGGCGCCTGCGTGCAGAAGCACCCGCTCACCGGGTTTCAGCGCTGCCTCGTGGTAGAGGTTCAGCCAGGCCGTGGCAAAAACTTCCGGAATCGCCGCGGCTTTCTCCAGAGTCAGGCCCTTGGGTATTGGCAATACCTGAATGTCCGGTACAACCACGCGGGTGGCGTAGCCCCCGCCCGTCAGCAAGGCACACACTTCATCCCCGGGCTGAAAGCGGCTAACGCCCGGGCCAACCGAGGCAATCCGGCCACTCACTTCCAGGCCCAGGATGTCGGAGGCACCCGGCGGAGGCGGGTAAACACCGGCCCGCTGCATAAGGTCCGCCCGGTTGATTGCTGTCCAGACTACTTCGATTTCTACGTGATCTGCCGGTGGCTCACCCGGCCCTTCCCAGGTTTCCCAGCGGAGGTTGGCCCCCGTCATCTTGATTGCTTTGCTCATGTCTGATATCTCGGCCTTGCTCATATCCGCTCAGGATACCCCATGTTTTTCAAGCGTTGCACGAATGATATCGCCATAGCGAGTGGCAAGCGACGAAACCCGCCACTCACCCGGGCAACTGGGCAAGGGAGGATTTGCCAACAGTTCCGCAAGCCGGTCAGCCGCGGCCAAAGCCTCGGCTTCTGGCTCGCCCGGATGGCTTGGGTAGCGCTGATTCCGGGGGACGTATTCCGGATAAGCAAGCCGGTCCGGAGCGAGCGCAAGGCAGCCAGAAGCCATGGCCTCCAGCATCGCCAGTCCCTGAAAATCGTGCAGCGCCGTGGAAACAGCCACATCCGCCTGCCTGAGCAGCCGGTTGTAATCGTCGCGGCTTGCCATGAAACCAAAATTGACCAGCCGTTCGCTGTGTCGCTGCTCGATCAACCGGAACGCCTCAGGTGCGTTGCGGAACTGCTCACCCACTACACTGATACGAAACGGCTGGCCACGGGCGACCAGTGCATCCAGCAGAAGCAGCAGCCGGTCCGGCCCCTTGTCGTATTCCCAGCGATGGTTCCACACCAGATGCGGGCACTGTCGATCAACGCCACAATGATCGCCTGCAAACAGGCTGTCTTCAACCGGTACAGGAAGCACCCTGGATTTTTCATCAATAGTGCGGATCAGGCCTTCAGGTACACCATCAGGCAGCTTGTCCAGAAAAGCCTGGGCCTGCTCAAGAAAGCTGCGTCGGTTCCAGTCGCTGTTGAACAGAACCGTATCCGCGGCGACCACACTGTACAGGTTCACCATTTTAGGCTCAGCGCTGGAATGCTGGTTGCCGGAATCCGGGTAGGCGAACTGGTTCTCGTGCATGTACAGGATGGCAGGCGTTGCGGCGAGATGGGGGTGGATTCCCCGGAGGCTGGCAAGATCCACCATGGAGGTAACCAGCAACAGATCCCAGGATTCCTGCAGCAAGGGTTCCCGAAACCAGCTCAGCGCATTACCACGAATCCGCCACTGGAAGAACCGGGGCGGCAGGGCCAGGGTATGCCAGTCGAACTCCGGATGCGTTGCCACCAGCTGTTCCCGCCAGCGTCGGTGGCTGCCTGCATCGTAGGCCGAAAGCAGGAGTATTCGGGGTCGGTTCGTTGCTGTGTGTTCGGGCATGGGCGCATTCTGCCCTACTCCCGGTTCGACAACCAGACGCTTTGATAGGGCTTAAGTGTGATCGAGCCGGACAGGTCATCGATCTTCATACCCGAGATCAGGTCCTGCCAGTGATCGGTTCCTATGAGATTGATATCACTCAAAGCCACTGGCTGAACCTCATCGCTGATGTTGTGAATGCAGAAGATCGACTGATCCCGCCGCATGCTCTGCCGCCAGAAGCCAAATAACTGAAGGCCCAGATGCAGGGTGAACTGGGTGGCATTGGGGTGGAATGCGGGCTGTTTTCGACGGATGGCAATCAGGCGCTTCAACTCCTGGAAGGCCTTGCTGTGATGGCTCAGGGGGTCCGCGAGCTTCTGCTCCAGCTCATCCAGTTGCCACTGGCTGCGGTTAATGGACCGCAGCCGACCGGTGTGCTCCACCCGCTCCAGATCGTTCTCAGTCGCCAGCAGGCTGTGGATGTAGAACGCCGGAATCCCCTCCAGCGCCAGCATAACGGTGTGAGCACAGATAAAGCGCTGCAACTGCCAGTGATCCGCACCGGATTCCGCGGTTCCCCTCAGGGCATCGTAGAGCGCAATGTTGATTTCGTAGGGCTGGTCCCGGCCATCGGCCGTACGGCGATAGGACACCTTGCCTCCGAAGGAATCCATGGTATTGATCAGCCGCTGCTTTTCCTCATCGGTCAGCAGGCCATCGGTCGGGCGCATGCCAATGCCGTCGTGGGAGGCGATGAAGTTCAGGTAAGTGGTGCCCATTTGCGCCGGCGGCATACTCATCAGCCAGGTTTTCAGGTGCTTGCAGTCTCCGGTCACCAGGGTATTGATCAGCAACGGTGGCAGGGAAAAATTATAGATAACATGGGCTTCGTTGGCGTTGCCAAAGTAGGTCAGATTTTCGCGGTTGGGCACGTTGGTCTCGGTAATGACCACCGCATCCGGACTGTGATGCTCGATCAGAAGGCGCAGGATCTTGATCAGCTCGTGGGTCTGCCTGAGGTGGATGCTGGGCGTGCCCGGCTCTTTCCACAGGAAAGCCACCGCATCCAGTCTGAACAGGGTAATGCCCCGCTCCAGGTATTGCCGAATGATCGCCGCGAACTCCATCAACACCTTCGGGTTGGCAAAGTTCAGATCGACCTGGTCCTCACTAAAGGTACACCAGACGTACCGCTCACCATCGTCGGTCTGCACCGGATTCAGCAGCGGTGAGGTGCGGGGCCTCACCACGGCACTCAGATCATCCCGGGGATTGCCCTCAAAGAAATAGTCCTTGCCCGGATCCACCCGTTTTCGGAAATTCTCAAACCAACGGCTGCGGGCCGACATGTGGTTAACAACCAAATCCGCCATGAGCCGGTAATCCCGGGCGATGCGCTCGATGTCTTCCCAGGTTCCGTGGGATTCGTTGACAGCCAGGTAATCCATCACCGAGAAACCATCGTCTGAGCTGTAGGGGAAAAACGGCAGGATATGGACGGACGACAGGCTGTCAGCCAGGCAGTCACTGAGGAACCGGTGCAAAGTGACCAGAGGCTTCTCCCCTGGCTGCTGCACCGTATCGGCATAGGTGATCAGCACCACATCCGATTCATCCCAGTTGTTCTGATGGGCCGGGGGCGGCGGCTGGTTGGCCGCCAGACCCATGGTAATCAGCAGCTGTTCCGAAAGGAAATCGCAATCCAGTTCCGGGTAGACCACGTCCAGCATGGCCACCAGCTTGGCTTTCAGCGGCTGGTTCATGGCCGGAATTCCTCGTTATCCAGCTCGACCGCCTCCAGCAACTGTTCCTTGATATCCGGGAGGGCGCTGGTTACCCGGTTCCAGCTGGGAATGAAGGGGGTATCCATGGGGTTATCCAGAAAATAGGCGCCGGCCCGCATCACATTCTGGGCGAACAGCTCCACGGCTTTCTCTTCCTTGTGCCGGTCAAAGGTCAGGCCGTTGATTATGGCGTCGTTCTGGTAGGTTTCGACAAAATCCAGGGCGATCCGGAAATAGGTGGCCTTGATGGTGCGAAATTTCTCGTTGGAGAAAATCTCGCCGTTGGTCGCCAGCTTGCGGAACAGGGCCTTGGCGATGTCCATGCTCATTTTTGAGAGCCCCCTGCTGGCATCCTCGGGGGACAGTTCCTGATGTTTGTGATCGTACACATCGGCGATGTCCACCTGGCACAGACGGTTGGTCGCGTAGTTGCGCTTCATTTCCGAAAGCACTCCGATCTCCAGGCCCCAGTCGCTGGGGATGCGCAGATCGTTGATCACGTCGGTACGGAACGAGAATTCACCGGCCAGGGGATAGCGGTAACTGTCCAGGTAATCCAGAAAATCGTTGGGGCCGCACACCTTTTTCAGGGCCCGGATCAGTGGTGTCACCAACAGGCGGCTGACCCGACCGTTCATTTTGCTATCGGCCACCCGGGCGTAATAGCCTTTGCAGAACATATAGTTGAAGCCCGGGTTCGCCACCGGGTATATCAGCCGCGCCACCAGGTCCCTGGAATAGGTCAGGATGTCGCAATCGTGCAGCGCAACCGATTTACTCACCCCAGACGCCAGCACATAGCCGAAGCAGTACCAGACATTTCGTCCCTTGCCCATTTCCGTCGGTGCCAGATTTTGCTCACGAAGCTGGAGATCAATGGCCCTCAGTCGCGGCCCGTCGTTCCACAACACTTTGAAGTTCTGGGGCAACTCAGAGAAATACTCGAGGGCATGGCGATATTGCTCCTCGTTCGCCCGGTCCAGGCCGATAACAACCTGATCCAGATAGGACACCTTGCCAAGTTCCTGCACGATGTTTTTCAGGGCCGGGCCTTCCAGCTCGGAATAGAGCGACGGCAGCACCAGGGACATGGGGCGGGATTTGCGGAAGTTCATCAACTCCGCTTCGAGGTCCTCCACCGGGCGGCGAACCAGGTTATGGAGGGTGGTGATAATGCCATTCTGGTAAAAGTCGCCCATGGCGGCTCTCCTTTTTATACCCTTACTTAAACAGGTCAGTACCCGTACTCAAACAAGAGATTGAGCACACACTCATTCCAGCCTTCGGGGCCGGGCTTGAGGGAGCGCATGGCGTGCTTTGCCGAAGGTAACGTCACCTCTTCGCTTTTTACGCCCCGGATCACCACCGGTATATCCGCCGATTCGAGCATTCGCTGATCGTTGGGGCTGTCGCCGAGGGCGATGGCCACCAGCGGCTGCTCGCCGTAACGCTCCCGGTATTTGCCCAGCAAGAAACGGGCCCCATCGGCTTTATCGAAAATGCCCATGGCGTGAAGGAAACGTCCTCCCGGCACCAGCCGGAGATTTTCGTTCGCCAGGGCCGCTTTAAATTCGGCCAGTCCCTCGTCGGCACCCTGCCAGATTAACGGCTCGGTACCCAGGCGCTGTTTCGCCCGTTCTGCCGCGGCCGGATCGAGACCCGTTTCACCGGCCAGCTCTTCGGCAGACATGTCATCGAAGCCCCGAAACTGCGCACCCGCGGTCCGTTGGGCGCCAAGGACTTCGAGCACCCGGTCCCGGGTTGCACCAAAATTCACCACTTCCTCAGCGGTATTGCCGAAGGTGTGAGGCGGAATAATGACCGCTGCACCGTTTTCGACAATAAAGGGGGCGGTATTTCCAAGCTCCTCCCGCAACGCCCGTATTTCCGGCAGGGTCTTGCTGGAGTTGAGCACCAGCGGAATCGCCGCCGCCCGGAGCTTTGCCAGCGCGGGGCGCGCCGGCTGCCAGCGATAATCGTCGTGGTCAAGCAGGGTGCCGTCCAGGTCTGAAAAAATAAGCAAACGGGGTCTGGCCATGGTGGGTCTCCGTTAACCTGCGCGGAACTGCGGAAGGCCCAGGGAGTGATCCTCGGCCACCTTAATCAGAACATCAGCCCGGCCCGGCATTTCAGCAAGACAGGCCCGGGTAACGCGTTCGTAATGCATGACGAATCGGGCGACTTCGTCGTCATCCATAATGCGCAAGCCTTGGGCGCAGGCACCAGCATCGCCCCACTCTGGTGCGCCACGGATTTTCCGGGCCAGCTTCTGCTCCTGTAGACTGCGCCATTCCAGAACACACTCCATGGACGGGGCTTTCAGCATCACCAGGCAATCGATCTGGCCGAAAAAATCGCGGTACTGGCCTTTCAACTGCTCATTGACATACGTCCGCCAGGTTCCATCGGGGTCTTCGTCCGCCTCCAGCCGATTGATCGGAGACCTCAGCACCCCCTCATCCTCGGGCCGGGCATCCAGACACCAGCCTTCAATCAGGATCACCTCCGCCCGGCCCGGGAAGGCAGGCCAGCCATCGGTTGGAACCCGATCATCCCTGGATTTGTCGAAGGAAGGAATCGGGGTAGTGGCATCAGGCCCCGCGGAGCGAAGCTGGCCCAACACTCTTTGCCCGAGTGCAACATCGTGGGTGCCCGGCACACCCCGGGTTTTAAACAGGGGGTGGACCCGTTCGGCAAGGTCCTGGCGCTCAGCTCTGGTAAGGTAGATGTCATCAAGGGAAAAGCTGGCGGTGGGACAGTTCCGGTGCCGGGCGAGAATTTCCCGCAGAAACAGGGTCAGCGTGGACTTGCCAGTGCCCTGGGCTCCGTGAATGCCCGCCACTACCGGGCGTTTTTCCGTATCATGGAGCGCCAGGATATGGTCCGCCAGTGGCAAAATGGTCTGTTCCACGGTCTGGGCGTAGGTCTCGGGCAGGCCCTCCTGTTGAATCAGGGCCTTGATGGTTTGTTCGAGCGATCGGTCAGGCACGTTGGTTTTCCCGGTTTTGACAGATGGTTTAAGAAACAGGTCAGCAGAATTCGTACCAATGGGAGTATAGGCATTTTATGAGTGGCAACGGTTTTCGTGTGGAGCATCGCTACCTGGAACTCCCGGACAGCTTTTATACAAGAGTCCAACCCTCACCCCTGAGCGGCGCAAAGATGGTGTGCTTCAACCACACGCTGGCTGGGCAGATGGGCTTCCATGCCGAGTCCGAATCCGACTGGACCGGCGTGGGCGCAGGTACAGAGTTGCTTGAGGGCATGGACCCGGTGGCAATGAAATACACCGGCCACCAGTTCGGCGTATACAACCCCGAACTCGGCGACGGCCGGGGCCTCCTGCTATGGGAAACCGTGGGGCCGGACGGTCGCCGCTGGGACTGGCACCTGAAAGGCGCAGGCATGACCCCCTATTCCCGATTCGGCGACGGCCGGGCCGTTCTGCGCTCCACCATCCGCGAATACCTCTGCAGTGAAGCCATGCATGGCCTGGGCATCACCACTACCCGGGCTCTTTTTATGGTAAGCGCCAGAGACCCGGTTCGCCGGGAATCCATCGAAACCGCCGCAGCGCTGGTTCGGGTGGCCCAGAGCCATATCCGCTTCGGCCATTTCGAGTTCGCGGCCCATCATGAAGGACCGGAAACGGTCAAAACCCTGCTCGAACACGTCATCTCGCTGCACTTTCCCCATTTGATCAGCCTGCCGGATGACGAACGCCACAGCCGCTGGTTCGGGGAGGTGGTGGAGCGCACCGCCCGGATGATTGCAGACTGGCAGGCTGTGGGCTTCTGCCATGGCGTGATGAACAGCGACAATATGTCGATCATCGGCGACACCTTTGATTATGGCCCCTTCGCATTCCTCGACGATTTCGATGCTGGCTACATCTGCAACCACACCGACCAGGCCGGGCGATACGCCTACAACCGCCAGCCGCAGGTGGGCTTTGATAATTGCCAGTACCTGGCCCGTGCCCTCCTGCCGATTATGGATGAGGATGACGTGCGCCGGGGGCTGCGCCGCTACGAAACCGCCTACAACGAACGGTTCCTGCAGAACATGCGCGACAAACTGGGCCTGGCAATCGAGGATGAGGGAGACCTGAGCCTGATCATGGACACCTTCAGCATGCTGCATGAGCATCACGTGGACTACACCGCGTTCTTCCGGGCACTGTCCAATCTATATGCTAAAGGCCACGCGCCAGTCAGGGACCTGTTCGTGGATCGCAGCGTAGCGGACCAGTGGCTGGAGCGCTATGAAGAGAGACTCAAGAGCGAGACCCGTGCCCACGACGAACGAGAGTACGCCATGCGCGGGGTGAATCCGAAGTATGTGCTGAGAAACTATCTGGCCCAGCAGGTTATCCTGGAAGCACAGAACGGGGATTATGAACCGATGAAGGCACTGCTCAAGGTTCTGGAGCGCCCCTTCGATGAGCAGCCGGAAAACGAAGCTTACGCTGCTTTACCGCCAGACTGGGGCAAGCATCTGAATATCAGCTGTTCCAGCTGACCGTAGATAAAGACGGGGTCAGATGAAAATGGGGTCAGATGAAACTTCATCTGACCCCATTTTCATCTGACCCCAATTTCAGCTTTCAGACTGCCTTGGCCGCGATGATCTTCTCGTGCCATTCAGCCGGGCCGGTCTGGTGCACCGAAGAACCACGTGAGTCTACCGCTACCGTGACCGGCATATCTTCTACTTCGAACTCGTAAATCGCTTCCATACCCAGCTCCGGGAAGGCAACCACTTCGGCGTGCTTGATCGCCTTGGAAACCAGGTAGGCGGAACCACCCACGGCCATCAGGTAAACCGCACCGAATTCCTTGATGGCGTCGATGGCTACCTGGCCGCGCTCGGCCTTACCGATCATGCCGGTCAGGCCCGTTTTCTCCAGCATGGTGTGGGTGAACTTGTCCATACGGGTTGCAGTGGTCGGGCCGGCGGGACCAACTACTTCTTCGCGCACCGGATCCACTGGGCCCACGTAGTAGATGAAACGGCCCTTCAGATCCACCGGCAGCTCCTCGCCTTTTCCGATCATGTCCACCATCTTCTTGTGGGCGGCATCGCGGCCGGTCAGCATCTTGCCGGACAGCAGAACGGTTTCACCCGGCTGCCAGTCCTTCACATCTTCCGGTGTTACGGTATCCAGGTTCACGCGGCGAACGTTTTCACCCACTTCCCAGGTGATTTCCGGCCAGTCGTCCAGGCTCGGTGGGGTCTGCAGGGAGGGGCCGGTGCCATCCAGGGTAAAGTGAGCATGGCGGGTGGCCGCACAGTTCGGAATGATAGCCACGGGCTTGTTGGCGGCGTGAGTCGGGTAGTCCTTCACCTTTACATCCAGAACCGTGGTCAGGCCGCCGAGGCCCTGGGCACCAATGCCCAACTCGTTGACCTTGTCGAACAGCTCCAGGCGCAGCTCCTCTGCGCGGCTGGACGCGCCACGCTCTTGCAGATCGTGAATATCGATCGGGTCCAGCAAAGATTCTTTTGCCATTTCCATGGCTTTCTCCGCGGTACCACCGATACCAATACCCAGCATGCCCGGCGGGCACCAGCCAGCGCCCATTTGCGGCACCATCTTCAGCACCCAGTCCACGACCGAATCCGAAGGATTCAGCATGGCGAACTTGGATTTCGCCTCGGAACCGCCGCCCTTGGCGGCAACATGCACCTCAACCTTGTCGCCCGGCACCACCTTATAGTGGATGATGGCCGGCGTGTTATCACCGGTGTTCTGGCGCTTGCCATCCGGATCCGCCAGGATCGAAGCCCGCAGTACGTTATCCGGATGCGTGTACGCCCGGCGCACGCCTTCGTTGATCACCTCATCCAGCGGCAGCTCGCAATCCCACTGCACGTTCATTCCGATGTTCACGAATACGGTGACAATACCGGTGTCCTGGCACAGCGGCCGGTGACCCTGGGCACACATACGTGAATTGATCAGAATCTGGGCCATGGCATCCCTGGCCGCCTCGCTCTCTTCCCGCTGGTAGGCTTCATGAACCGCGTCAATGAAATCCTTCGGGTGGTAGTAGGAAATGAACTGCAGCGCGTCCGCTACGCTTTCAATCAGGTCGTCCTGGCGGATTACGGTGGTCATAGGCGCCTCATCAGCTTGATATCGTTATGTTGTGTCATCGGAAATCGGGAGGCGAGAGTTTACCAGAAAATCGGTTTGGCGAGTGATTCGACAGATGGCGAAGCCATTCGTGGAAAAACCGGAGCGCTACCGGCACCGAAGCTCGACAAACCGTTAACCGGCAACTATTTTTCACAAAGGCCGAGCTCCAACCGTGCGGGGAGGGTTCAAAGCATCAGTGTAGTGTAGTGCATTGCCTTATTTGGTACTTATAGAGCTCCGTACAGCCGCGAGCGCAAGACGGAGCTCGCCGGGAATGGCCGTAGCCCTTTCCAAGAGCTCCAACGCAGTGATCGCGGCTGTACGGAGCTCCCTCCGGGCGAGTACCTCAGGGGGGCCATCTGCGGTGTTGCGACCGCTTGACGTAGCCCGCTATGCCTGCGCGATCGCGCCTTGCAGCTGGCCCCCCTGAGGTACTCGCTATAAGTATCAAATAAGGCAATGCACTACACTAGAATCACACTTTTGGCTGATCAACACTTGCCATACTGTCGCTATAGTCATAGATACAGAAATTGGCTTACAGCGCTGGCTACAATTTCAGAACAACCGTTTAAGCAGAACAGGCCACTGACAACGGGCTTACCGGATCAGACCGGCCCCGTCAGCTGCCGAACATAACGACACAACAACAGGAAAAGGTTCCACCCATGTTCAAGAAAACTCTAATAAGTCTTGCCGTGGCGTCTTCCGTTGGACTTACAGGCTGCCTTGAGGGCGGCAATACGGGGGCGAATGCCAATCCGGATTATCAGATTGAAGACACGACGATTGATAGATCAATTGTGCGCCCGATCTACGATCCGAACCCGATCGCGGCAGACCCGCAGTTCCCGATCAACTCGGACCTGATCCTGTTGCTGGGCGCGACCCAGAGTGCCAATTACGACTTCACTGGGCTTTCTACCGGCACATCTCCCGCTGATGATGCTATAAACGACCTGTCCGGCTTCTCGACCTCAGGCGCATTCACCCTGAAATTCGATGGATCCCTGAATCCTCAGTCGGTACAAGCGGGAGCAACTGTCTTCCTGCTGGCCGTCAATGTTAAAGATGCTGTGGAGGGAGTTCCTGAAGCACTGCCAAACACCAATCCTTCAGGCATCGACCAGAGCAATCCTTTTGATCTAGCCTCGACCCCGAACTTCCGTGCCGACGTTGTAAGCGTGGACAGCGGCAGCGATAACGCTATCCGTATCGTTCCCCTGGAGCCGCTCAAGGAGGGCCAAAAGTACCTGGTCGTAGCGACTAACGATATTGTTGGCACCAACGGCAAGCCTATCGAAAGGTCCGTACAGGACGTAAACCTGGCCGATGGTGTTTTGGGCAACCCCGCGCTAGCCAACATAAAGAGCCTCCTGGCAGCTTCGGATCAGTTGGCGAACGGCTTCCTTGCACTAGCGATTCCCCAGAACACTCCGGAATCGGCCTTGGCATACACGTTTACGACAAACTCCGATACAGATGTGCTGCGCGCCATGATGGCCCCTGCCGTTTTTGGCAGTGCTCTTGGCCAGAAGGTTGGCTTCACAGCTCTTTTGAAGGCCGTTCGTGACAACTATCCGACCCTGAACTTTTCACAGCTGACCACAAAGCTTGGCGAACTTCGAACCCTCGCAGCCGGTTTGCAAGGTGGATCGGTTGATCCAAGCACGCTTACAGCGCAGGAACTTGATGCGATTACGGCCCTTGGTGCCGCGCAGCAGGCGACAACAGAGACCGCCATCGGAAATGCCATAGCGGGCGAAATTGGCGACACGCTCCACTTGCCGGTACCGCGTCCGTCTTTCTTCCTTCCCAAGAGCGAAGCGTCAGATCTCGCGACCATTCAGAGTCTTGAGGCATCCAACAGCATTGCTCAAGCAGCGACTCAGGTACAGGTTCACCAGGGGGCAATTACCCTTCCCTATTTCCAGAGCCTCCCCGGTGAAACTGGTGCCGGTATCGTGACTGGCAACTGGACAGGAAATACCAGCCTGGAAGAAGATCTGAATGAGAGCCTGGCCCCGGGCGAAACCGTTTTCAGCTTCCTGCGCGACATTGACGGCACCCTGAACGTGAACGGTTATTTCCCGTTCCCGGAAAAGAAAGCTGATACAACCGTACCGGTCGTTATTTTCAATCCGTCTACTGATTCACGCCCCGCATCTTGTGCTGATCCCGCTAAGCCCAACGGGGTAACCATTCTTCAACACGGGATTACCGTTGATCGCAGCGTTGCAATGTTGCCGGGCATCGTGCTTGCCCAGGCAGCGTGTCAGGCCGTTGTAGCCATTGATCAGCCCCTACACGGTCTTGCTGGTGCCACAGCTGGTACGATTCCGGGCCTCACACCATTGGATGAAGATGTCCTCACTACCGCAGTCAACCAGATGCTTCAGGCACCGGGAGTTTCCGGCACGGCACTGGAAGTGCAATTGAATGCGCTGATTAGCGCGGACTACATTGGCGAGCGGCACTTCGGGTACACCGCCAATGCCTCCCTTCAGCCTGTTGCCGCCGACTTGGCTAACATCTCTTCAGGAAGCCTCTTCATTAACCCCCTGAACATGATGAACAGTCGGGACAACCTGCGACAGGGCGTGGTTGACCTGTTAAACGTTGCAGCATCAATTCAGACCTTCGACATTGACGGAAATCCGGGCACGCAGGGTGATCTGGCAGATGTTCCGGTTAATTTCATCGGCCACTCGCTCGGTGGTGTTTCGGGAACGGTCTTTGCTGCCCTTGCCAACGATCCAACTCTCAATGGAACGCTCAATGGCATTTATGCCCAGGCAGGCGCTCCTCTGAGCAGCTTTACCTTCCCGACGCTGAACTCTATTGTGTTGCATAATACCGGCGGACAGGTGACTCGTCTGATCGAGAACTCACCAAGCATTTCTGGTCGCGTTCTTCCAGGGCTTGCTGCCGCCGGCGTAACTCAGGGCTCCTCGGACTTTGAGAGCTTCTTCTACGTGTTCCAGTCCATCTCCGACGCCGGAGATCCGGTGAACTTTGCCAAGTCTCTGGGCGGGTCCACTGGAAACCTGCTGGTTACCGAAGTCGTTGGCGATGGCACTGTGCCGAACGAAGCCAACGTCAACACACTGGGTAGCGCATTCTCTGCTCCGCTGGTTGGCACCGAGCCGCTGATGGCACTGATTGACTTGGGCGCCGGCGGCACCAGGCTGTCGAACGGTGCAGAGGGCCTTTCCATCATCGACTCAGACACTTCCACAGGTAGTGCGATGCCAGTGGCAAGCTTCTTCGACGGCACCAACCCTTGCTCAGACGCCAACCACGGAACCTTCGTCGCTCCGATTGCGCCTAACGATGCCTGCCCCAATGGTGCGGCCGACACGAGCGTTGCATTCAGCGCCATGGTGACCCAGACGGCTCAAGCCCTCAGTAGTCAGCCGGTTCCAGGCTCTTCTATCCCGGCCATCGGTGCATCCTTGGGCAGCAGCACGACCCTCGGCAATGCGCTGGATCAGGATGAACAGCAAGTTCCTTAAGTAACTGCCTCTAACCGACCAAAGCCCTGGCGATGCCAGGGCTTTTTTACAGTCCAAAAAAACGCCGCCACCCATTGATTATGATGGCGGCGACTTCCTTTACCTTCCCCTCTCTTACTGAGTAGAGATTACCGTTTCACCTTGTGGTAGCAGATTCGCCTCAATGTCCTCTTCCGCAAAAAACAACTGGCGATACTCCTTATTGGAATACTGTTCACTCTGATCACTGAAGAAGGGAGACATAGCATCAGTAGACTGCGAGTAGCTCACCAATCCATAGGCTTCCGGACCATTGTCCGTAAACTCCAGCCCGAAATGCCAACTCGTACCCCTGGCCATTAGCCAGCCGTCTATACCGTCAGAGCCATCTGAGAGGCCCGCCGTGTTCGGGATGGTTGTCGGAGCAATCCTCGGGAACCGAGTATCTTCCGCAAAGGAATCAGTCACAACACCTATCGCATTGAAAGCACCATCAATGTTGCCATCACCACCATGCCAAGGGATGGGCTGAGTCTGGAAAACAGGAGTCTCGCCGCTGCCGGGCACAACGCCACCAGAAGCGCGGTAGTATTGGAGGTCACCCAGCGCATCTGTCGGTGATATCCCCTGAGATTGCAGGGCACTGACGCCGTCGGCCAAGGCAAGCAGCATGGTGTCGCTGGTGGTACCCGCGTTTTCCTCGGATGGGTCCGCCGGAGTTCCAACGGGGTCAGCGGGGCTGAAGGACGTTGTCAGATCCGTGTCCACATCGTCCAAGTAGTTCGCCATGAAAACCCGGAAAATATGGGCGCCAACGCTGCCCTTGTTGTAAAGCCCGTCCCAGTTATCGAGGGACTGACACCAGGAAGACAGGTCGACACCGTTAACCGCAGTGCTTCCTATAGCGTCACAACGCTCCAGAAGCTCAGCAAGGAATTGTTCCGCATACCAAGCCCGGTTATTCCAGATTACCCCGATCAGCTCCTCTGCATTGAACTTTCCATCCTGTCCCGCTGGTAGTGGCGCATTCGGAAAACCCGGAGCCATCGGGTTCTGAAGCATCTTAATGCCCAAGCGGGTACGGGGATTGACCGGCGCTCTCTCATCTCCGAAAAGGGGCGAAAAGCCGGTCAGGAACTCATCCGGATTGGTAGACCAGTAACTGCTGTTGGAATTTTGCACCCAGTCTGAGCGTACCAGCTTTGGCTTCTGGCCGTAGGGGGCCAGCGGACCACACGCTGTTTCAACCCAGTCTTCCTGAGACAGTCTGCCATCAAGGAGCGTTACGCCTTGATCGAAGAGACCAGCGTATGCTGCACTTCCCGCCCTTCTGAAATTGACCAGCGCAATAGCTTTTTCAGAGAGGTTCGGTACCGAACTGCTGTCTATATAGAACGCATTACCCTGATCATCAGCGTAGGTTGTGTTGGTCCAGAGAGTGGAACCACAATTCTGGAACACGCTCTGGAACTCCTCAAGGTTGCTGGCCAGACTCATCTGAAGCCAGGTATCCAGTAGCCCCCCGGTGTTCGCATTTGCGTCGCGATAAGTGTGCGCCACTGTCGAAGAGGTGTTCAACGCCCCATTGTCGCCCCACGATGGTAACTGGCCACTAACGGCATTGGCGGCAATCATCGGCCCATATTCTGAGAAGTAAAACGTTCTTTCCAGAACCAGAGGTTCAGCCATACCATCCATTTTTACTTCTATTTGATAAGTCTCGGTGGTAATCGGCTTCTCAACTCCGTCCTTCACATAGCTCAGATTGTTTCCATCCTTGAGAACCAACTCGTACCAGGTAAAACGACGACTGGTGGTCACCGTGTGAGACCAAGCGAGATTCTCATTGAAATTGATGAGCGGGATGGCCGTTCCCAAAAGCCCTGCACCGTGAACGTTCAGATAACCTGGCACAGTCATCTGAACCTCATAAAAACGGCGATGGCCAGTATACGGGAAATGCGGGTTGGCCAGCAGAGCACCGCGACCTTGCTCGGTCATGGTTTTTCCGATACCCCAGGCGTTGCTCGCCAATCCCATATCGGAGAAATTAGTATTCGAGTTTGCTCCGGTATGGGCGGTTGCCACAACGTGTTTGAGGAGCTTGTCTACTTCCTCTGCATTGGTAACCGAACTGACAGGACTTGGTGCCGGGCTTTCTCCAGGAGGGACCGCCAGGAACACAGCACCGGTCGCAAATAACGCCCCACTGGCGTATTGACCCACGACCCTGTAATGGGCCAGGAGGTCAACCGGAGTGATGGGTTTGACCCAATCCTGCTCAGCACATTCCACAGGGAAATCTGCCGGGTCGGTTTCACTCAAGTAGCGATTGTACCCCTCTGTGAACCCTTCTATCAGAGCACGACTCTCCGCACTCAATGCTCCGAGTTCAGACTCCGCTCCCGCATAGATCTGCTGCGCTTTGTAGCTAAAGTCGTTAATGATATTCAGCCCCACGCCGATCTGTGTAGCGGGCCCCGGCCCAAAATACTTCGCCCGCTCACTGCGAGCCTTGACAATTGCCTCCGCCAGCAAACAGGCGTTGTCCTGCGCTTGCGCATAACCATGCCCAAAGGCGGCAGATTTCAGGTTATCGGCGGTGATGTGCGGCACCCCGCCAGTAGTCCGGCGTATGGTTGCTTCGAGTTTGCCATCCGCCGGGAAAAGATTGGTGTCCACTTCAGCCTGAGCCGTTCCGGACGAACTGTCGCTGTCAAAACAGCCCACCATAAGTGTGCTGCCCAACAGCGCAACCATGAGACTGAGGGCATGCCTGCCACTCGGTTTTTTCCTGAGCTTCATAGTGTCATCCTTGTATTTGTTCACTACGGATTCACCGTCATCGGTGACACTTATAAAGCTAGCAGAGCCCTCATTTTCGACCAGAAAAAACTGAATCGATACTCACGGTTTTCCTTCTAAAGGAATTGTTCGTTATCAGCCCCAGGCATTTTGCCAATCCGGGACGTTTCCGATGGCGTTTTCTCGAACTTGATGGGAAACCCGACCTGCCTCTGTTGGGTGCCGTCACCCCGGTCCACACCAATCACCATCTCCCTTGCCTTAAGCTGCGGATGCTCAGCGGCCTCGGAGATTGTCAGAACCGGCTCCACGCAGGCATCCTGACCCGCAAAAATCTCCTGCCACTCGGCCAGGGTTTTCGAGGCAACCCTTTCTTTCAGGGCGGCTTTGAGCCGTTGCCGATGTTCGGGTTTCTGGCTCAGGGCGTCGCTTTTCAGGTCGGCAATCCCCAGGGTGTCGCACAGGCGTGCGGAGAACTGCGGTTCCAGACTGCCGACCGATAGCCAGCGGCCGTCACTGGTTTGGTAATAATCGTAGAAGGAGCCACCATTGAGCAGTGAGCTCTCCGGTTTCTGCTCTTGTCCACCCGCCAGGCAGGCGGCGCCGGACATGGCATTCAGGGCAAAGGCGGCATCGGTCATGCTGACATCAACGAACTGCCCCTCTCCGGTTTGCTGTCGGTGTATCACCGCCGCCAGAATACCCATCACAGCATGGTGAGAGCCGCCGGCAACATCGGCAATCTGTATTCCCATCGGGGGCGGACCGCTGTCCGCTCGGCCACAGTGGCTGCTGACGCCGGCCAGGGAAAGATAATTGATGTCATGGCCCGCACGGTCCTTGTATGGGCCGGTCTGGCCATAGCCGGTAATGGAGCAGTAGATGAGGCTCGGGTTGACGGCTTTGAGGGCTTCATACCCAATGCCAAGGCGGTCCATCACCCCGGGCCGGAATTGCTCGATCACGATGTCAAAGTCTTTTACCAGCTCCAGCACCTTGTCTGCACTGCCCTCTTCCTTCAGGTTAAGCGTCAGTGACTTCTTGCCACGGTTCAAAAAGCCGTGAGCGGTGCTCACTCCGGCATCATGGGGAGGCATTACCCGGATCAGGTCCACCCTGTCCGGCGCCTCGACACGCAACACATCCGCGCCCATATCCGCCAGCAACATGGTGGCATAGGGGCCAGGCAATAAAGTGCTGAAGTCGAGGACTTTGAGTGAGGTCAGTGGACCGGCCATGATGATCTCCTTTTGTTGTGAGAGTGGTTTCTCCACTCGTTGTTATCCCCATCATGCTGCCCGGTTTTGCCGGTGAGGCCAACTACTGCTTCGGTCATTCCAATTGGCGGTTTCTTCCATCCGGTTGGTCCGGCTTCGGTTGCATTGTTCCATGGGGGTTTTATGATGGGTCTCGTTTTCATGGAATGGCGAGCGTGATGTCCGATCTGACGGTTTCAAGGCACTTTGTTCAGGCCGCCCTGGTGGGCGCCGAAACGCTTGGTTTTGATACCCGAGAAATGCTCCGGGAGGCCGGTATTTCTCCGGATCTGCTGCGTATTGAGATGGCCAGGGTAAGCAGTGACCAGTTCAGCCATCTGATGCAGGTGCTGTGGAACCGGATGGGCGACGAGTTCATGGGGCTTGGCCCGAGACGGGCCCGGACCGGAACGTTTGCAACCATGTGCGCGCTGGTCATGGACTGCCCGAACCTGGAATCGGTGTACCGCCAGGCCTTCCGGTTTTCCCGTCTGTTTGAGCCCATGGTAGCGATGGAACTGGAAATCGGCGAGGACAAGGCGCAGTTGGTTACCCGGATTGAGGGCGAAATCCACGATCCCTGTTTTTTCCTGCGGGAGAGCATCCTGGTGATCTGGCATCGGCTCGGCAGCTGGCTGATCGGACAACCGATTGAGCTGGAGAAGGCCGAGTTTGATTATCCCCGGCCAGCGCATGGGGATGAGTACCGGCATATTTTTCATTGCCCACTGGCATTCGAGTCGGATAAAACCGCCCTCACTTTCGACAAGCGCTTCCTGTCTGCCCCGGTAATCCGGGACAAGCCGGAAATGCGGCAGTTCCTGAAAACCTCTCCGGCGGATCTGTTGTCCCGGCCGGATGAGAGCAACACGTTTACCGGACGAATCCGGGCGCTTATTGGCCGGGATTTCTCAAAACCGCTGCCGGATTTTGAATGGATCGCCGCAGAGCTGCACACCAGCCCGCAAACGCTCCGGCGCCGCCTGAAGCAGGAGAATACTTCGTTCCAGGAGATCAAGGATCTGTTGCGCCGGGACATGGCAATTTACTACCTGAGCCGGCAGGAGCTGCCCATTAACGACATCGCCGCCAAGGTCGGATTCACCGAGCCCTCAACCTTCCACCGGGCCTTCAAGAAGTGGACCGGGGTAACGCCGGGCGCCTACCGGGAGGGTGAGCGCGGTAACCTGTCGGGCTGAATCAGGAATCCGATGGTGCCTGAACGGTACGGATAAGGTGCCCCAGAGTGTCTGCAATCTCCTGAGCCTGATCCCGGTTCAAGGCAAGCTGGAACAGCCGGGAACCATCCCTGGGGTCGTATACCCAGCAGGTTGAGGTCGCTGGTTCACAGCGCCATTCCACTCTCGGATTTATGCCAAAAACCGACATCGGCTCGGTGCTTCGCCTGACCCGCCCGTCGTCACCACGCCTGATTTCCTGAATCTGGATTTCGCTACCCTGGCTGCTCAGGCGATATTCCACCTCAGCCGGCCGGTCAAGCCTGACCACCGTCTGATCACGCCGCCAGCCGGAAAGCTCCAGCAGGCTGTTGATGTGCAGGGTGAGCGCCTCCCGGTCCGAATCCGCAAGGTAGAGCTTTCGCAGGGATGCTACCCGGCTGTCCCCTGCCGGCTCGATTACCGCAACCCTCTCCGGCTCACCGGCGCCCTGAGGTGCAAGGGCACTTTCCTTTCTCGCCTTTTCAATATCGGTAATCAGCTTCAGGGACTCCTGATAATGGGCACCCTTGGCACCGGCGCGGGTCACATAGGTCTCCAGGGCCGACTGGGCCTCGTTGAGATGGGATGACTGCAACATCACCCGGCCACGGAAAAAGTAATAATCGACCGGTTTTTCCCCTTCCAGTTGCTGCAACCGGTTCAGGTACTCGGCGGCCTCACCCCATTTCTCCGCCACCACGGCTTCTTCCGTTGCCAGCATGAGCCTGCGGGTTTCGTGCTCTGGCGCCAGCGCCAGCGCCTGTCCGGCCAGAAGCACAGATGCAAGGACGGCTCCACGCGCCAACTGGCGACCTGTTCCAAACAATACTGCCATGGCATTTACTCCTGCTGGTTGTCTGCACCAATCGTCTGCTCTTCAGTATCAGGCAGATCATTGTCATCAGCGATTTCGGATTCCTCTCCGTCGTCCACTTCGGCCTGGTCCATGATCGCTTTCGGCAATTCCTTTTTAACCCGAACGCCAAGCTCAACAAAGCGGTTCGCCTGGGAAATCAGATTACCACGGCCCCGGGTCAGGTTATTCATGGCCGAATCATAGGTTCCCTGGGCGGTATGCAGTTGGCTGCCCAGCCGCTCCATTGCCTCCACAAACACCCGTAGTTTGTCATACACCGCGCCGGCCCGCTCGGCAATGCGCCTGGCATTCTGGCTCTGGCGCTCGTACCGCCAGATGTTTTCAATGGTTCTCAGTGTTGCCAGTAATGTGGTAGGTGTCACCACAATAATCTTTCGCTCAAAGGCTTCTGCGAAAAGGTTCTCGTCCTGCTGGAATGCTGCCACAAACGCCGGTTCAATAGGCATGAACAGCAGCACGAAATCCGGCGAATGCAGGCCGTGGAGCTGACTGTAATCTTTTTCGCTGAGGGTCTGGATATGGTTCCTTACCGCGTCAATGTGTTGTTTGAGGGCTTCGTCTCCTGCCCCGGAATCCTCTTCCTCGGTCACCCACCTCTGGTAGGCCAGCAGTGAGACCTTGGAATCAACAATCAGGTTCCGGCGGTCCGGCAGGTGAACGATGACATCCGGCCGGTACAGCTGGTTGTCTCCATCCCGGTAGCTGCCCTGGGTATCGTATTCAACACCTTTTCTCAAACCGGACTTTTCCAGTACCCGCTCCAGGATCAACTCGCCCCAGTTGCCCTGAATTTTCTTGTCCCCCTTCAGTGCCCGGGTGAGATTGGAGGCTTCCTCGGTAATCTGGCGATTCAGATCCTGAAGTGATTTGATCTCACTACGCAGGGCCTGGCGATCCCGGGTTTCCGTGGTGTAAACGTCTTCAACCCGCTTCCGGAAATCCTGCAGCTGGTCACGGAACGGATTCAGAAGGGTATCCAGACTGGTGCGGGTCTGCTGGCTGAACCGTTCGCTTTTTTGCTCAAAAATCTTGTTGGCGAGGTTTTCGAACTCCTGCTTCAAAGCGTCCCGGTTACGCTCCAGCAGTTCGAGTTTCTCGGTGGTTGACCGGCGTTCTTTGTCGAGCGTTACCTCCTGCTCCCGAAGGGCAACACGGGCCTCGCCCAGTTCCCGGCTGAGGTCCTCCGCTTTTGCCTGCAGACTCTGGCGCTCGCCTTCCAGCTGTCCGATTCTCTGCTTTCGCCCTTCCAGGTCCGATTCCAGCGCCGCCACCCGGTTCTCCAGGCCCGCGGCCCGCTGCCGCCAACGCTCGATATCGCGCTCCATGCGTGCATTCTTTTCTCGCTGTTCAGCCACAGCATATTCAAGCTGTTCGGCGCGCTGAGCGCCCATGGCCTGATCGTGTTCGGTATCATTCAATTGCTTTTCGAGAACAGCCTTGGCCGCTTCCAGTTCATTGGCATCCCGAGTAACTCTCCGCTTTTCCGCTGCGGATTTAGCCAGCAGGCCTGCCAGCACAATTGCTGAAATGAAAAACACAACCATCAACCCGGCCATCAGATCAGTCCGGGACAACATCAATTCCGTGATGGCTTCATGCACTACACAGCACTCCCCTTGAAAATCACTGATCGATCGAACGATCACTGTTGTCGAAACTGCAAGACAGTCTACCTCAGGACGCGAACCTTTTGCCCGGGACGCCGCCACCCGGAATGGCAGCCCAAAAAGAGGACCACGACTGTTTAGCAATATTGCAAAGCTATGGAATCTATCTCTGGACGCCCGTCGTAATATCGTCTAAAAGGTTAAAATGTTCTTTGCCTGTGCGGTTATTTCCTTTTATTAATCGCACACCGGACAGGAACCCGATCAGAAACGGATAATCGATCATGCTGAAAGAACTGTGGCGAAAACTGGGGGCGGATTTTCTGCAGACGGACTGCTCCACGCAAGAGAGCCGCGGGAGTTTTTTTGGCAACGGTCCTTCTGGCGGCGGGGATGAGCCCGGAATCCTGCCCCACATCACTCACACCGGCGAGTTTCACCTCGAACGCCTGACCAATGTGCTAAAATCCCGCTATGGCAAGAGTTTCGGAATGCCCTCAAACCGAGATGACAGCGATGAGGGAATCCGGGAACTGATCAGCTTTGCCGCGCGGATTCAGGACCAGGACGTGCAACGGGAGCTGCTGCTTTTCTACCTGAATTGTTCGCCAATCATTCAGGAATATCTCCGGTCGGAGACGGTGCTGGGTGAAGGACATCTGCTGTCGCGGTGAACACCGCGCGCCCTTAACCATCTGTAAATCAACCACACAGTTCGGATGTTGTATACTCCCCCTCCGTATTTACTTGGATTTACATGCACAGACCGTCACAGCTGCCAGATTCCGGGCGTGACAGGCTGCCGGCTCAGGGGTTTTTCATGGCTTTCAAACGTTTCCGGGCTGGTCTGCCAAAACTTCCCGTTACTGCTCTTGCAGGGCTCCTCCTGCTCACGGGATGCTCGGCAGACCGTTATTTTATGGTTCCCAAGACCGATCTGAATGAGCTCGGGGCATCCGTAAAAAGCCAGCGCGCCACCCTGGTTACCATGGAGAACAACGCCTCCGTTCGGCACCAGCAGGTGATTGAACAGAACCGCGCGGCTACCGACACCATACTGAACGCCATCGCCACCCGGGTGGAAAAGCCCGAATGCCCTCCCATACCCGCGCAGACGGCGTGCCCGGCTAAAGACACTTCGAAGGGCCGCGCAGACCGCCTCAAGGGAAAAGTCATCGTGGGCGAAGTAGAGAACTTCTATCTCGCCGGGCCAGGGCTGATCTATAAGGCCCGGATCGACAGTGGCGCGGAAACCTCGTCCATTGACGCCAGGAACATCACGCGCTTTGAACGTGATGGCAGCAACTGGGTGCGCTTTGATGTTCCGGTTCCGGGTACCGAGGAATTCATCACCCTCGAGAAAGAGATCTCCCGCCGGGTCCGTGTCATACAGGCCAGCGCGGAAGAAGCGGAACGAAGAGTTGTGGTTGAGCTGCAGTTCTCTATTGGCGACCACCAGCAGGTGGCCGAATTCACCCTCGCGGACCGGACGAATCTGACCTACGAAGTACTGATTGGCCGAAACATCCTGCGCGACGTCATGCTGATCGACGTCGGCAAGGAGTATGCGACCGAATTGCCTGAATCACTCCGCAACGGCAACGGGGACGGATCGTGACCACCCGCTCGCGCCTGCCATTTTACATCGCCGTCTTTCTCCTGATCGCCGCGGGTATTTCGCTTGCCGTCTGGAGGCACATGGAACTTGGCATCCCATGGCTCACCGGCGAGCAGCGGCCGGTCTGGATGGTTGAGGCCAGAATCGATTTCGACGCCGGTGATGCCTCCGTGCTTGCGAGCCTCAATGTTCCGGAGCAGCCTCCGGGTTTCCGGATTCTGACCGAACAGGCAGCGTCGCCTGGCTACGGCTTCTCGATCATCAACAGCTCCGGCAGCCGCCGTGCGGAGTGGAGCAAACGCAACGTCGCCGGGCCCCAGACCCTGTATTTCAAAGCACAGTTTGTTCCGGACCCCACAGCTCAGCCGGCGATTCCCGGCCGGGAGCCCAAGACCCGGAATGTATTCTGGGAGGAGCCTCAGGCAACAGCAGTGCAGGAGATTCTCGAACAGGCGAAGGCCCGCTCCAGCACTCCGGAAAGCATGACCCGGGAGCTCATCCGACTGATGCAACCGGACACCCGCACACAGAATACGACACTGCTGATCGCGGAAGAAAACTATCTGGACCTGCTGGTCGACATGCTCAACCACGCCGGCATCGCGGCCAGAATTGCCGACGGATTACGGCTTGAAGATGCCCGCCGCCGGCAACAGCTGATGCCCTACCTGCAGATTTATAATGGTAAGCAGTGGCTCACTTTCAACCCAAAAACCGCCGAACAGGGTGTTCCCGAGGACCTGCTGCTCTGGCGACAGGGTTCGGCCTCTTTGCTTGATGTTGTCGGCGGAGAAAACTCTGAAGTGAGCTTCTCCATGCTCCGGCAAACCGTTCCGGCCCTGCAACTTGCCACCATGCAGTCGGCATCCAATGGCCTCGGATTCCTGAGCTTTTACGAACTGCCCATTGAAGAACAGAGCATGTTCAGGATGCTTCTGCTGTTACCACTGGGAGCGCTCACGGTGGCCTTCATGCGGATCGTGATCGGCATTCGCACATCTGGCACCTTTATGCCGGTGCTGATTGCCGTGGCTTTCGTACAGACAACCCTTATCCCGGGTCTGATTGCGTTTTTATCGGTGGTCGCCATTGGCCTGTTAATGCGGGGCTACCTGTCCAGCCTGAACCTGCTACTGGTCTCCCGGATATCCGCACTGATCATCCTGGTGATTTTCATAACCGCCGGGTTGAGCATCATCGGCTATCAGATGGGCTTCAACACCGGGATGACGGTCACTTTTTTCCCGATGGTGATTATTGCCTGGACCATTGAGCGCATGTCTATCCTCTGGGAAGAGGAAGGTGCCCATGAGGTCATGATTCAGGGTGCCGGCAGCCTGTTCGTGGCCATCTGCGCCTACCTGCTTATGAGCACTCCTCTTGCCGGTCACCTCACCTTCAACTTTCCGGAATTGCACCTGGTTATCCTCGGACTGATCCTGCTGATGGGACAGTACACCGGCTACAAGCTGAGCGAGCTGAAGCGCTTCACGCCAATGAAGGTCTACGACTGACATGGACTGGATATCGCCGCGAGCGCTTAAACGGATGGGCATGCTCAATATGAACCGGCGCAATGTGGATTACATCGCTCGGTACAATGAGCGCTCCTCTTACCCCTTGGTGGACAACAAACTGAAGACCAAGCTGGTGGTTGCCGAATACGGCGTTAAAACCCCGGAACTTCTTCAGGTTGTTCGCCAGCAACATGAGATCTCCCGGTTCCGGGAAATGGCCCAGGGGCTTGCGGGATTCGCCATCAAACCGGCCAAGGGGTCCGGTGGCAAGGGCATCACCGTTATTACCGGTCGCGACGGCGAGGAATACATCAAGGCGTCGGGCTCCCGGGTAGACTCTCCCTTTCTGGAACGCCACCTGACCAATATCCTCGCCGGCCTCTATTCACTGGCTGGCACACCGGATGTTGCCATTGTCGAAAGCCTGGTGGAATCAGCGCCTTCTCTCGCCAAATATTCTCACCAGGGTGTGCCGGATATCCGGATTATCGTTTTCCAGGGCTATCCGGTGATGGCCATGCTCAGACTGGCCACTACCGCATCAGACGGCAAGGCCAACCTGCACCAGGGCGCTGTGGGCGTTGGCCTTGATATTGGGTCCGGAAGAAGCCTGAATGCCGTTCAGTTCAACCGCCCGATTACCCTCCACCCGGACACGGGCCTGGCGCTGGAAAATATCAACATTGAGGCCTGGGACGAGATGCTCGAAATGGCCTCTCGTTGCTATGAAGCAACAGGGCTGGGCTACATGGGTGTTGATCTGGTTGTCGATGCCAACAAGGGCCCGTTGTTGCTCGAACTCAACGCCCGGCCGGGGTTGGCGATTCAGATGGCGAACGGTCGGGGCCTGTTGCCTCGTCTGCGGGCGATTGAGGGCCTCAAACGGCCACATTTTACTCCCAGAGAGCGGGCCAGCCACGCCATGGAGAGCTTTGCCAGTCTCTGAACCCTTCATCCAGGCGCAAAAAAAACCGGGGCCGAAACCCCGGTTTTTTCATTTCAGCCGACATTCACGTCATTTCGCCTCGGGCAATCAGAAGCTTACGCTCATGGCTCAGACCCTTCAGCAGACCCCAGGTCATGATCAGCAGGATCGCGGTGAATGGCAGGCCCGCGCTGATCGCGGTTGCCTGAATGGCGCCAAGCGCATCTTCACCGCCACCAAAAATCAGAGCGGCAGCAATGGCGCCTTCCGCCACAACCCAGAAGACACGCTGGGCAGTAGGAGCGTCAGTCTTGCCACCGGCGGTGATGCTGTCGATGACCAGCGAACCGGAGTCAGACGATGTCACGAAGAACACCAGTACCAGAACGATACCCACGAACGAGATAGTTCCGGTCAGCGGCAGATTGGCGAACATCTGGAACATGGCCAGTGATACATCGGTCAGGCCATTCTCAGCCAGGGCACCAATTCCTTGCTGGATCTGCTCCAGGGCAGAACCACCGAAGGCGCTCATCCAGACGACGGTAATCACAGTCGGTACGATCAGAACAGCTGTTATGAACTCGCGAACTGTACGCCCTTTGGACACACGCGCGATGAACATGCCTACGAACGGCGACCAGGAAATCCACCATGCCCAATAGAAGACAGTCCAGCCCTGGAACCAGGCTTCGTCTTCACGGCCGAACGGGTTGCTCAGCGGAAGCACATTGCCAACGTAGCTTGAGGAGGTTACCCAGAGGGTTTCCAGTATTGTCATTGTCGGGCCGGCGAAGATGATAAAGAACAGCAGAATGCCGGCAAGGCCCATGTTGATGTTACTCAGCACCTTCACACCGCCGTCAAGACCACGAAGCACGGAAATCAGAGCAAGAGCCGTGACACCCACGATGATTGCCATCTGAACGTTGGTGCCGCTTCCGGTATCGAACAGATAGTCGAACCCCGCAGAGGCTTGCTGGGCACCGAAACCAAGGGATGTGGCCAGACCAAAGATAGTCGCAACAACGGCCAGGATATCAATGATGTGTCCCGGCCAGCCCCAGACCCTGTCCTTAAGAAGAGGGAAGAAAGCTGAACGAATGGTCAGAGGCATGTTCTTGTTGAACGAAAAGAACGCCAGGGAAAGCGCTACAATCGCGTAAATGGCCCAAGGGTGAAGTCCCCAGTGGTACATGGTAGCCCCCATGGCCAGATTCGCGGCTTCCGGGGAGTTGGCTTCAACGTTGAACGGGGTCTCATACCAGCCCGTGTAGTAGGCCACAGGCTCGGCCACTGCCCAGAACATCAGACCGATACCCATACCCGCGGCAAACAGCATGGAAAACCAGGACAGTGTGGAGAACTCCGGCTTTGCATCCATGCCACCCAGGCGGATCTTGCCTACGGGCATCACAATCAAAGCCAGACACACCACCACAAAAATGTTGGCGCTGATCAGGAAAAACCAGTCAAAGGTCGCAATAATGTCCCATTTTGCACCGTCCAGCAGTTCTTTGGCCTGGCCGGGGAACATCAGGGTTCCTACTACAAACAACACCACCAGTATCGCCGTGATCGGAAATACCGGCGCATGAAGATCCAGCCCGAATGGAGTGATATTATCCTGGCCAGCCACGTAATCCGTCTGATATTCGTCTTTAACTACGTCGCCCACGTTTTGGCGCCTCCTGAGTTGATAAGTCTTTTATTCAGAATCGGAATTCAAACGTTACAAGCGCGTCATGATAATGTTTTGAGTTCAAAACATCAAAAGTCCAGCGGTTTTCCACACCAGCCATAAGCATAGACCATCATCCTGAGCGGGCCAGCCATGCCTTAAACTGATCGGTTAGCGATCAGTGCGCGTATCGGTATACTCATGTTCCGATACGCAGGCCCAGAACTTCCCGGACTTACTGAGGAAATACATGGAAAAGACCAAAACCTTTCCGCTTCGATATACCGTCTATGTCCTGAGCATTGCCGGCTTTATCGGCTCCCTGCTTATGGAGTTGATGCTCGGTACGGGTTATCTGCTCCCGGTGATTTTTGGCGCCTTCGCCGCTCTTGGGACCTACGATCTGTTACAGCGGAAACATACGGTTAGCCGGAACTACCCGATCATGGCCAATTTCCGGTATCTGCTTGAGGCCGCCGGCCCGGAAATCCGGCAATATTTTATTCAGTCGGATACCGAAGAACGACCTTTCTCCCGGGAACAGCGCTCCGTGGTCTACCAACGGGCCAAAAACGTTCTCGATAAACGCCCTTACGGCTCCCAGCTGGACATGTACAACGAAGGCTTTGAATGGATGAACCATTCCCTCGCCCCAACCCGCCTGACCGACAGCGACTTCCGGATTCTGATCGGAAAGAACTGCGAGAAGCCGTACAGCGCCAGCGTCTTCAACATCTCGGCCATGAGTTTCGGGTCATTGTCGGCCAACGCCATCCTGAGCCTGAATACCGGCGCCCGGATGGGCCGCTTCTATCACGACACCGGCGAAGGTTCGATCTCCCGGTACCATCGGCAACCCGGCGGCGACCTGGTCTGGGAAATCGGCTCCGGCTATTTCGGATGTCGCCATAAAGACGGCTCATTCAATGAGGACATGTTTCGGGAAAGTGCCACCCTGGAACAGGTGAAAATGATAGAGGTCAAACTATCCCAGGGCGCAAAGCCCGGCCACGGAGGCATTCTGCCGGGCGCCAAGGTAACTCCCGAAATTGCGGAAGCCCGGGGCGTGGCGGTCGGCGAGGACTGCATATCCCCGGCCAGCCACTCCGCCTTCTCAACGCCCGTGGGGTTGCTGGAATTCATTGACCGGTTGCGGGAGTTGTCGGGCGGAAAACCCGTTGGATTCAAGCTGGCCATCGGCCATACCTGGGAATGGTTTGCCATCGTCAAAGCCATGCTGGAGACCGACAGAAAACCCGATTTTATCGTGGTCGATGGCGGCGAAGGTGGAACAGGCGCGGCGCCTCTGGAGTTCATCAACCGGCTGGGAACGCCAATGACGGAGGCTCTGCTGCTAGTCCACAACACCCTTGTGGGCACAAACCTTCGGGACGACATTGCCGTTGGTGCGGCGGGCAAAATCACCTCCGCGTTCAATATTGCCCGCACCCTCGCCCTCGGCGCCGACTGGTGCAACGCGGCACGGGGCTACATGTTTTCCCTGGGCTGTATCCAGGCACTCAATTGCCACACCGGGCGCTGCCCCAGCGGCGTTGCCACCCAGGACCCCAGGCGTGGCAACAAGCTTGATGTGGAGCATAAGAGCCAGCGGGTCTACAATTACCATAAGAATACCCTGGACGCCCTGCAGAACCTGCTGGAAGCTTCCGGCCTCAGACACCCATCGGAACTCGGTCCGGAGCATGTTGTGCGGCGAATTTCGAAAACCGAGGTTAATTCCTATATGGATCTCTTCCATTTCCTGGAACCCGGAGCTCTGCTGGAAGGCAAAACCGGCCTGACCGTGTTCGACAAGTACTGGGAATTCGCCCGCCCCGATACCTTTGAACCGCCCGAATTCATCCTGAAACTCCGGGAGACCAAGCTGCGCTAAAAATCGAACATCAAAATCGCCCAAGGCTGTTTATTTTTCCCATGGGCTCGTGTAGACTTCGCTCCCGCTAAGCCACTGAGAATACTCTTAAGTTTTCTTCTCTGGCCAACAGCGAATCGGGGCGTAGCGCAGCTTGGTAGCGCACCTGCATGGGGTGCAGGGGGTCGTAGGTTCAAATCCTACCGTCCCGACCAATTGGTAATATAAAAATCAGCTTCTTACAAGAAGCTGATTTTTTTGTGTCCCAAGATTGTCCCAATTTCCAATTTTTGTCTCCCCCCCCCCCTCACATCATCAATATTTGACTTACAATTTCAGAAGTAATCAAAAGGGTCGTACCATACCTTCAATCAACAACGTCTTAGTATTTGTATCCTGTAAAAATAGCGGATATCAATAAGCGGCGTCACGGCCCCGCTGCCGAGCAGGATACTCGTCGGCACTCCTTAGTCCACCCCATACCGAATTTGGCTTGGAGTCCTGATTTGATGACAATTTTTACTGTCCATACACAGTGCCCTCCTCCCCATTGAATCGGGTCGGGGTACCTCGGGCGTCTGCCCCGGATCGAGTCGGCACACCAGCAGCCTGTCGGACTTAGCATTGGCATATTTTTGCCCCCCCCGCTTGCCCAGACAGATTTGGCACTATTATGGTGCATATTTGTGACCTACAGCGCCCAATAATCCCAAAACGAGCAGAATCGCCCGCATTTCAGGCCCATTGGGCGGATGTCGGGCGCAGTACGGCCATGCGTTTCAGATTCCAGGCCAGACAAACCAGCGCCCATTCGCCGCTCACCTTGTCCAGTCCGCGTAATGAGAACTGCCGAAATCCGAGCACCGATTTGATGATGCCGAATACCGGCTCGACGGTTTGCTTACGCAAGGCATAGGCCGTGCGTCCCGCCCGGGTTTGTAGCTTGTGCGCCATGCGCTCGACCGGCGTGCTGCCCTCGGCTATGGGCATTGGTTCGGCGAATCGTTCCAACGCCGGCGGGTGGTGGTTTTCCCGTTTGACGGCGATGTACGGATCGATGCCGGCCTTTTCGCAGGCGGCGACATTTTTGGCGCTGAAATAACCGGTATCCGCGAGCAGTGTGTCAGCTTTACCCAACGATTCCGGCAATGCCGCCAACTGCGCCAGCATCGGCTCGACTTGTTCCTTGTCATTACAGGCCTGGGTCACCGCTGGTGCCATCACCAGCAGGCTGTCAGCATCGACAGCGGCCTGGGCATTGTAGCCCTGCTCGAAGCCGCCACCGGCCACTGGCATGATGCGCGATTCTTCATCGGTGAGATTGAGCTGGTCTTTTGCCTTGGGACCCGCCGTGGGCGGCTTGGGTGGACGACCGCCTGGTTTTCTGCCGTTCTTCTTCTGTTTTGCTTCCCGCGCGGCAAGTTTGGCCTTGTACTCGGCTTGCTCGCGCTCGAAACGTGCTCTGGCCCGGGCTTCGATCTTCGTTTTGGCGTCCGCCATCGCCTTGAGCCGATCTTCCCGGCGCTGTATTTCTTCCGGCAGGCGGATTCCATCTTCTCGATGTGACCATGGGACAGGGCGCGGTGGCGCGACGCGTTGGCCTGGATTTTGGTGCCATCCAGGCTGATGGTGCCCAGCTTGAGCAGCTTCATCTCCTGCGCGACGTCGAGAACCTAAACAAACAACTCGGCCAGTTCGCCGAGAAAACGTCGACGAAATGTCGCCAGGGTGTCGTGGTCTGGATGCGCGCCAGCTGCGATAAACCGGAAGGCCACCGAGTCGTAGGTCGCCCGCTCTATTCTGCGGCTGGAAAACACGCCCGTGGCATAGCCGTAGATGAGCAACGACAACAGCAGCGATGGATGATAGGCCGCGCCGCCGCGCCCACCATAGGCGTTCACCATTGAACGCAGATCAAGACCGTCGACAACCTCGACAATGAAACGCGCCAAATGGTCCTAGGGTAACCAATCGTCAACGGATGGCGGGAGCAGATAGGCCGTGTGACGGTCGAAAGAACGAAAGTTACTCATGGCTGATCCGTGATTTATTTGATGCCGACATTATCTCATACTGGTCTGGAAAGTCCGACAGGCTGCTGGGACGAAATCTCAAGGGCACTTCGGGAACTCGACAGCGCACGCAGTAAACCACAACCTCACAAAGCAATGATAAAGTTTAACTTTTTGTATTTGTACGGCAATTAATGACGCGATTTATAGATACTGTAAACAATTTCAACTAGGATGGTTTTTGATTGATTATTAACACGCCAATTATTGCCGTGCTTTTATGGATTCATAAACCATGCTTAACAGAGATGCTCGTAAGCAGCTTAAGGAGCTTGTACCTCCCTTCATGATTGCAACCAAGCGCTGGTTGCTGGACCAGGGCTTAAGTTTGCATTTTTTAGACAATGCTGTCCGCAGTCGAACTCTGATCCCGCTTACCGCCGGCGTCTACACTCTCTATGAAAAATCCATTAGCTGGCATGGCGTTGTTGCATCTCTTCAACGGATGTCAGAAAAGCCCGTCCATGTAGGCGGTCTTAAGGCATTAGACATCGCCGGTTTAGCGCATTTTTTGACAACCAGTGAAGAAGTCCGGATTCCGCTCTTCTCAGAGTCCCCCTTGCCAGCTTGGATCAGAAGAATTCCAGTTGACGCCACTTTTGAGGGTCACAGCACCCTCAGGCTATGGCCAGAATCAATTATGACGAACCCCCGGTTTCTGCATGAGCATGATTGGCTAGAAGCACGACCTCCTGTTTTATATTCGTGTCCTGAGAAAGCCATTTTGGAGGTACTCGCAGAGGTGCCTTCGATGGTCAGTTTCGAGCACGCAAACGCTCTCATGCAAGGATTATCCAGCCTTTCACCGAGAAAGATCGACACTCTCTTAAAAGCTTGTCGCAGCATCAAGGTCAAACGGCTATTTCTGTGGCTAGCTGAACGTCAAGATCATGCTTGGTTCAAACACCTGAACCCAAACGCATACGATCTGGGAGCCGGTAAGCGGGTTATAGCCAAGAACGGTAAGCTCAATGCCCGCTGGGCAATCACCGTTCCAGAAGAAATGCACGAGGAGTCCCGAGAGCATGGATAAACGAGAGCATTATTACAGCCAGGTTCGGCTTTTACTTCAAATCATACCCTACGTGGCTGAACATAAGTGTTTTGCCCTCAAAGGCGGCACCGCCATCAATCTTTTTATTCGCGACTTCCCTCGATTGTCGGTAGATATCGATCTTGTTTTTCTTCCCATGATGGATCAAAACCCGTATAGATTTGCTGGATTATCTACGAGAATAGCTTGCCGGCCCTGAACATCAGGAACCAGTCTTATAAATTCATTCACAAGACTATGATCAAACGGCATCGGGGTAGGTAGCTGAACATGAGGCCAGTCTGTTCCAAAAAGGCACCGGTCCTGACGCGCCTCACGAAGTGCCTGAAAGAACGGATCCACATCTGTGAAGGGGGCTTCCGGAAGTGTGCTCAGGCGATTTGGCCCTGTGAGCTTGACCCATGTACGACCCTCGGCCATTAAATCCAATAGTTCGCGGAAGCCAGGGTTGGCGATGCCGAGACGTGTTGACAGGTGCCCCATATGATCTACCACGCTTGGCACAGGCAGCTTATCCAAGCGTTCAGCTAAATTTTCGAACTTTGATACATCAACCAAAAACTGAATATGCCAGCCAAAGACCTTGATTCGGGCTGCCAGTGACACTATGTCCTCAAACGTTACGCCACCTGGAAAGACCAGGTTGATGCGGATGCCCCTTACGCCGAGCGTATCCATTCGGCTCAGCTCTTCATCGCTAATATGGCGGTCTACAACCGCAACGCCCCTCCAGTCTATGGGATCTGAATCAGTGCTTGCTGAGAGCGTGTCAAGCATGAGGCGATTATCGGTGCCATATACACTTGGCTGGACCAGAACTGCTCGCTGAAAACCGAGAGTTTGTAGCAAGTTCCGATATGATGTTTCGGTTGCGTCTGGCGGCGTATAACCTCTTTTAGTCTGGTAAGGATACGCCTCCTGCGGCCCAAAAAGATGGGCGTGAGTGTCGCAGGCCCCCTCCGGTAACTTTTCCTGTGGCGATTCAACCCATGGGTTCGGGCCGGGTATATCAGGTTTGGCAAACATGGGCTTCTAATCCTTATGTGGCAAAGTGTCGATGTAAATCAGATGGTTACCCCACGCTATCAGCCTTGGTGGTTAACCAAATTTTCCGGGCAGCCAAAGCGTTATTGCCGGAACGTAGGCTATTAAGGCGACAATGGTGATAAGTACCAACATGAATGGCCAAATGTGGCGTGCAACTGTTTCTACTCGTAACCCACTAATGCTGGAGGCGACAAAAATAGAGTAGCCGACCGGTGGAGTGACCATACCTACTGCAAAGTTGATTACGACCATGGCACCCAACTGAATCGGGTCCAGACCAATTTGCTGTCCTAATCCAATGAGTACACCGCTAAGGATTACCATTGCAGAAATGTTATCCATCACCGCACCGAGAAGAAGCAGCATGACGTTCAGAATTAGCAGCAAAACGATTGGATTGTCAGTAAGCAAAAGCAATGCTTCGGTAAGACGGGCAGGAATCTGCTCACTAGCCATGACCCAGGCAAAGCCGTAAGCCACGGCGATTATGAACATGATAATGCCAGTAGTTCTCATCGAACTCATCAGGATTGATGGCACTGTTTGCCACTTCAGATCACGATATAAAAACAGCCCGACAATCGCACTGTAAAGAGCCCCCACCATGGCTGCTTCAGTAGGCGTAAACATCCCACTATAGATGCCCCCAAGAATGACTACAGGAGCAAGAAGGGCCCATATGCCATCTCGAAGAGCAAACAGAATTTCCTTGCCTGTGGCGCGAGCTTCCCGCGCTACGCCACGGTAACGGGCATAAATAACACTCACTACGCAAAAGCCAGCAGCGGCAAGCAAACCAGGCACAATTCCCGCCAAGAAAAGCTTGGCGATAGATTCTTCTGCAAGCACACCCCATATCACCATCGGGATTGATGGGGGAATCATCTGTCCAAGAGGTCCTACAGCTGTAGCCAAAGCAGCTGCATATCCCCGCTGGTAGCCGCGGGCCTCAAGTTCATCAATCATTATCGAGCCCACTGCAGCGGTCGTGGCGGGCGCTGAGCCGGAAATCGCGCCAAAGAAAGTTCCCGCTGCCACTGTAGACATGGAGAGGCCGCCCGTTAGATGCCCGAAAAAAGTTTCAGCAACGCGTACCAAGCGTCGGGATAGCCCTCCAGCGCTCATGAGCTCGCCTGCCAATATGAACCCAGGAATGGCAAGTAAGCTCGTGACGTTACTTCCCGCGATGAACTGTTGCGGCAGAATCATCGGATTGATGTCCGCCATCCAGATACCAACTGCAGCAAGCAGGCCTATCGTAAAGGCAATTGGCACTCCCAATGCTAATAGAACGATTAATCCAATCGTCATGATTGTGCCAATGTCACCCATTTCCAGGCTCCGCTATGTTGCGGATGGGCGCGGGACGAAGTATAAGAACCACAGCGTGAAAGCTGATCAGGAGGCCGCTGGTTGGTACTGCAGCATTTCTGATCCAGACGGGATACCTGACGGCAGGAGACACCTGACCGGAAGTGAATTCAGCGAAATTCCATCCCGTCCAGAGCATCAACACGCCAAACCCAAGAATAAGAAGCATGATGCCTCTTTCCACCAGTTCGGAGATAGTCGGAGGGAGTGCGTCCACCAGCAAGGTGACCCGCACGTGACCGCCCTCCCTGACCAGTGCACTGGCAAAAAGGAATACGGTCCAGGTGAATGCCAGCGATGCGATTTCATCGCTCCATGCAAGGGAGTCCCCAAGCACATATCGGAAAAAAACACCAAGCAGGAGACTTACAATCATCACCAGGGCGGTCAAAGCCCCGGCTACCTGGGACCCAAAGGCCAGACCATACCCCAAATTATCTAGGTAACGGTACATCTGAAAGGTTCCTGGCTTATAAAGGCGCGATGGAGCCGGGAGCGATGATGAATCTGGCGACTGCTACTCGGCAACCTGCTCAAGTGCCTTGGCAAGGATATCCTCACCAATTTTGCTGCGGTATTCATCGTACACGCCCGATACTTTGCTCCTGAATGCCTCGACGTCATCGACCTCATTGACAGTCATTCCTGCTGCCTGGATTTGTTCGAGAACCTGGTCGTTATTGGCCGCGACAGTCTTACGCTGGCGTTTGATCGCTCGCTTGGCAGCCTGGCGAACTATTTCCTGGTTTTCAGCCGAAAGCTTATCGAAAGTTTGTTTGGACATGAGTAAAGCCAACGCATTGTAGGTATGGCTTGTCAATGAGAGATAGTCGGTCACCTCCGGGTATTTATTTGCAAATATCACAGGAAGTGGGATTTCGAGACCATCGACAGTACCCTGCTGAACTGCAGTGAACACATCGCTCCAAGCCATTGGCACCGGATTTGCGCCAATGGCGCGAAAGCTGGAAATGAATAGGTCGCTGGGTTGGACCCGGAGCTTCACTCCATTAAAGTCGGCCGGGGTCCGGATTGGGCGTTTGTTGTTAATGGTATGTCGGAAGCCTGCCTCAGGAAACCCAAGTCCCACAATGCCTTTGGCATCAAGCAGGGATAGCAATTTCTGGCCAACCTCTCCATCAAGAACCTTGTGCGCCTGCTGGTTAGTAGCGTAGAGGAACGGAAGGTCATTGAGCTGAAATGCAGACTCCAATGTGCCTACCTGAGTCCCGGTAATGACGCCAGCACCCATCGTTCCGAATTGCATTGCCTGTAACATTGCTGTGTCATTGCCAAGCTGATGGTTTGGGAAAAACGATACCTTGAATTCCCCGGGTGCCGCAGACTCAAGCTCCTCGGCAAAGTAATGGGCAGCGATAGCATATGGATCTTGAGGTGGACCCAATCAGTTGGACAACCTGATGGTGTTCCTAAGCTATGATCCTGTTGTTTCCCTGGCTCAGGCTGCCAAGGCTATGGTTTGCCCATAGTACACCTCATCTGGTGTTTGATAATCAAGGTTTTGATGGTACCGGGTCTGGTTGTAATGCCGGAAGTACCGGTGGAGCGCCTGTTTCAGGTGCTGTCCATCCTCGAATGCAGTGAGGTAGACGCACTCGTGTTTGACGCTGCGCCAGAGCCGTTCCACGAAAATGTTGTCATGGTAGCAGCCTTTGCCGTCCATGCTAATCCGGATGCCATGCTCTTTGAGAACACTTGTGAAGGCCTCGCTGGTGAACTGGGCACCCTGATCAGTATTGAAGATTTCCGGCGCTCCATGGCGCTGTAGGGCCTCCTCCAGGGCATCAATGCAGAAGTCTGTGTCCATGGTATTGGAAACCCGCCAGGCCAGCACCTTGCGGCTGTACCAGTCGATGATGGCGACCAGGTACATGAAGCCCCGAGCCAGCGGAATATAACTGATATCAGCCGCCCACACCTGATTGGGGCGGTCGATCATCAGCCCTTTGAGCAGGTACGGATAGATCTTGTGCCCGTCACCCGGAATGCTGGTTCTGGGCCGCGGATACACGGCCTGAATGCCCATGATGCGCATCAGCCGTTGCACTCGCTTGCGATTGATCTGATGGCCCTTACGCTGCAAGTAAACACGCATCTTGCGAGAACCATAATACGGTGTTTCCAGATGCTGCCGGTCGATCAGATGCATCAAATTCAGGTCCTCCTGTGGCTGTTCACGAGGGACATAATAGATCGAGGAACGGCTCAGCTTGAGCAGCTCACACTGGCGCGAAATGCTGACCTGGGGATGACCACGCTCGATCATCGTCAACCGCTGTTGACGGCTTACTGATCGAGCTTGCGCGACAAAAAATCGCGTTCTACCGTCAGTCGGCCGATCTCGCGATAAAGCTCGTCAGAACTGGGCTCGTTGGACTGCTTGCCAGACTTTTTCTTGCCTTCGAAGAGGTCCGGAGCATTCTCCAGCAGCTCACGCTTCCAAGTGCTGACCATGGTGGGGTGGATCTGGAAACGGGCAGCGATTTCGGATGTGGTCTGGTCACCCTTGAGGGCGGCCAGGGCGACTTTGGACTTGAACGATGCGCTGTATTGCTTGCGTTTCTTGCTCATGATTCTCCTCCTTGTGGAGATGATGAATCAGAGCTTAGGCACCTGTCCAAATTTCGGGGTCCACTTCATCTGCTTCGCTGTCAGCAGTGGTCCATCCAAGCTTAATTGTAGTCTGGGCATGGCTGATTCCCGCGACCCCTAGTAAAACAGCAGCGGCTACACTGCCCAAAAAGTGAGAGGTGGGAAAGGATTTAATAGGCATTGGACTTGTTCCTTATGGTCTTATTGTTGGTGAAACAGTTCCAATCATCGTAGTTCACTGATCGTCGTTATGCCATTTTCCTCAAGTCCAGCCGGTTAACTTCGACATCAGTAAACGCATTAACTGAGGGAGCAATTTGTCCCATATTCGCCGGGAATACACACGCAACTCCGGCCATCCCGGAGTCGTAATAATTACGGGGTTCGTTATGAGTTCGTGGGGCAGATTAGACATTCAGGCTTTCGCCAGAAACCGCTCGGTCAACCGGCCGGCACCGCAAAAAGGAGGACAAAAATGAGTGCCAGCGCAACCAGGAAGAAACGTACCCGCTCACGCCGGTTGCGGCACACCGTCAGGGCCACCAGACATTGCAACAGGTAGTATAGGGCGAAGGCGCGTGACGCCAGCGCGATCACCGTAAAGGTGGAACCGGACCAGGCCAGCGCCATAGCCGCACCGCCTACCAGCAGGTAACCCCAACGCTGGGTGAGGCGCCGCCGCGTCACTTCCTCCAGGTTCGCCGCAGCCGCCAGGGTGTCCGCAACGGCAGCGGAGAACTGCGACAGGCCGGCGGCGAGGATAAGCGGCGCCGAAAGAAGTACCGAGACCGAGGCAACCACCTGGATCAGGCTGTTATCTGCGTATTGCCCGTCCAGAATTGGCACCAGGGGCAAGACCACGGCGACGAATGCCACGTAGACCGTGAGAGATACATATTGCGACCAGCGCGAGGCGTGGATCCGCGTCCAGGTATCAAAACTCTGGCCGAGATAGCGCGGCGTTTCGAAGCCCTGCACCACGATCAGGGTACCGGCCACCATGGTCACCATTTCCCAGCCGGAACGTTGCGGCATGGATGGCAGCACAAAGCGTCCGGTGTCCAGAAAGTCGCTGATGTCACGCAGGGCGAAGGCGGCCAACAGCACAGCGAGCACCAGGATGGTCACATACAGAGCCCACCGCTCCATCCGCTCCAACGGTCTCAAGCCACCCA
Source organism: Marinobacter sp. Arc7-DN-1 (assembly GCF_003441595.1). Taxonomy (NCBI): domain Bacteria; kingdom Pseudomonadati; phylum Pseudomonadota; class Gammaproteobacteria; order Pseudomonadales; family Marinobacteraceae; genus Marinobacter; species Marinobacter sp. Arc7-DN-1. Next base: position 4,050,864 of record NZ_CP031848.1, on the reverse strand, counting down.
TGATGCCAATTGCAGTAATCACGCCGATCACCAGCGTGGTAAACAGGCTCTTGTTGAAGCCCGAATCCAGTCCGAAAGCCCCGAGCACGAAGGCGCTCAGGATATGAATGTAGAGGCACACGGACACAATATAAGCCAGGACCAGCGCCCCATCCGACAGTCGTTCGAGCGTGAGCGTCAGACGTTGACTGCCCGCTGCCAGCACCGGTTCAGCACACAGAATGTTATGGCGCACGACGGCACCGGTGTGAAAAGCGACAAAAGCCACCGCCAGCATCGCCCATAACGAATACGGCCCCACACTACTGGCCAGTACCGGTACGATTACCAGGAAGCCACTGCCGAAAATGGACGCCAGCGGTGTGCTCATGGCCGGCACGATGGCCAGCGTCGCCGGGCGGGGCACTAGGCCGGCCACTCCACCAGTCCCGCAAGAAAGAACTGGGCCGCCAGGCCGATGATCAGTGTGGCGGCAAAGGTGGTCACTACCACCGTGCCAAGACTTCTGCCCAATGGCGCGAATTCCGTCGCCGCCTGCTGGTACATGGGTACGACGATGCGCAGGTATACCGCTAGTGAAAGCACACTGTTGGCAATCGCCACCACCGCCAGCCAGGTGAACTGGACATCGATGGCGGCGGCGAAGAGCAGGAACTTGCCAACGAAGCCGGCGAGAGGCGGAATACCTACCAGCGACAGCAGGAAAACCACCATCGCGATTCCGGTCACCGGCTTTGCCCGGCCCAGCCCGCCAAAATCGTTCAGAGTGCGCCCGGTTGCGGCGGTAACGGCAAAAGCGCCCAGGTTCATGGCCGCGTAGGCGGCGGCGAACAGGATAACTGATGTCAGCGCGAGTTTGCTCGAGCCCACCGCGACGATGCCCAGCAGAAAATAGCCAGACTGGGCAATCGACGAGTAGGCCAGCAGCCGGATGACGTTATCCTGCACCAGCGCGGCGAGATAGCCGTAGGTCATGGTCAGAACGGCCAGACCCGCGATGACGGCAGTCCAACCACTTTCCGGGGGCAGACCGCGAACCACCTGAGCGAGTGCGAACAGAGCCCCGATCTTGGGCACCACGGACAGGTAAGCCGCTATCGACAGCGGCCCGCCCTCGTAGGCATCTGGCGCCCAGAAATGAAACGGAACCAGCGATGCCTTGTAGCCAAGGCCGATAACGACAGCCACAAAGCCGACGATGACGGCCATAGGCATGGTATCCATGCCCGGCAGATCAGCAAGCAAGGTGGAGCCGGCGGCACCGAACCAGTAGCTCAGGCCGAAAATCATGATTGCACCGGTGACCGAGGCAAACACGAAGAATTTCATGGCGGCTTCGGTGGCCGGGTCGGTATCCGGATAGGCGACCAGGGCGAAGGTGGCCAGGCCGGTCAACAGTGTGCCCAACACCAGGAACATCGTATCGCCCGCGCCGGCCAGAACCAGGGCGCCGAGGGTGGCAAAGCACAGCAGGCTGTAGACCGTACCCTCACGCGCGGTGCCTCGCACATCCACTCGCGCCAGCAGCATTGAGAGCACGGTGGCCGGCAGCAGAATGAGCTTGGCCCAGACACTGAGTTCGTCGATCCGGAAGCTGCCGCCGAACACCGTTGTGTCGGCGCCGATCAGGCGCAAGGTCAGCCCCGTGGCGACAAGTAGGCCAATGACAGCCACGGCCAGGGCGGTTCGCGGCCTACGCAGCATTTCCGCGACCAGCGCGCCGACAGCCGTCAAAAGGACGACAATTTCCGGGATTAATAATGCGAGATCAGGGCCCATTACAGCACCAGTCCCGATGTGGTCCGGTGAATGATGTCCAGCACCCAGGATGGCGCCACGCCAGTGGCAACGGTGAGCACCAGCAGTGGCGCCACGGCAAGCCATTCCCGCGTACTCAGGTCCGGCATGGCCTGCCAGCGCTGCCGGGGCTCGCCCAGAAAGGTTTCGCGCAGTGCCTTGAGAAAGGTGCCGGCGATAATGGCAATACCCAGAATCACAACAACCGCTACGGGCGCGCTACCCAAGGTGGCGAGAAATATCTGGAACTCAGCCGGAAAGTGCGCCAGCCCCGGCAGGCCCAGGGACGCAAAGGCCGCCAATATAAATGACCAGCCAAGCATCGGGACCGTCTTGAGCAGACCGCCGAACTCACCCATTTCACGGGTATGGGCGCGGTCCTGAATCATGCCCACCAGCAAGAACAGGGCGCCGGTAACCAGACCGTGACTGAACATCTGCAACACGGCACCATCCAGCGCGACGGCACGCACCGAGGAGTCCAGAGTCAGTGCGGCCACGGCGACGCCGACGATCACATAGCCCATGTGATTAACTGAGGTGTAGGCAACCAGGCGCTTGAGGTCGCTCTGAGCCAGGGCGGCAAAAGCCCCGTAGAGCGCGCTGACGACACCAAAGATCAGAACAACGACCCCCGCTTCACGGAAAGCATCGGGGGTCATTTGCAGGGCAAAGCGGACCAATCCGTAAGTGCCGAACTTCAGCATGATGCCGGCCAGGATGACACTGCCGACGGTCGGCGCCTGAACATGAGCGGCAGGCAACCAGGTATGCAGCGGCACCGCGGGGATCTTTACCGCAAAGGTGATCAGCATAGCGACCAATGCCCACATAGCCGCCGCCCCTTCCAGTGGCGGATTCTCGATCCAGGCTCGCATGTCGAAGGTCGGTTCAGAGCTGCCGAGGTAAAGCCCCAGGATGGCGAGCAACAGCGGCAGGCTGCCCAGCAGCGTGTAAATAAAGAACATCAGGGCTGCACGCTGCCGCTCCTCGTGTCCCCACCCGGCGATCATGAAGTACATCGACACCAGGGAAACTTCGAAGAAGACGTAGAACAAAATCCCATCGAGAGCGGTGAAGGTACCGACTGCCGCAGTCTCCAGAAGCAGGGCCAGGGCCACGTAGGCGCGCGGACGTTCACGAAGCGACGAAGCGTAGATGAACGCAACCAGGAAAAGCACGGCACTCAGTAGCACCAACGGCAGGCTGATGCCGTCGACCCCCACCCGGTAGGCGGCGCCAATGGCCGGGATCCATTCCAGCTCCTCGACCTGGGAAAAGCCTGCGCCGCTGACACCCCGCAGCCACATGGCAACGGCAAAGGCCAGTGTCAGGGAGGCGGTGGCGATGCCGATGCCGTGCACGGTCTGTGCCGTCGGTCGTGGCAGGGCCAGGATCAGGACGGCGCCCGCCAGGGGCAGGAACAAGGTGATGGAAACGAGTGGTAACATGAATATCGGATTCCCTTTAGAAACTAGAAACGCAGCTAGAAACGCAGCAACGTCACAAGCAGCACGACCAGTCCCACGGCCGTAACCGAGACACTGACGGCCAGCTCACGATGGATCAGACCACTTTGCAGTGCGCGGGCGCGATCCCCCAAAGCCCGCACACCTGCCACCAGGGCGAAGATCAGGCCATCGATGCGGCGCTCGTCGGTGGCGCGCGCCAGCCGCGCCACCGCGAGCCCGGCCTGGCCGACATTGAGGACGGCTGCATACAGGCGACCTTCCAGCCACTCACACCCCCGGGCAACGGCCATTGCTGGCCTCCCGACCCAGACCGTAAGCCCGCCGCCAACGGCAAGTCCGCGTCGTGCCCACGGGTAGACCGGCCCTAGCAGGCGGGGAGCCGGCACGAGCCAGCCCAGGCCCAGCCCACTCGCGGCAGCAAGGAGCCCAAGCAGCACGGCCACTGTGCCTGCGGTGACGGCGGGCAGATCAAGAACTGCCTCGATGGGGCCGAAGGCCAGGCCGAGGGTAGTGGCAGGGACCACCAAACCCCAAATGCCCACGCGCATCCAGGCACTACCAGCAACCGGTCGGGTTTCGCCGGAGCCTCGCCACAGCAGGCGCAAGGCCCGGGCCATATAGCCGCCGGTCAGCAGGGTACCGGCCAGCGCCAGGGGGCCGAGCCAGGCGGCGCCCTGCGCAGACAGGGCGGCGGCGATTACCGCGTCCTTGGAGAAGAACCCGCTCAGTGGCGGAATACCGGCCAGTGCCAGCGCCGCCAACGCAAAGCCGGCAAAAGCCCAGGGTCTGGCGCGGCCAACGCCCTCCAACTGATCGAAACTGGTACCCCCGCGGGCATGCTGGAAGTCGCCGGCGGCAAGAAACAGGGTGCTCTTGATGGCGGCATGGGCGAGCAAATGCAACAGGGCAGCCAGCGGAACCCCGGCGCCGACCGCGACCAGCATCAGGCCATATTGACTGGCAGTGGAAGCCGCGAGCAGGCGTTTGAGATCACGTTCGGCAAGTGCAATGACCCCGGCTGCCACCGTGGTAACGCCACCGACAAGTCCAACGGCGAGCAGGACCTCGGGGCTCAGCAGCGGGGCCGAACGGATCAGCAGGATGGCGCCCGCCGCCACCAGCGTGGCCGAGTGCAGCAGCGCCGAGACCGGTGTCGGCCCCGCCATGGCACGCATGAGCCAGTCCTGCAAGGGGACCTGGGCAGACTTGCCCATGGCGGCCAGCAGCAACAAAAGCCCGGCGGCGGTCGATGCACTGCCGCCGGTCTCCAGGGAGGCGGCAATCTCGCTGGTACCGGCCGACCCGATAAGCATGAATACCGCAACGTAAAGCCCCAGATCGGCGCTACGGGTATAAAGGAAGGCGCGACCGGCGGCGTCTGCGGCCTCGGGCCGCTGGAACCAGAAGCCGATCAGCAGGTAACTGCACAAACCGATCAACTCCCAGGCCGCCAGCAGCAGAACCCAGTCGCCGGCCAGCACCAGCGCCTGCATGGCGGCCAGGAACAGGGACATCAAGGCGTAGAAGCGGCACAGGCCGGACTCCCGCTTCATATAACCGACTGCATGAATCAGCACGAACGTGCCCACGGTGGCCACCGCCACCGCCAGCAGCGCCGTCAGCGGTCCGGCGACCAGTCGAAGTGGCATTTCCGGCAGACCGGGCAGAAGCAGGGTTTCGGCCTGACCGCCGGCGACCCGGGCCAGGAGCCAGAGACTTCCTGCCAGGCTGAGCGTTGCGCCGGCCAGGGCCAGCGCAGGTCCGCCCCGACGCAGTATCAGCACGGCCAAGGCGGCGAGCAGGGGTGGCAGTACCGGCAGCACTACGGTACTCATCCTTTAAGGTCCCCCGCTTCTTCCATCTCTACCGAGCCCCTGGCCCGGAAGCGTGCGATCGCGACGCCGAAGCCGACCGCCATTTCAACCGCCATGACCGTCATTACCACCAGCGCGAACATCTGGCCGGAGTAGCTCTCGGGATGCAGAAAACGCCAGAAGGCAACCAGGTTCACCAGCGCGCCCGCGAGAATCAGTTCCACTCCCATCATGATCATGACCAGATTGGTCTGGGACAGCGCACCATAGACGCCGACGCCGAACAGGATCGCGCCGGTCACAAGCGCCAGGATCAGGATCAACGTCATTCCGAGGTCTCCTTGGTTTCCGTGCCGCCGTTACCGGACAAGGTATACACCGGTATCGCCACCGCCGTGGCCGCGATCATCGCGGTCAGGATAGTGATACCGGCGGTTTCGAAGATCAGCATAGAACGTCCCAGCAACTCAATGCCCAGCGCCCGTGTCTGCATCTCGGCATCCGGCGCCTCGACAGTCACCGGCCCCCAGTCGGCCAGAAGCGCGACCGCAATCGCTGCGCCGCCAGCAACCACCCCGGCGCTTATTGAAAAGCGCTTCTGGTGAGTCATCTCCATGCCGCCGAGCCCGCCTGGGTCCATCATGAACATCACCATGAAGATGGCCATGATGCTCATTTCCGTGGCCATCATCATAATCTGCAGCACGCCCAGGAATTCGGTCTGCATCGCCAGGAACATTAAGCCGACGGCCGTCTGCGAAAATAACAGCGCCAGCGCGGAACGCACCATGGATGATGTACGAAACACCACCACACCGAAGCCGATTGAGGCCAGCCCGAAAACAGCAACAAAAAATGCCTGAGCGTACATTATGGAACCACCAGAACCAGTAAACCGACAATAATGATATTGAGCAGTGCCAGGGGAATCCCCAGGGTCCAGCACCACCTCAACAGATCCGCCTCACGGATGCGCGGCAGGTAGCGACCGGCCAGGAGCATCGACACGGCCACGGCGAGGGTCTTGATCAGACTCCAGGCCCAGGGCGGCAGTAGCGGCCCGTGCCAGCCGCCGAGGTAAAACACCGTGATCGCGAAAGCCAGCGTAACCACCAGCGTCAGTCGAGCCAGGCGCAGTACCGCCAGGCGCACGCCAGTGTATTCGGCGTCCACGCCCCCGCCCAGCTCCCCCTCTGCGGTAGGCAGATCAAATGGCGAACGGAACGCCAGCGCCATGGAGGCAATGAAAAACAGCAAGAAACCAAGCGGTTGATAAATAATGTTCCACAAGCTGTCCTGGGAGCTGACAATCACGGTGTTTACCATGGATTCGGCGCGCATGGCCACCGCTGTGATGGGCATGACAATGAGCATGGCGTAGGCGATAAGCTGACCAAGGAATCGCCAGCCACCGATCATGGCATAGGCGCCGTTCGGGCCCCAACCGGCCATAATCAGGGCGACTAGCACATAAGCCAACGCCGCATTGATGAACAGGGCACCGGTGGCCAGATCCGCGATCACCAGGGTCGGTGCCAGCGGCAGAACCGCCACGCCAAGCACCGCGACAATCAGGAGCAGCACCGGCGCCGCCTCGAAAAAGACCCGGTCCGGCGTGCGCGGTACAATGGATTCACGACCGAGGTGCGCCAGGCCGCTGAGCAGAGGCGCAGCCGGACGCAGGCGGCCGGTTGTCGTCCAGCCCTCGACCACGGCGAGCAGCCAGACGCTGCCAAGCAACGCAAGCAACACGATGACAAAGTTCACGAGATCACCTCCCAGGGCGAAAGGTCAAGTGATCCGACCGCCACCAGTGCGTCGCCCAGCTCCCGGCCTTCGACAAGCTTTGCGACCAGGCCGATATGGTGACTACAGGCGGTGTCCAGCTTGTATGATTCCACCCGGCCATGCCCCAGTTTCAGACTCAGTTGAGCCAGGCCGCGCGGGGTTTCCACGGCTGCCTCACCGGTACCGGATACATGACCGATGTTTCGCAGGGCCGGCAGCTCCGGCTCCCCGGTCGCCTTGATGAAGTCGAGGCTCGCCGTGATTTCGGCCAGGCGTTGCCACAGGCGTGTCCAGGCATCTCCGGCTTCGTCGGCGGCAAGCGCCACCGGCCCACGCAGGTCAGAAGAACCCGCTGGCAGAACGCCGGTCCCCTTTAATCGCGCCTTGAGCAAAGGCGTTCGCCCGAGACGGTTAGCCAGTGCCTGTAGCGCCGGCTCCAACTCGGCATGCCGTTGCTGACTGGCGACCTGAATTTCCAGTTGCAGGGTTGAAGCACGATGTGTCAGCCAGGCGAAGCCGAGCTGACGCCCCAACTGGGCCAGCCAACCCAGATGACTGGCGATGCGCTCACGCTCAAGGGCGCTGGCCCGGGCCCGGGCGATCCCCGGATCATCCTCCAGCCCGGCCGCCCGCTCGATTGCCAGGCAGGCCAGCAGGCGGTAGCTCACAGGCGCCAGCGGCATGGCCGACGCCAGACGCTCGACAAAGGTCCCGGCATCCACCTCGTCACCTTCTGTGGCAATGCCCACCAGGGATGTGGCTTGCCCTTCAGTCACCCCGTCACCGTCGAGGGTCAGCGTCAACTTCAGTCCGCCAGGCAGGCCGGGGAAAACCGGACCGAACGGCACCTCGATCCAGTCCATCGCCAGCCCGTCGGCACTGCGGGGCAGGTCCTTGGTCACTTCAACCATGGACATGAACCCCATGGCACCGTGGTCGTGCCCCGCGTGGCCATGACCTCCGCTGTCGTGTCCCGCATGGTCATCACCTCCGCTGTCGTGTCCCGCATGGTCATCACTTCCGTGGTCGTGCCCCGTATGGTCGCTGCCTCCATGATCGTGACCGGAGTGATCATGTTCCGAGTGCCCGCCGGCCCCACCGTGGTGGTGCTGGTGATCATGGCCGTGATGATCCTGCTCGTGGTGCTCATGGCCATGGTGCTGTTTGTGATCATGATGATGGTCGTGATCATGGTGCTGTTCGTGACCGTGATGATGGTCGTGATCATGGTGCTGTTCGTGCCCGTGGTCCTGATGATCGTGGTGCTCATGGCCATGGTGATGGCCGTGCTCTGCGGTGGTTTCCCCGGCGCCCTCGTCTTCGCCGGCCTCGCGGGCTACCAGATCCATGCCACACTTGGGACAGCTGCCCGGCTCGTCCTGGACAACTTCCGGATGCATGGGGCAGACATACTCGATCCTGGCATGCAGGACAGAGGCGTCGAAATCCTCGGGTGAGACTGCAAAGGCGCCCTCAGCCAGTGCGCGCTTCAGCCAGTCAACCGCGTCGGTCAGTTCCTCTTGCGAAAGACCTGCGGAAACATCGGCGTTTGGTAAAGATGACGGTGCCGGTCCGCCCAGCACGAGGATGGCGCGCGGCCGCGGCATCTGCGCGTAGAGCACCGCCACGGCCTCGCTCATTTTCTCGGACAATGGCCCGACAACCAGGAGCACCCCTGCATCGCGAGGCGTCCCGGTGATGCGCAGGCCGGCCGCCATCACATCCAGACCATGCGCCAGGGCCACTTCCGGCCCCGGGACGATCAGGCAGCTCAGGTTGCGCGCGAGGGCCCGGGAGACCCACTTCTGCAGCATTGCGGACCGCTTCTGTCGCTGTCGCGCGCCCGTGATGGTCATTGCCGGATCAGAAGTCATTGCCGCCTCAGAGCCCCCTGGCTCCATCCATAGAGCAGGCCGAGAAAAAGAATGGCCAGAAACACGCCCATATCAAGCAAGGCAACCAGCCCTACTTCCTTGTACACGACCGCCCATGGGTACATGAACGCCATCTCCATATCAAAGGCCAGAAACAGCAGCGCGTAACCGTAGAAGCGTGCGTGATAGCGCCCCCACACCGGATCCCGCGACAGCACACCGGAGCTCGCCGGCACATCCTTACCCGGCTCCCGCCGTGCAGGCCCCATCGCGCGGGCAAGACCATACAGACTCAAGACGACACCAGCGGTGCCGATCACCAGGCCCAGCAGCAGGCTGTATTGTTCCAGAGCACTCATCCTGTATTCTCCAGCTCGTGCAACCATGCGTTTCCGGGGTGGCTCTGAGACAAGACTGCCTCCAGCCGACAACCCCACTGACACCCCAACAACCTTACATTACCAAAATAGTCTTGCGAAATCCGCCGCTTACCTTCGAGGGGTCGCCGCCGGACTCCGTCACTTCGGATCGCCCTGATCGGAGCGGTCGTGCGATGCATCCGCAAGCCGCCGCCACTGACTCCAGCGGGGAATGAACATGGGCACTTGCCGTTGATAGATGCGATAGGTGTCGCCGAACCGGGCGATCACCTGTTCTTCCTCACGATACGCCAGCCAGACGTAGACGAGCACGATCACCGGGAACAACCCGATCGAGAACAACGTTGGCCAGTGAACCACGCCCTCACCGAACAGGGCAATGAACAAGCCGGTGTACTGAGGATGTCGAACATAGGCATAAAGCCCATCGGTAACCAGTCTGTCTTCCTTGCGTGCCCGGTATACCTGGCGCCATCCCTGGATGAACAGGCCCACGCCGATGAACGCAATTGCGTAGCCAACCAGCATCGAGACGAGCATGCCGGTCTCGCCCAGACCAACCAGTGTGGACCAGAGGCTTGCACTGACGTACTCACTGTCGAGGCCGAAAAAACGCACCAACAGGTAAATGGTCAGCGGAAAGCCGTACATCTCCGCATACAGCGCGATGATAAAGGCCTGTACCGCCCCGGCGCCTGCCCACTCGCGCCAGTTCTTCGGCGCAAAATAGCGGTAAAAGAACCAGGATACCAGTACGATAACAATAATCGCGATGCCCCATGCCCCACTATGACTGATCGATTCATTCATCACTCAACTCCGAAATCCTTGCGGACGGTTGACATCACGTATGCGGCTCCCGGCCATGCCGGCACCAGACACAGCTGCAATCGACATGATTGCAGCTTATATCCCGTCGCTGGCTCCGCAAATGCAAACCCGCCAACGGCGCCAGCAGACGCCTGGCAAGTGTGGGCCGGTAGAGACGGCGCAAAAACTCGCGCGCATCCAGATGGTTTTCCTGGCGGCGCATGCACCAGCGATAACCGCGGTTACCCAGCAGCCCATAAAACGCGCGGTTCACCAACGCCGCCGCCATCGGACGCTCCAGGGATTCTCGCCAAAGCCGGTTGTAGTCGTCACCATGCAGCAGACTGCGTGCGGCCAGCACGCCGGAGGTGATGGCCGCGCGCATCCCGAAGCCCCACAGCGTATCCTGGAAACCGGCCTGCTCACCCGCTACCGGGTGCACCCCGGACAATGCGGTTACAGGGATACGGAAGTTTCCAACACCGCCGTGCGGCTGAGGATTCATCATCTCCATGCCGGCCAGCCTCTGAAACGCACTGACAGTTCGCTCCACATACTTTGCTTCATCCCTGAAACCAGTAAACATGCAACTCTTTACCGTTCCCTTGCCTCCCATTACCAAAAGGTAGGCATACCCTTTAGGGGCAAGGTTGTTATCACAAATTGCCCAGAAACCGTCCGGCATGGATGTATCGAAATGATAGCCGACCGCAATGGCATCGGCGGCCTTTGGGCCAGTCGCCAGGATGGCCGGGCCCCGGGCATGCCGCAGCCGGCTTTTGAAATGCACCTGCACGCCCAGTTCCCTGGCCTGTCTCAGCAACGCCGTGTCCAATGTGTCTGGCCCGGAGCCACGCTCCACCAGGTAGAACAGCGGCTCAATGCTCTCAATGGCGTACGGGGAATCCCAGGCATCAAAGGCGGTACCACGGCGGCATGGAACTCGCTTGAAGTCGGTGGTGATTCCGAGTTCCTGCAACACCGCCAGGGCATCCTGCTGCGTGCTCCAGTTCTCCAACCCCTGCAGGTCCCGTTTGAAGCGGTGCCCCACCTCGGCCCGGGCCTCATGCACGATAACTGGTCGCCCCGAGCGCGCCAGTGTGATGGCGGCTGCCAGCCCGGCCGGTCCGGCGCCGGCAATCTCGACCGCGCCATTTCTGTTGTCTGACATCATGGCTCCGATACCAGTCCCAGCCTCGTTGACGCCCATCATGTCCGCACCCGCCTTCCCCTCACCTTGTCACAAAGACATAAGACACAGCGATACCCGATCACTGGGCCTCCTTGAAGTCACGGATGTGCAGCAGGTCTTCCACCGGCAGCACGGCTATGATTCCGTCGCTGGCAAGCCCCTTGTGCACCGTTCGGGCAATGAGGTCAACGATCTCGTCTGCCTGCTCGGCTTCCGTGAATATCTCCACGCGAACGGAATCGGCCATGGTGTCCTTGGCATAGTAGTTTTTATATCGGCCACGGCCATGGGTTTTAGACACAGTCATACCGGAAAAACCAGCCGCGATCAGCGCATCCTCTACTTTCTTCAAGTCCAGACTGGAGAAGATCGCAGTCACTTTGCAAAACTTCGTATTCATTTCGCCTCCTCGTCAGTGAGCTGAAGAAGGATCGCTCCGGTTCTTCGGCTTGGAAGTGACAGTTAATCACCCACAACTGAACTGACACTGAAAATAGGGAACAATCTGAAAAAAGCCGGGGCTATATTGATTTAAGTCAAAGAAGCCTGGCCGCCGGTGAAAAAATGATGACACATTCCCCAGGCCCCTCTGACCCTCTGCTTACGGCTGTCAGGCCGCCCAGGCGAGACCCGCCACCCAGTCAATAAACGGCACCGGGTAAATACCCAGCAGCAGTATTGAGACGGCAACAATCAGAAGGGCGAGCTTCTCTACCCGACCCCGGCCGGCATCCGCCACCGCCTGCTGCATACCCGGTTCGCGCAGATACAGGGTGACGATCACCCTCAGGTAGTAGAACAGCCCGATAACGCTGCCGATAACGATCCCTCCAACAAGCCACCACCGGCTGCCTTCCACACCCAGGGCGATGATATAGAATTTACCGAAGAATCCGGCGGTCAGCGGAATGCCGGCCAGGGACAACATGCTCAGAGTCAATAATGCTGCCAGCCAGGGGCTGTGCCAGAACAGTCCCCTGTAATGGTGCAACCCGGAGGCATCCTCGCCACTGCCAGTGCCGGAGACATGCATAATCACGCCAAACGCCCCCATGGTGGCCACAATATAGGTGAACAGGTAAACCCCGGTGGTTTCCAACGCCAGGGGGCCACCTACTATAACGGCCACCAGCAGGTAGCCCATATGGGCGATGGAAGAGTAGCCCAGCAGGCGCTTCAGGTCAGGCTGGAACAGGGCCAGCAGGTTGCCACCGAACATGCTGAGAAGAGCCAGCAGGCTGATCAGGCCAAGGAGCCATCCACTGCCGAAGACCGGGGCCACCAGTACCAGCCGCAGCAATACCAGAAACACCGCCAGTTTGCTCACCGTGGCCAGCACAGTGGTCGCCGGCGCCAGACCTCCCTGGTATACGTCCGGTGTCCACTGGTGAAACGGTATGATGGACAACTTGAACCCCAGCCCCACCAGTAACAGTGCGGCGCCGCCCAGAATCCAGGGGTCCGGACTGCCAGCAACCCCCGCGGCGAGTGCCGTCAGCTCAAGGTGGCCGGTGCGGGCATAGATCAACGCCATGCCAAACAGCAGAAAGGCGGTGGCGGCGGCGGACAATATGAGGTATTTGATCCCCGCCTCCAGGGACCGTTCTGTCCGGAAACTGTACGCCACCATGCCGTACAAAGGCATCGACAGCAATTCAAGGCTGATGAACAGGGTGGCCAGGTGGTTGCTGGCCACAAGGCCCAGGGCACCTGTTACCGCGCAAAGCAACAACAGGTAAAACTCTTCCCGCGGCCCCCTGTAGCCGGCCAGGTAACCATGGCTCATGGCGGCGATAAACAGGCCGCTCACCAACACCAGCGCGCTGCCCATGAGGGCAAGGCCGTCAAAGATCATCAGCGGCGGCGAAGAGGGCGCGGCCGAGGCCAGCGGCAGGCTCGCCAGGGCCAGGGCCAGACCGCTGACAGTGACCGCCGCGGTACCACCGTGGTGGCGTCGCCAGGCGACGCCCAGCATTACCAGTACGGCTGTCGAGGCGACAATAAGCAGGGGCAGCAGCCCCACAAGATCGATCAGGGTCAGCATCAGTTCATCCCTCCTGCCCGGACCGGGCCCGCCATGAACAGGTCCGCCACCGGCCGGACCATTGACGCCGTGGTATCAAGCAGGGGTTGCGGATTCAGGCCCACTGCCAGGGTGAGTCCGATCAAGGCCAACATCATGCCGTACTCCCGCACATCCGGACCCGCGAGCAGGCCCGGTTGTTGTTCGCGACCGAAATGCACCCGCTGCATCATCAGCAGTGAATAGATCGCGCCAAGCACCAGCCCGGCGCTGGCGATGACCACCACCACCGGAGCGCTGCGGAAGGTACCGAACAGTACCATGAACTCGCCAAGGAAATTGGCCGTGGCGGGCATCCCCAGAGAGGCCGCCAGGAAAAACAAGGTCACGCCGGGCAACACCGGTATGCGGCCCCAGAGCCCGCCCATGCGACGCATATCCCGGGTATGAATGCGTTCAAAGAGCTGGCCACTGAGAATGAACAGAGCGGCACTGGAGAACGCATGGGCCACCATGAGTACGATTGCGCCCTGGATCGCCAGTTCGGATCCGGAATAAACGGCAATCAGCACGAACCCCATATGGGATATGCTGGCATAGGCAATCAGCCGCTTGATATCCTGCTGGCCGCAGGCCAGGACCGCGCCGTAAATAATACCCACGACCCCCAGCGCCATGGCCACCGGCGCAAAGGCCTGGGACTGTTCCGGAAACAACGGAATCGCAAAGCGCAGCATGCCGTAGGCGGCGGTTTTCAGCAGAATGCCCGCAAGGTCCACGCTGCCGGCAGTGGGCGCCTGGGCGTGCGCATCCGGCAGCCAGCCATGAAAAGGCACGACAGGCAGCTTCACCGCAAAGGCAATAAAAAACCCGAGCATAATCCAGAAGGACAGATTGTCGGGCACGTCGGCGTTCAACAGTGCGTCATAGCTGAAGGTTATCTCGCCGGAGCTGGTGTAATGCACGAACACCAGCGCAAGGATCGCCACCAGCATCAGCAGGCCGCTGGCCTGGGTGTAGATGAAGAAGCGGGTGGCGGCACGAATCCGGGTTTGCCCCGGGGAGCCGCTGTGCCCCCAGAGGGCAATCAGAAAATACATGGGTACCAGCATCACTTCCCAGAACAGGAAGAACAGGAGCAGGTCCAGCGCCAGAAACACACCCACCACGCCGCCCAGAACAAACAGCAGATTCAGATGAAAAAAGCCCACCCGCTCGACAATCTCTTTCCATGAGCAAAGTACCGCCAAGGCACCCAGAAAGCCGGTCAGCGCAATCAGGATCAGCGACAAGCCGTCCAGAGCCAGATGAATCTCGATGCCAAAACGAGGAATCCAGGGGACTCGCCACTCCAGCAGCCACGGTCTCTCGCCGGTGCCATAGGCGCTGAAATCACCGCCTGCCCAAAGCACGACGCTGACCGCCAGCACGAACAGCATGGTGGCCAGGGCAATCCAGCGCGGCGCCTGTTCGCCCCAACGCTCCGAGTGCCAGCACAGCATGCCACCGAGGAAGGGAATCAGAATCAGCCAGAACAGAATCATGCGCCACCTCCCTGAGTCATTACCAGGCCAACCAGTATCACCGTGGCACCGAATACCATCACTTTGGCGTAAGTCCGCAGCTGGCCGTCCTGGGACCGCACCAGGCCCGCATTGCACAGGCGGGCAATCACGGCCGGCAGGTTCATCCCCAGGTTAATAAAGTCGAAACGCAGCACGCGTACCAGGGCCTGCCAGGGCCGGACCAGTGTCCGGTCGAACAGGGCATCGAAGCCCCAGGCCCGGTTGAACAGGATCCAGAGCCGCGCCCCCAAGCCCCGACCGACCTTTGCGTCAAGCCACCGGCGCCGCGCCAGGAACAGCCAGCCAGCCAGAGCCAGGCCAGCAAGCACCGCTCCGGTCGCCAGGAACTGAAACAGGGTGTGGCCGGCGTTCGTGGCATCATCGGGGGGCGGCGGGAACACCACCTCAAGCCCCGGGTACAGCCAGGCACCAACGAAGGTGGAAAGCACGGCCAGGATTGCCAAAGGCAGGTGATGCCTGAGGGGACTGGTGCCCGGCCGGGGATGGCGTGCATGATCACTGCGGGGCTGGCCATGAAAAATGCCCAGGATCAGCCGCACCGTGTACAGGCCGGTTAGCACGGCTCCGGTCAGACCCGCCGCGAACAGTCCGTAGTGGCCCGAGGCCATGGCCTGCCAGAGAATCTCGTCCTTGCTGAAGAAGCCCGCGGTTACCAGCGGCAATGCCACCAGCGACGCGCCCCCCGCCAGGAAACCGGCATAGGCGACCGGCAGTTTGCGCCAGAGCCCACCCAGCCGGCTCAGATCCTGTTCATGGTGGCAACTGATGATAACGGCCCCAGCTGAAAGGAACAGCAATGCCTTGAAGAAGGCGTGGGTCATCAGGTGAAAAATGGCCGCGTCAAACGCCCCGACCCCCAGCGCCAGGAACATGTAGCCGATCTGGCTCATGGTGGAATAGGCCAGCACCCGCTTGATGTCGGTCTGGGCCAGGGCCGCGAAGGCCGCCAGCAACAGCGACAGGGCTCCGATGATGCCCACCAGCCACATCACATCCGGTGCCAGCAGGAACAGCCCGTTCAGGCGTGCAATCAGATAAACGCCGGCGGTCACCATGGTGGCCGCGTGGATCAGGGCCGACACCGGAGTGGGGCCTGCCATGGCATCCGGCAGCCAGGTGTGCAGCGGCACCTGTGCAGACTTGCCCAGGGCACCGCCAAGGACCAGCAAGGCCGCAAGATTGGCAGTGACACTCCCCTCGGCCCAGACCCGTGGTGCCTGCTCCAGCACCAATCCGATATCGAGGGTGCCGAGTTCCACGAAGATCAGGAACAGCCCCAGGGCAAGGAATACGTCACCTGTGCGGGTCACGATAAACGCCTTGAACGCCGCCCGCCCATTAGCTTCGTTCTGATAGTAGTAGCCGATAAGGCCGTAGCTGCAAAGGCCAACGCCTTCCCAACCGAGAAACAGCAACAGCAGGTTATCGGCCAGCACCAGCACCAGCATGCTGAACACAAACAGGTTCATCCAGGCATAGAAGCGGGTTATACCGGCCTCGCCCACCATGTACCAGACAGCGAACAGGTGAATCAGGAAACCCACGCCGGTGATGATCGACATCATGACCAGCGAGAGACGATCAACCACCACGCCCATGGTCGGCTGGAACTCGCCCACGGAAACCCAGGTCCAGAGCGTGAAGCCCTGGCTGTCGCCGGAGAAGGTCAGCAGGGCCCAGGCGGTGGCCAGCGCGGCCAGCCCCACGCTGCCCACGCCAATGGCCGCGCTGGCCCGCGGTCCCAGCCGCCCGCCGGAAAAGCCGAGAACAATGGCACCGGCCAGAGGTAACAGAAATGACAGTAAAGTCGCAGCCATCATCATCCACGCATCCTGCTGACTTCGTGCAGCTCAAGTGAACGGAAACGCTGGTAAAGCTGTATCATCAGCGCCAGGCCGACGCTGGCCTCGGCTGCCGCCAGGGTGATGACCAGCAGGAACATGGCCTGCCCGTCCGGCTGGTTCCAGGCGGTGCTGCCCACCACAAAGGCCAGCGCGGCGGCATTGAGCATGACTTCCAGGCTCATGAGAACGAACAGCATACTGCGCCTCAGCATCAACCCGGCCAACCCCAGGCTGAAAAGAATAACGGCCAGGATCAGGCCATGCTCCATCGGGATACCAGTCATCGGGTGCCTCCACGGTTGCGATTGCCCCGGGGTTTGTTGCGCCGGCCCACGTGGGACGCCGTCACCAGCGCCGCCAGCAGCAGAATGGCGGCCAGTTCCACCACTATCAGCCATGGGCCGAACAGGGTGAGGCCGATGTCCCGGGCGGTTATCAGCTCACCGTCAATGGTCATGCCTGCCTGCCCGTCGCCGATCAGCGCCACCAGCGCCACCAGCAACACCAGAGCCAGCAGCGACGGCCCGAGCCAGTAGCCCGGACGTTGCCACAGGGGATCCCGCTTGGCCTCCGGACGCAGGTTGAGCATCATCACCACGAACACGAACAGCACCATTATGGCGCCGGCATAGACGATAATCTCGAGAGCACCGGCAAAGGGCGCGCCCAGGGCGAAGAACACCAGGGCGACGGCAATCAGCGAAACAATCAGGTACACCACCGCATGCACCGGACTGGAGCCGCTGATAAGACCGACCGTGGCCAGCACCGCCACCAGGCCGCTAAGGTAGAATCCCAGTTCCATCAGTAGTTCCTTTTTTGGTCAGGGTAAAAGCGTACGGACATCCTCCGGGACCTCCTCGTTCTGTGCCTCACCTTTATCCTTGCCGGCGATAGCCATGCCGGCAACCTTGTAAAAGTGGTAGTCGTGGTCCTTGCCGGGGCCGTTGATCAGCAGATCTTCCTTCTCGTACACCAACTGCTGACGCTGGTACTCGCCCATCTCGAAATCCGGTGTCAACTGGATGGCGGAGGTGGGGCAGGCCTCTTCACACATGCCGCAGAAAATGCAACGGGAAAAGTTGATGCGGAAGAACTCCGGATACCAGCGGCCGTCGTCTTTTTCACCTTTCTGCAGGGAAATACAATCCACCGGGCAGGCCACCGCGCAAAGGTTGCACGCCACGCATCGTTCTTCGCCGTCCGGATCCCGGGTGAGTATGATGCGGCCCCGGTACCGAGGAGGCAGATAAACTTCCTCTTCCGGATAGTTCACGGTTTCCCGCTTGCGGAAGCCGTGCATGAATACCATCCACATGGTACGCAGCAGCGACCAACTGGCCGGTATCAGCCATAACACCGACAACACCTTGTTTTTACGCATCTTTCCTCCCTATGAACCGGTCAGTAGCAGCACCGCCCCGGTAGCCAGCAGATTGACCAGGGTCAGCGGCAGACACACCCGCCAACCAAAGCTCATCACCCGGTCATACCTGGGCCGTGGCAGCGATGCCCGGAGCAGGATAAACAGCATCAGGAAGAAGCTGGTCTTGAGGGCAAACCACACAATGGGTGGCAGCCAGGGGCCCTGCCAGCCGCCGAAAAACAATGTCACGATCAGCGCGGAAACCAGCACCATGCCCACGTATTCGCCAATGAAAAACATGCCGAACTTCATACCGGAGTACTCGACATGGTAACCATCCGCCAGTTCCTGTTCCGCCTCCGGCTGGTCGAAAGGGTGGCGGTGTGTCACCGCGATGCCGGCGATCAGAAACGTGACGAAACCCAGGAACTGGGGAATCACGAACCACAGGCCTTCCTGGGCCGCGACGATGTCGCGCAGGTTGAAGGAGCCGGCCATGGCCACCACACCCATGAGCGACAGCCCCATGAACACTTCGTAGGACAGGGTCTGGGCCGAGGCTCGCAACGCGCCGAGCAAGGCATACTTATTGCCACTGGCCCAGCCACCGATTAACACCGCGTAGACGTTGATGCCGGCCAGCGCGAGGAAGAACAGCAGCCCGATGTGCATGTCCGCCACCCCCCACCCCGGTGTTATGGGGATAATAACGAAAGACAGCAGCAGGGAAGCGAAGGCAAGGTTGGGTGCCAGCATAAACAGGGCGCGGCTGGCAAAGGGCGGAGTCCAGTCTTCCTTGAAAAAGATCTTCAGCATATCGGCAATCAGTTGAAGAGTGCCGAATGGCCCTACCCGGTTGGGACCATAACGATCCTGCCAGAGGCCCAGCAGCCGACGTTCGACCACGGTCAGTGCCGCTCCCACCACGACCACGGCAAGCAGGATCACCAGCGCCTGGAACATGGCCCAGAGAGTGGCTGCCAGTTGCGGAGTCCACCAGCTCATGACTCACCTCCCGTGGGTTTTCCTAAAGTGAGTGTCGCGCCCTGCCCCAGGCCGGGCAACAATCCCGCGGGCAGGCCAGCCCAGCCGGGGGGCCAGTCTTCCTGCTCCGATACCGTAATGGCCGGACCGCCAAACAGCATCAGGCTGTCGCCCTCGCGCACACCAAGCAGCGTCAGGCTGTCGCCGTCGCGCACGCCCAGCGCCTCGGCATCCGGGCGGGCCAGGATGACCACCGGCGCGGTCATCCGCTGCCGGACAGGTTCAGCCCGGGCAGACGTTTCCTCCCCCCCGAACACCCGTGGCAACACCAGCGCCCGCAGCCCGTTGCTGTCAGTGGCGCCGTCATCAAAGACCGGGTCGGGGTATTCGCGATGGCCGGGCTGAGGCCGAATCAATCTTACGCCCGGGTCCCCTCCGCGCAGGTGACCGCCCACTTCATCGGTGAACTTGTTCCACGCCTGCGGGGAATTCCAGCCCGGCGCCCAGGCGAAAGGTATCTGCTGCCGGGGCCGGTCAAATCCGCTGTAGCCTTCCATGGAGTAAGCGAAGGGTGTATCGGTATCCTGTGGCGGGCGGGGTTCATTTACATCGAGGTTGGCGCGCATGGCGGTGCGGCCGCTGTAACGCTGGGGCTCACGGGCCAGCCGCAGGCCCTCTATGCGATAATCGGGCCCGGGCGCGGCATCCACAATCCCGGCCAGGCCTGGATGGGCCCCGGCGCAGGCCCGGGTGGCCAGATCCAGGCTGATATCCCCGGGGGCTTCGCCCCGCAGCCCGGCGGCCAGGGTGTGTAACCAGCGCCAGCTCTCGTGAATTCGGGTCTCGGGGCGCAGGTAGGCCGGTTCGAACACCCGGAAGAAGCGCTGGGCCCGCCCTTCCAGATTTACCAGGGTTCCGCTCCCTTCCGCGAAACTGGCAGCAGGCAGGATGAAGTCCGCCCCCTCGGCGGTTCTCGTCCGCTGGTGGTCCAGCACCACGCGGGTGTTGGCACGGGCCAGGGCCTGCTCCACCCGGTCGGCGGGCAGGCGTTGATACAGGTCGTTCTCCAGCACCACCACCGCATCGGCCCGGCCCTCACTCAACTCATCCAGCGCCCAGTCCAGTGTCTGCCCCCCCATGAGCGACAGCCCGGTGCTGTTGGCCTCCCGCCGGATCAACACCAGCCCACCCTGCGCTGCCCGCCTGGACAGGGCCCGGGCAACCGCACCGGCGGCTTCCAGGATGGCCTCGCTGGCGAGGGAGCCGCCGCTGACAACCAGCGGCCGCGCCGCTTTTAACAGGCTGACGGCGATTTCTCCGGCCCGCTCCTGGCTGGCCGGGTCGAGGCCGTCCACCGGGGGCGCCGCCGGGTCGATGGCATGAGCCACCGCGAAACCGAGCCGGGCGATATCATCCGGCGCCAGGGCATGGCGGGCGACAGCGACACTGTCCAGCTCGGTGGGCGCTGGCCAGACAATGTGCAGCGGGTGGTACCGGTCCTGCCCCAGGGTCTTGACGGCCTCGGCATTCCAGGCCGGCACGCCGATCTGTTCAGCCAGTTCTTCCCGCCGTGACAGCACAGCCTGACGCAGATTCAGCCCCAGGCGCGCGGCGCTCTGGACCGGGTCCTCGCCCAGCACCAGAATGGCATCGTGGCGTTCTATTTCCCGGGGTGTCGGGGTGGGCAGTCCCGACGTTTCCTGCAGCCGGTTCATTATGGCCAGGCACGCCTGCTCCCGGGACTCTATCCCGGTGGAAAAGTTTTCCGGCCCCACCATGGCCAATAGCTGGTGATTGCTTTCCAGACTGGCCCGGGGCGATCCGATGCCGATGATGCGCCGGGCCTGACGCAGGGCGCCGGTGATACGCTCCAGGGCCGGATCCACCCCCAGCGTCACGGCCTCCTGCCCCGGCCGTTCGGTCCATTCCGGAACCCGCGGCCGGTCGGCGCGGTTGACGTATCCGTAACCAAACCGGCCGCGGTCACAGAGGAAGTGGCTGTTAACCTCACCGTGGTAGCGGTTTTCGATGCGGCGAATCTCGCCGTAGCGTTCCCCGGGGCTGATGTTGCAACCGACCGCGCACTGGTGGCAGATGCCGGGGGCATACTGCAGGTCCCACTTTCGGGTGTAGTGATCGGAATGACTCTGGTCGGTGAACACCCCAGTGGGGCAGACTTCGGTGAGGTTGCCGGAGAACGGGCTTTCCAGTGTGCCTTCGGCGTATCGTCCGAAGTAGATGTTGTCCCGGGCACCAAAGGCGCCCAGATCGGTGCCACCGGCGTAGTCATTGTAAAAGCGCACGCACCGGTAGCAGGTAATGCAGCGGTTCATTTCGTGGGCGATGAACGGCCCCAGGTACTGGTTGCGGCGAGTGCGCTTGTTGAACCGGTAGCGGCGGCGGTCATGGCCGGTCATTACCGTCATGTCCTGCAGGTGGCAATGGCCGCCCTCCTCGCACACCGGGCAGTCGTGGGGGTGATTGATCATCAGCCACTCCACCACACTGGCCCGGAAAGCCCGGGCTTCCTCGTCATCGATATCGATTCGGGTCTGGTCCGCCGCCGGGGTCATACAGGACATGACCAGAACGCCCTTGTTATCGTCCTTGTCCTTGTACTGGCGCACCGCGCACTGGCGACAGGCGCCGACACTTCCCATGGCCGGATGCCAGCAGAAGTAGGGAATATCCAGGCCCAGTGACAGGCAGGCCTGGAGCAGGTTGTGCGCCCCGTTGACCTCGTAGGTTTTTCCGTCCACGTGAATCGTCGCCATGCTTGCTTCTGCCTTCACCTAGAAAGTGCGATCACTGTTTGTTGAAAGTGACTGTTGAAACTAACGGTTGTTTGCCGGCGCGTCCGCTGCGACCCGGTTCGGAACGCCCCGGGTGTCGCCGCTTACCTTGCCAATGCCCTGCTCAAACTCCTGCCGGAAGTGCCGCAGCGCTGTTTCCAGCGGCATGGCGGCGCCAGGGGCAAGGGCGCAGAAGGTCAACCCCGGACCACAGTCCGCCGCCAACTTGTCGAGCAATTCGATGTCGCCGGCCTGCCCCTGTCCCTTTTCCAGGTCCCGGAGCAGTTTTACCACCCAGGGCAGACCATCACGGCACGGAGTGCACCAGCCGCAGGATTCCCGGGCGAAGAACTCCTCCAGGTTGCGCATCAGCGATACCATGCCCCGGTCCTCGGGGACCGCCATCATCAGGCCGGTGCCCAGCCGGCTGCCGACATTGGCGATAGAGTCAAAGTCCAGGGGCAGCTCCAGATGCTCCGGCAACAGGAAGCCGGTACTGGTGCCCCCGGGCAACCACGTCTTGAGCCGACGGCCTTGCTGCAGCCCCCCGGCCCGGTCGAGCAGCTCGGCCCCGGTGACGCCCATGGGCAGCTCCCAGAGGCCCGGCTCCGCAACCGGCCCCGACACGCCATAAAGCTTGGTGCCGCCGTCACCGGTACGGTTGCCGGACAGGTTCTGATACCAGTCAGCGCCATGGAGAATCACGGCGGGTATGTTGCACAGGGTCTCGACGTTGTTAACCACCGTGGGCCTGCCCCAGGCTCCGGACTGGCCGGGGAACGGCGGCTTGCCCCGGGGATTGGCGCGCTTCCCCTCCAGTGCATTGATCAGAGCCGTTTCCTCGCCGCAGATGTAGCGCCCCGCCCCCGTATGCACCGCGATGTCGAAATCGAACCCGCTGCCATCAATATCCGGCCCCAGCCAGCCGGCTTCGCGGGCCTCATCAATGGCCCGGTTCAGCACCCGGGCCGCCTCCACGTATTCACCCCGCAGAAAAATGTAGCCTTGCCGGGCGTTGTTGGCCCGGGCTCCGAGGATCATCCCCTCAATCAGCAGGTGGGGTTGCTGCTCCATCAGCAACCGGTCCTTGAAGGTGCCCGGTTCCATTTCATCCGCGTTGCAGATCAGGTAGCCCCGGGGCATGTCACCCCCCTGCAGCGTCAGGCTCCACTTGACGCCAGCGGAAAAACCGGCGCCGCCCCGGCCACGCACATTGGCGTCTTTCACCACGGTGATGATGCCCTGGGGGTCGCTCTCGGCCAATGCCCGGCGGACCGACTGATAACCATCCTTATCCAGATATTCGCCGAGCCAGACCACCTCGCCGTCGTCCCTCAGCCTCCAGGTCAGCGGATGGGTTTCGGGTTGACGCTCGGTACTGGATTGCCGTATCCGGCTGTGATAACGCAGCGGGTTGCCTTGACCTGAGGTGGATCCGCTCATTCGTAGCCCTCCAGTAGGTCGGACAGATCCTCCGGTGTGACCGGCCCGAAGGTTTCCCCGTCAATCATCAGCGCCGGGGCACCGTCACAGGCGCCGAGACAACACACGGGCAACAGGGTGAAGCGGCCATCGGCGGTGGTGGCGCCGTAGTCCACTCCCAGCTTCTCCACCAGGGCCTGTTTCAGCGTTTCATACCCGGTCAGGAAGCAGGAGCTGCTGTCGCAGACCAGGATCACATGGCGCCCTACCGGCTGGCGGAAAATAAGGCTGTAAAAGGTAGCCACGCCGTCTACCGCGGCGAATCCCAGGCCCAGCAACCGGCCAACGGCCAAGATGGCACCGTCGGGAACCCAGCCATGGCGGCGCTGGACGATTTTCAACGCCTCGATACAAGCGGCCTGGGGCTGCTCGTAGTGTTCCTTTTCCCGGAGAATCGCGGCTTCGTCGTCTGGGTGCAGTTCAAAACGGTCACTGCCGATCAGTTCGGTTGTGTGCGGGGTTGTTGCCATCATCAGCGATCCACGTCTGCCATTACGAAATCGATACTGCCCAGGTGGGCGATCATGTCCGGCACGAAGCCTCCGCGCATCAAGGACGGTATCTGCTGCAGGTGCGGAAAGCTCGGGGTCCGGATGCGGGTTCGGTAGCTCATGTTATTGCCGTCGCTGGTCAGGTAGTAACTGTTAATGCCCTTGGTGGCCTCCACCATTTGCAGGGATTCGCCGGGTTTCAGAACCGGTCCCCAGGACACCTGCAGAAAGTGGGTGATCAGCGTTTCGATGTGCTGCAACATCCGCTCCCTGGGTGGCGGGGTGGTCAACGGATGGTCCGCCTTGTAGTCGCCCGCGGGCATGTGATCGACGCATTGCTGGATAATGCGCAGGCTCTGCCGCATTTCCTCAATACGCAGCTGGCCCCGGTCAAAAACGTCTCCATGCTGCCCCAGAGGCACCTCGAAGTCGAAATTCTCATAGCCGGAATAGGGCCGCTGCTTACGCAGATCAAAGTTGCAGCCGGTGGCCCGCAGGTTGGGACCGGTCACGCCCCATTCCAGGGCCTCGGCGGTGGTGAAAGCAGCCACATGCCGGGTCCGCTCCCGCACCAGGGCATTTTTCATCATGGCCAGCTCATATTCCCGCAGCCGCGGCGGCATCCAGTCAAGGAACTCCTGCACCAGCTGCTGCCAGCCCACGGGCAGGTCCTGGGCAAGGCCGCCGATCCGGTACCAGGCCGGATGCATGCGAAAACCGGTGATACCCTCAATCACCTTGTAGGCCCGCTGACGGTCAGTGAAGCTGTAGAACACCGGCGACATGGCGCCCAGATCCTGCAGGTAGGTCCCCAGGAACAGCAAATGGCTGCTAATACGGAACATCTCCGCCATCATCACCCGGACCGTCTTGACCCGGTCGGGCACCTCGATACCCGCCAGTTTCTCAACCGCAAGGACATAGGGAAGGTTGTTCATTACGCCGCCGGTGTAGTCGATGCGGTCGGTATAGGGAATGAAGCTGTGCCAGGTCTGGCGCTCGGCCATTTTTTCCGCGCCCCGGTGGTGATAGCCAATATCCGGCACGCAGTCGATAATCTCTTCGCCGTCCAGTTGAAGAACGATCCGGAAGGCACCGTGGGCAGAGGGATGATTGGGGCCCAGATTGAGGAACATGAACTCGCTGCCGTCCCGCTCACGCTGCATGCCCCAGGCTTCCGGTTCGAATTTCAGCGCCTCCTGCTCGACCTTCTGGCCTTCCACCGTCAGGGTGTAGGGGTCGAATTCCGTGGCCCGCGCGGGATAGTCCTTGCGTAATGGGTGGCCATGCCAGGTGGGCGGCATGAGCAGCCGTTGCAGATGGGGATGGCCGGTTGCGGTAATGCCGAACAGATCCCAGATTTCCCGCTCATACCAGTTGGCATTGGCAAACACCCGGGTCACGCTTGGCAGGTTCGGGTCGCTACCGGTCAGCGCCACCTTGATGATCAGGTCTTCATTACGATCCACCGACAACAGATGGTAGAAGACCGTGAAATCCGCGGCTGGTAGCCCGTCACGGTGGGCACGGAGCCGCTCGTCCACGGCCGAGAGATCGTAAAGCATGGAAAAAGACGCCGGCTGCGCCTTCAGGTGGCGCAGTATCTCCACTATCCGCTCACGTCGCACCCACAGCACCGGAAGCCCGGTCAGGGTGGGCTGAACGTGCTCGATGTGTTCCCGGAATCCGTCCAGAAGCCCGAGGGCCCGGTCAATGCCGGACTGGGCCGGTGCATGCGTATCGAGAGCGTCTGTGGTCATGATGCGGACTAATCTCCTGTCACGGTTGGACGAATCGGGAATCGACGCTCAGAGCTTGTCCGGCGTCCTCAGTTCGGTGGCCTCGATTCGCTGGCTCCGTTTCTGCTCCCGCTGGGACGCCATCTCGGCCCGGTAGACTCCCTGGTCACCCACGACCCAGGACAGCGGCCGCCGCTCCTCCTGAATCGAGTCCTGCAACAGGCGAAGCGCCTGCAGAAACGCCTCGGGCCGCGGCGGACAGCCGGCCACGTAGACATCCACGGGCAAGAACTTGTCAACCCCCTGAACCACCGAATAGATGTCGTACATACCGCCGGAGTTGGCGCAGGAACCCATGGAAATGACCCACTTGGGTTCCAGCATCTGATCGTAGAGCTGCTGGATGACCGGCGCCATTTTGATGAAACAGGTGCCCGCTATCACCATAAAGTCGGCCTGCCTCGGCGAGGCGCGGATCACCTCCGCCCCGAAGCGCGCAATGTCATGGGGCGAGGTAAATGCGGTGGTCATTTCCACGTAGCAGCAGGACAGGCCGAAGTTATAGGGCCACAAGGAGTTCTTGCGCCCCCAGTTCACCGCCGAGTTGAGGACGTCACTCAGCTTGCCGGTGAATACGTTGCGTTCAAGCTGGCTTTTGACGTACTCCTCCGATGACTGCCGGCGCCCCATCGGGTAACGGTCACTGGATTCCGGCTCTTCCTCGGCCCGTGTCAGTCTGTAAGGCATGGCTGGTCTCCATAAAGGTTTGCTGACGGTGATCAAGGTCCGGGCAACGTCGCCCGGGGACTCAGTGGCTCAGTTCTCCCTGTATCCCTGAGAGCCCTCGGGAGCCCACTCCAAAGCCCCTGAGCGACTGTCGTAGAGCAGGCCGGCAAGCAATATCAGTATAAAAACCGCCGCGCCCCAGAACCCGCTCCAGCCCGTTTCCGGAATCACAACCGCCCAGGCAAACAGAAACACCGCCTCAATATCGAAGATCACAAAGAGCATCGCGACCAGATAAAACTTGACGGAAAACCGCTGGCGGGCGTCACCGACACCGACAATACCGGACTCAAACGGGATGGTTTTGCTGACGCCGTGGCTGCGCCCGCCAAGCAAGCTGGAAACGCCTGCCATGAAGGCACATAAGCCGAGGGCAGCGATCACAAAAAAACCGGTTGCCCAATAGTTGACCAGCAACTCATTGACCGTGTCCGACATACCCCCTCCTGTTCTGAATCATCACCCTATCCACCCCGCCTGAAATGGAACTGAATTGCCCGGGGAAACCACTCACAATGGTTGATCCAGGTCAAATTCGCAGCTCTGTTTCGTAACTATGAAGACAGGATTCCAATAACAACCCTCTTCATCCCTCGCCGAATTTCCCGGACAGACGCAAACCAACCGACCAGCGCCCTGGGTGCCACCCGGTTCCCGGAGTGCCCGGGCCTGGCGTGGACCTAACCACTGCCTCTGACCAGTAAAGCTGACAGACCGGCTTCCGGCAAGTCGCCGCCCGCCGCCGGGCGAGGTTCACTGCCGGGCACCAAGAGCCGTTGACATCATCAACCGCTGGAGACCGACCTTCCGCGGACACAAAAAAACCGGGCGGCGGAGGCGCGTCCCGGTTCTTTTTTTGGGGTACCCAAGTTCAGGGCCTGCAAGCGCCCTATCTGACCGGCGCGTTCAGAACCTCGAGCACGTCTTCCAGCTCGGTGATCATCTGGCGGATCAGCTGCCTGTACTGGGAGGTGTCGTCTTTTATCTCGTGGCTGCTCAGCTTCTGCTTGGCACCACCAATGGTATACCCCTGATCATAGAGCAGGCTGCGAATCTGGCGGATGGTGATCACGTCCGCCCGCTGATAGTAACGTCGGTTGCCCCGACGCTTGACCGGCGACAGTTGGGGAAATTCCTGTTCCCAATAACGCAGGACGTGTGCCTTGACCGCGCACAGCTCCGCCACTTCACCAATCGTGAAATAACGCTTTCCCGGAATTGCGGGAAGCTCGTTGTTATGACTGGGTTCCAGCATACGCTTCTACTTTTTGCTTTAGTTTTTGCCCGGGGCGAAAGGTCACAACACGCCGTGCACTGATCGGAATCTCCTCGCCGGTTTTCGGATTCCGTCCCGGCCGCTGTTTCTTGTCCCGCAGATCGAAGTTACCAAAACCCGACAACTTCACCTGCTCATTGTGACTGAGCGCGCCTCTGATCTCATCGAAAAAAGCTTCCACCATCTCCTTGGCTTCGCGTTTGTTCAGGCCCAATTCCTCATACAACCGCTCCGCCATTTCCGCTTTCGTCAAAGCCGCCATGTCTCAACTCCTCAGTGTCGCCCCCAGCTCTTCTTTCAATGCGTCGATCACACCGTTGAAGAGCGAATGCACTTCATCCTCGTTCAACGTACGCTCGGGATGCTGCCAGAACAGGCTCAGTGCCAGGCTTCGGTTATCCTCACCCAGGCTCTCACCTTCGTAGACATCGAACGCACGTAACGCTGTCAGGCGCTCACCGGCATGCTTTTTGGCCACACGCTCCACATCCGCAAACGCCACATCGCTCCCGATAATAATAGCCAAATCCCGACGAACTTCCGGGAATTTTGAAATTTCTTTGAAATTAGGCACATATCCGGTTACGACCGAATTCAAGAATAGCTCAAACATCAGGATCGTGCCATTAAGTTCAAGATTTTTCTGAACTTGTGGATGCAACGTGCCTAGCCAGCCGACATGTTCGCCGTCCCGCAGCAGCTCCGCAGTCTGTCCAGGGTGCAGGGCAGGATGCTGACTGCCGACAAAATGAATTTCGATGCCCAGCAAACGGAACAGACTCTCCAAATCCCCTTTTACATCAAAGAAATCTGCATTTCTGCGACCGTTGACCCAGTTTTCAGGATACTGGTTTCCAACAACTACACCCGCAAGCATGGGCTGCTGATCAATATGTTCGCCTTCCTTAAGGAAGCGAAGGCCCGTCTCAAACAGGCGAATACGGGACTGCTGACGGTTCTGGTTATAGGCCACCGTTTTCAGCAGGCCACTCCAGAGGCTGGTGCGCATTACCGAGAGATCGGAGGAAATCGGATTCGCCAGAGCGATACCCTCGCGCTCAGGGTCAACCAGTTGCTGTACCTTCGGATCCACAAAGCTGTAGGTCACCGCTTCCTGGTAGCCATGGTCCACAAAGAAGTTGCGAATGGCCGATACCGGGCGGACAGCCTCTCTCTCCGGGCGCAGCCCAAGGGAACCCGTAGGCTCGGTCACAGGCAGGTTGTTGTAGCCGTAGATCCGCCCCACTTCTTCGATCAGGTCTTCTTCGATTGAGATGTCCGGACGGAAGCTGGGCACACTAACCCTCCACCCGTCTTTCAGCAGCTTCTCTACCCTAAGCCCGAGCCGGGCCAGGATTTCCTCGACCGTGGTGCGGTAAATTTCCATACCCAGAACGTCATTGAGGCGCCGGGCCCGGAGGTCGACTACACGATCCTCGGGAATATCCTCATCGCTGACTACCTCGACAATTTCGCCCGGCTCACCGCCGACGACGTCCATCAGCAGGCGGGTTGCACGCTCCATGGCTTCACGAGCCAGCTTGTAATCCACACCGCGCTCGAAGCGGTGAGAGGCATCGGTATGCAAGCCATAATGACGTGCCTTGCCGGCCAGGATAATGGGGTCGAAGTAGGCCGACTCCAGAACCAGATCCCGGGTTTTCAGACCGACACCGGAATGTTCGCCGCCCATAACGCCGGCAATGGCGATTGGCTTTTCATGATCAGCAATCACCAGTGTGCCCCGGGTCAGCTCCACTTCCTGGCCGTCGAGCAGCACCAGTTTCTCACCGACCCGGGCCATACGCACAACGATGCCACCACGAATCTCATCACGGTCAAACGCGTGCATAGGCTGACCGAGCTCCAGCATCACGTAGTTGGTTACATCCACAGCCGCATCGATGGAACGAATGCCGGAACGGCGCAGCTTCTCTTGCATCCACAGCGGCGACTCAGCCTGCAGGTTCACATTACGAAGAATCCGGCCGAGATAGCGCGGGCAACCGGCCGGCGCCTCGACACGTATATCCGGGACTTCTGAGTGCACAGCTTCGACCGGCTCAATGGCCGGGGCCTCTACCAGCACGCTATTGAGCACCCCCACTTCCCGGGCAATGCCTTTGATAGAAAGGCAGTCGGCCCGGTTGGGGGTCAGATCCACATCGATGGTTACATCGTTCAGCCTGAGATAATCCGCGACATCCTGGCCAACCGGCGCATCGGCCGGCAACTCCATCAGTCCGTCATGATTCTCGGACAGCCCCAGCTCCGACCCGGAGCACAGCATACCTTCTGAAGGCTGACCACGGAGCCTGGCTTTCTTGATCCTGAAATCACCGGGCAGAACCGCACCAACCACAGCAAACGGTACCTTGAGACCTTCCCGAACATTGGCGGCACCGCAAACCACCTGCACGGTATTTTTTCCATCACTGACCTGGCAGACCCGGAGTTTGTCCGCATCCGGATGGGGCTGCACAGACTGAACCTCACCGACAACTACACCGCTAAACTGGCCCGCCACCGGTTCAAAACCGTCCACTTCCAGACCCGCCATGGTGATCTGGTCCATCAATTCCTGGGTACCGATTTGCGGATTAACCCACTCGCGTAGCCACTGTTCACTGAATTTCATGGTTATTGCCTTGTCCTGATGCGGTTATGCCTGTTTGTTTGGATGCCCTGGTGTCGCCTGTCAACGGAACTGGCGCAGGAAGCGCAGATCGTTCTCAAAGAACATACGCAGGTCGTTCACGCCGTAACGAAGCATGGCCAGGCGCTCTACACCCAGGCCGAATGCAAAACCACGGTATTCCTCGGCATCAATTCCGCAATATTCAAACACCTTGGGGTGCACCATTCCGCAACCCATGATTTCCAGCCACTTGATGCTGCCATCGGCTTCCCGCCCCCATTCAATATCCACTTCCGCGGAGGGTTCGGTGAAGGGGAAGTAGGACGGACGGAAGCGAACCTGCAAATCCCGCTCGAAGAACACCTGGAGAAACTCCTCCACAGTGCTTTTCAGATCCGCAAAGCTGACATTTTTCTCCACCAGTAAACCTTCCACCTGATGGAACATGGGAGTGTGGGTCATGTCCGAATCGCAGCGGTACACCCGGCCCGGACAGATCATTCGGAACGGAGGCTTGCCGGCCTCCATGGTGCGGATCTGAACCGGCGAGGTATGGGTGCGCAGCAGGGTGCCCGGGTTGAAATAGAAAGTGTCGTGCATGGCTCGGGCAGGATGGTGCCCGGGAATGTTCAGCGCCTCGAAGTTATGGTAATCATCTTCGATTTCCGGCCCCTGCTCAACGGTATAGCCGGCCCGGGAGAAAAACTGCTCAATCCGCTGCAGGGTACGGGTAACCGGATGCAAACCGCCAAGCTCCTGGCCACGGCCCGGGAGGGTAACGTCAATGGATTCACTGGCAAGTTTCTGCTCGATGGCGACGCGCTCAAGATCAGCGCGCTTCGCATTGATCGCGTCTTCCACCTGCCCCTTGGCTTCATTGATCTTCTGGCCGGCCGCCGGCCGCTCTTCAGCGGAAAGCTTACCCAGAGTTTTGGCCTGCTGGGTAATCACACCCTTCTTGCCAAGATACTCAACACGAATTTGATCAAGTGCCTGCAGGCTGTCGGCGCTATCAACTGCTGCCAGACCGTCCTGAACCAGTTGCTCCAGGTTTTCCATTGACCCTGCTCCAAACCAGAAATGGAAGTGCTTAAAACGTAACTTCAAAAACAAAAATAGGGGAAGAGCGTGCCCTTCCCCTATCAGGAGGCGCCATCATGAAATCATGAGGCGCCCATATCGATCAGCAATCGATGAAAGAGCTAAGCGATCACAGGGACGCCTTGGCCTTCTCAACAACAGCGGCAAACGCCTGCTGCTCGTTCATGGCCAGATCGGCCAGAACCTTACGATCGATTTCAACGTTAGCCTTTTTCAGACCAGCGATCAGACGGCTGTAGGACAGACCGTTAGCGCGGGCACCAGCATTGATACGGGCAATCCACAGAGCGCGGAAAGCACGCTTGCGGTTACGACGGTCGCGGTAAGCGTACTGACCGGCTTTGATAACCGCTTGCTTGGCTACACGGAATACCCGGCTACGAGCGCCGTAGTAACCTTTGGCCTGATTGAGAATCTTTTTGTGACGACGGCGTGCGACCACACCACGTTTTACACGAGCCATACTTTAATCCTTCTACCTGTACTTTCTAAGGAATGATTCTCGCGGCTGGATCAGCACGCGGTCATACGCTTGATAGATGCAACATCCGACTTGGCGATGAGCTTGGTGCCGCGCAGCTGACGCTTACGCTTCGGGCTCTTCTTGGTCAGGATGTGACTGGTGAAGGACTGCTTGTGCTTGAAGCCGGTGGCGGTTTTCTTGAACCGCTTGGTGGCTCCGCTTTTGGTTTTCATCTTAGGCATTTTTTAAAACTCCGCATTCTATTTTTAAATAAACAATGACGTGCCCCTGAACGACAAATCCCCCGCATGCGCGGGGGACAAGCACCCGATCAGGTTCACTTCTTCTTGCGGGGCGCCACAACCATGGTCATCTGCCGGCCTTCCATTTTCGGCCGCATCTCTACCTGGGCAAGCTCTTCCACATCTGCTTCGATGCGCTGCATGAGTTGCATACCAATTTCCTGGTGTGCCATCTCACGGCCACGGAAGCGGATCGTGATTTTGCCGCGGTCCCCGTTTTCAAGGAAACGTACCAGGTTGCGTAGTTTTACCTGATAATCCCCTTCTTCAGTTCCGGGACGGAACTTAAGCTCTTTGACCTGCGTCTGCTTCTGTTTTTTCTTGGCAGCCGCCTTGGCCTTCTTCTCGTCGAAGATTTTCTTGCCGTAGTCCATTATCTTACAGACGATCGGATCGGAATCCGTAACCTGGACCAGGTCAAGAGACGCCTCTTCAGCTTGCTTGATGGCGTCCTCTATTGGTACTACACCGACCTGGTTGCCTTCGGCATCGATCAGACGGACTTCGGTTGCGTCAATATTCTCATTGATCGGCGCCTTTGGTGTACGCCCACCCCGATTCGCTCGCTGTTTAATAATTAGATCTCCGTCTTTGTTTTGCCCTTGCGCTCAACATCTTTCTGCAAAAGTTGCTCAAACGCTTCGAGCGATAGCGTTCCCAAATCTTCGCCTTTGCGGGTTCTCACCGCAACGGTGTTGTTGTCGACCTCTTTGTCGCCGACGACGACAAGATAGGGAACCTTGTTAAGAGTATGCTCGCGGATTTTAAAGCCGATCTTCTCGTTTCTCAAGTCAGCATTAACCCTAAAGCCCAAAGAATCCCACTTTTTCGCCAGATTCTGACAATAGTCACGCTGATTATCGGTGATATTGAGGACCACAACCTGGCTTGGTGCCAGCCAGGTGGGGAATGCGCCTTCGTATTCTTCAATCAGAATACCGATGAACCGCTCGAACGACCCGAGTACCGCTCGGTGCAGCATGACCGGCGTCTTACGCTCGGAATTATCTGCCACATACTGGGCGCCAAGGCGGCCCGGCATGGAAAAATCGACCTGAATGGTACCGCATTGCCATACCCGGCCGATACAGTCTTTCAGGGAGAATTCGATTTTAGGGCCGTAGAAAGCACCTTCGCCCGGCAACAATTCCCAGTCCACGCCCTCACGATTCAGCGCCTCTTCCAGGGCGGCCTCGGCCTTGTCCCAGACTTCGTCGGAACCGACCCGCTTCTCAGGGCGAGTGGACAATTTGTACAGAATCTCGGTAAACCCGAAATCTGTGTAGATCTCGTGCAGCATTCCAATGAAGTCCGACACTTCCTTCTGGATCGCGTCCTCTTCGCAGAAGATGTGGGCATCATCTTGCGTAAAACCGCGAACACGCATCAGGCCGTGCAGTGCACCCGACGCCTCGTTACGGTGACAGGAACCGAACTCTGCCAGTCGCAGGGGAAGATCCTTGTAGCTCTTCAGCCCCTGGTTAAAGACCTGAACGTGGCACGGACAGTTCATGGGCTTGATGGCGTAGTCGTGCTTCTCCGACTCCGTGGTGAACATGTCGTCCTTAAACTTGTCCCAGTGACCCGACTTTTCCCACAGAGTACGGGACACCACCTGGGGCGTCTTGATTTCCTTGTAACCATGCTCCTGCTGCTTGCGGCGCATGTACTGTTCAATTTCCTGGTACAGCGACCAGCCGTCCGGGTGCCAGAACACCATCCCGGGCGCTTCTTCCTGCATGTGGAACAGATTAAGCTTCTTACCAACCTTTCGGTGATCACGTTTTTCGGCTTCTTCCAGACGGTGCAGGTACGCCTTCAGGTCCTTCTTGTTGCCCCAGGCTGTGCCGTAAACACGCTGCAACTGTTCGTTGCCGGTGTCACCACGCCAGAAAGCGCCGGAAACCTTGGTCAGCTTGAACGCCTTCAGCTTGCCGGTACTGGGCACGTGGGGGCCGCGGCACAGGTCGATGAAGTCGCCCTGGCGATAGAAGGACAGGTCCTCATCACCGGGAATGTCCTCAATGATGCGCACCTTGTACTCTTCACCCATCTCCTCAAACAGCTTGACGGCGTCTTCCCGGGACATAACAGACCGGGAAACCGGAATATCCTGTTTCGAAAGCTCCTCCATACGCTTCTCGATCCGCGCCAGGTCCTCGTTGGTAAAGGGGCGGTCGAACTTGAAGTCGTAATAGAAGCCGTTGTCGATGACCGGGCCGATGGTAACCTGGGCTGCCGGAAACAGCTCCTTGACGGCCATTGCCAGCAAATGGGCAGTGGAGTGACGGATGATATCGACGCCATCTTCATCACGCTCGGTGACAATGGCCAGCTCAGCATCGTCTTCAATGCGGTAGCTGGTGTCTACAAGCCGGCCATCCACCTTCCCGGCGAGAGCGGCTTTGGCGAGGCCAGCACCAATATCGGCGGCGACGTCATGGACGGTTACGGGTTCAGCAAAACTGCGATGGCTGCCATCGGGCAGGGTTACGACGGGCATGGAAAGCTCCTGTTGGTTACTCAGCGGTGATCTATACCAGAGACCACATGTTGACGGCACTGCGCGACACAAACCGCGGGCCGATTCGAGGCGAAGTCTAACAGAAAAAAACCCGACAGGTTAATGCCGGGCTTTTACGGACAGAAACATTGGTCAGGCTGGCTCCACTGCCCCCTCTTCCCTGGCCCGTCGGCGTAACTGCCCGAAGGCAACCAGCCCCAGAAGCACCAGTGCCGGAATGAACATCAGCTCCTTCGGCGGGCGCTCCAGCGGCACCTGAAAGGCATCGATCGTCCAGTCGAAGTACAGGCCGGCAGTTTCCGCCACACTGCCGTAGGACACAAAGTCCACAATCATCTGATCGCCGTCCCGGCGCAGACCAAGACCTGATTCCTGGAGCCGGGCTTCGGGAGTCTCGCCCGCAGGCAATGGCAGTTGCAGGAATGTTGACTTCTCATCGCCATCAATGGTCATACCCGTGGCCTTGATAACAATATCCTCACCCGCCGGAACAGCCTCGATGTATTCCATGATCTCGGTTCCGGGGCGGCTCTCAACCGGCGGATAGACCCTATCCCACCAGAACCCGGGCCGGAAAAGAGTGAACGTTATCAACAGCAGACAAAGGGTTTCCCACCAGCGGGTGCGGGTAAACCAGAACCCCTGCGTTGCCGCGGAGAAAACCAGCATGGCCGTCACGGCACTGAATACGGTGACCAGAAGATCAAACCAGCCTGTCAGCCCGATCAGCAACAACTGGGTGTTGAAGATAAACATGAACGGCAGGATCGCGGTCCGGATATCGTAGGTGAACCCCTGAACACCCGTTCGAATGGGGTCGGCCCCGGAAATCGCGGCGGCGGCGTAGGCCGCAAGCCCCACCGGCGGCGTGTCGTCCGCCAGTATCCCGAAGTAAAACACGAACAGGTGCACAGCGATGAGCGGCACGATCAGCCCATTCTGGGCCCCCAGCGTCACAATAACCGGTGCCATCAGGGTCGACACCACAATGTAATTGGCCGTGGTCGGAAGCCCCATACCCAGGATAAGACTGATCACAGCAGTGAAAACCAGCATAAGCATCAGGTTGCCGCCGGAGATAAACTCGACAAACTGGGCCATGACCAGGCCAATGCCCGTAAGCGTAACCGTGCCAACAACGATACCCGCTGATGCCGTCGCCACACCAATGCCAATCATGTTCCTGGCGCCGGTTGCCAGTGAATTCACGACATCCACAACGCCTTGCTTGGTCGCCCCTCCGATTTTTCCCCGTTTGCGGAACAGGTTCTTGAGTGGTACCTGGGTAACCACAATAAAGATCATGAACATGGTCGCCCAGAATGCAGAAAGCTGCGGTGAGAAACGTTCCACCGTAAGGCACCAGATCAGAACCACGACAGGCAAGAGATAATAAAGACCGGTTTTCACCGTGCGCCCCAGTGGTGGCAGCTCGTCCATTGAATCGGCCGGGTCATCTTCCTGCAAGTCCGGGAATTTGGCCGCATAACCCACCAATCCGATATAGATGGCCAACACAACGGGCCCCAGAACCCACACCGCCGCGGCACCAAATACCTCTTTCGTCCAGCCAATTCCGTAGTACACCGCCAGGGTCAGCACCGACAGGCCCAAGAGCATAAAAACCCAGGTCAGCAACCGCTGGGCAAGCGTCGGCTTGTTTGGCCGCTCCAGCCCCTGCATGTTCAGTTTGCAGGCCTCGAGGTGGACAATATAGATCAGGGCAATATAGGAAATCATTGCGGGAAGGATCGCGTGTTTCATCACCTCCAGATAGGAGATGCCCACGTACTCCACCATCAGGAACGCTGCCGCCCCCATTACTGGCGGCGTCAGTTGGCCATTGGTGGACGCAGCCACCTCTACGGCACCGGCTTTGGTGGCTGGGAATCCGACCCGCTTCATCAGCGGAATTGTGAAGGTGCCGGTGGTAACCACATTTGCAATGGAGGAGCCGGAGATGATCCCGCTCAAGCCACTGGACACCACCGCCGCCTTCGCCGGACCACCCTTCATGTGACCCAGGGAGGCATAGGCAACCTTGATGAAATAGTTACCCGCTCCAGCTCTCTCCAGCAAGGCACCAAAAAGCACAAACAAGAACACGAAGCTCGTGGAGACACCCAGGGCAACACCGAACACGCCCTCGGTACCCAACCACTGATGCGAGGCGAGTTTTTCCAGGCTGGCGCCGCCATGGGAAATCACATCCGGCATGTAGGGGCCCGCGAGCGAATAGAAAATGAACACGGCAGCCACAATTGTGAGTGGCAGGCCGAGGGCACGGCGGGTCGCCTCAAGCAGAAGCACCAGGCCGAGCATTGCGATGATCAGATCCTGCAGAATTGGCGCACCCGGCCGAGTCGACAGCTCCTTATAGAAGATGTACAGGTACGCCGACGAGAACGCTGCCAGAAGTGCAAGAATCCAGTCATAAAAGGGCACTGCGTTGGAGGTGTCGTGCCGCCCCTTGATCATGGGGAAGGCGGCAAACGCCAGGAAAGACGCAAACGCCAGGTGGATCGAACGTGCCTCTGTTGAGTTAAACACCCCTATTTCAAAAATGTAGGGCAGTGGCGAAGCAATCCACAATTGAAACAGAGACCAGACCACCGGAATAACAAACAGAAGCACCGCAGCATATCCGGTGCCGGCACGCCCGCCGGTTTCTGTTTGCAGGAACTGATCTACGGCTGAAGTATCTACGGAATCCCCGGAGTTAGGATCTTTGCCGGTCATAGGTATGTCCTGTGAAGGAGGGAAAGGAAACAACAATCGGGGTGGCACAGGCCACACCCGATTGCCCGGTCAGTCGTTATTTGATCAGACCCGCTTCCTTGTAGTACTTCAGGGCACCCGGATGCAGCGGCGCACTCAGGGCATCAGATACCATTTCTGACTTCTCCAGATTGGCAAATGCCGGATGCAGGCGCTTGAAACTGTCAAAGTTTTCGAACACTGCCTTGACCACTTCGTAAACCACCTTTTCGGACACATCGGTAGAGGACACAAAGGTCGCGGCTACCCCGAAGGTGGCCACATCCTCGTCGGTTCCGCGGTACATGCCACCGGGAATGATGGCTTTACGATAGTACGGATTCTCATCGATCAGCTTTTTGGTGGCGGCGTTATCCACTTCAACGATGACGCTGTCACAGGAAGTGGTCGCTTCCTTGATGGCGCCGGAGGGATGCCCGACTGTGTAGAAGAAAGCATCAATGTTGCCATCACACAGCGCCTGGGACTGTTCTGCCGCTTTCAGTTCAGCAGCCAGTGAAAACTTGTCCATGGTCCAGCCCATCTCATCCATCAGCACTTCAGCCGTTGCACGCTGGCCGGAACCGGGGTTGCCCACGGACACACGCTTGCCTTCAAGGTCTTCAAAAGTCTTGATGCCGGAGCCCTTGCTGGCAACGACTGTGAACGGTTCCGGGTGCAGGGAGAAAACCGCACGAAGCTTCTTGTTGGCGCCGTCGTCTTTAAACTGGCTCGTGCCGTTGTAGGCATGGTACTGCCAGTCAGACTGGGCAACCGCCAGATCCAGCTCGCCCTGGCGAATGGCGTTCAGGTTGTAGACGGAACCGCCGGTGCTTTCTACGGAGCACCGAATACCATGTTCTTTGCGATCCATGTTCACCAGACGGCAGATGGCACCGCCGGCCGGGTAATAGACCCCGGTCACACCGCCGGTACCGATGGTCACGAACTGTTGCTCCTGTGCGGTCACCGATGCTGAGGCCACACCCAGGCCAACAGCAGCAGCAACGGCAAATGCAGAGGCTTTGAGTTTCAGTGTCATGTGAGTTCTTCCTTTTTCTGGTCGTTATCATCAATTGCCCGCCTTTTGCTGCGAGCGGACATCGCGGTCGTCTTAGAACATAGACCACTTCACGCCATAAATAAAGTGTGGATTAGCTCGCTAACCGATTGAGCAGACAACAAAAAAACCCGCAATGCGGGCTTTTTTGTTCAAGTCGCTGCGAATCTTATTTCGCAGTGCGCGCTTTTGCAAGCATTTGATCCGGCCTCAACAGGAACCGGGCGAGAGCCGGCAGCAGCCAGATGGCTCCAACCATGTTCCACAGGAACATAAAGAACAGGAGAAAGCCCATGTCTGCCTGGAACTTGATCGGGGAGAAAATCCAGGTAACAACGCCGAGACCCAGTGTTACACCGGTGAACATAACAGCCTTACCGGTGGAGCGCAGCGTCTCGTAATAGGCCTCCTGAAGGGGTTTGCCCTCAAGAAGATACTTCTCCAGCTTGCTGTAGATATAGATGCCGTAGTCAACACCAATACCAACCCCCAGGGCGATAACCGGCAACGTCGCTACCTTGATGCCAATACCGGACACCGCCATGATCGCTTCGCCGAGGACAGAGGTCAGACCAAGCGGTATCACAATACAGAGCACCGCGCGGATCGAACGGAAGGTAACAAAGCACAGTAAACTCACCACGCCGTAAACCAGCAGCAGCATCTTGTCCTTGGCGCTGGAAATCACCTCGTTGGTCGCCGCTTCCACGCCTGAGTTGCCTGCTGCCAACAGGAACCTGTGCTCCTCGGTACTGTTGGCGCTGGCGAACTCCTCAACACGTTCAATGACCGTTTCCAGCGTTTCCGCCTTGTGATCCTCAAGAAACACAAGCACGGGTGTCAGACTGCAGTCGGTATTGATCAGCCCCGCCGGTGCCTCACGAATGGACGCGTTGATGATGGTCTGGTTACGGGAAATCTCGTACCACTTCCAGTTACCCTCATTCAGCGCCTTGGTCACCACTTTGGACACATCCGCCAGCGACACGGAAGACTGTACACCCGGTGTGTTCTGCAACTCCCACTGCAAGGCGTCCATGGCACGCAGCACGTTGTACTGGGTGCACTGCTCTTCCGGCGTTTTCACCATTACCACAAGCACATCGGCACTGGTGGAGTAGTTGTCGATGATGTAGGCGTTGTCCTTGTTGTATCTGGAATCCGCACGCAGCTCGGGTGCACCCCGGTCCAGATCGCCAATTTTGAGGTTTTGTTTGTAGTAGAGGCCGAGCCCAAGGCCAATCACGGCGATCAGCAGGGAGATCGGCGCCACGCCCGGATGTGAGAAGTAAGACATGACGCGCCACTTCCGGTCCTGCTTTTCCCCATGGTTCTGCACATGGCGAATACCGCCCTGGGAGATCCCGATGTAAGACATGATCAGAACATGCAGCACCAGGTTGGTCAGGATAACGAAGGCCACGCCAATACCCGCTGCCACCGCCAGATCCCGGATTACGTCAATCTCAATGAAGATGAGTGTGAGGAAACCGAACGCATCGGAGATCAGTGCCAGCATACCCGGGATATAAAGGGCACGGAAGGCAAGGCGGGCAGCCGTGACCGAGTCAAAGCCCCTGGCCGCCTCAACCGCCATGGCGTTAACAATCTGGACGCCGTGACTGATACCAATCGCAAACACCAGGAACGGCACCAAAACGGAATACGGATCCAGGCCATAACCCATCAACCGCAGAGTTCCCAGCTGCAGGAAAACCGCAATGATCGAGGTAAAGACGGGGACCAGAGTTCCGGCAATCGAACGGGAATACCAGAACAGCAGCAGCGTGGTCAGCAGGATGGTGATGCCGGCAAACCAGGCGATGGAGCCAATCCCTTCAATCAGATCGCCAACCTTTTTTGCAAAACCGACAATATGAATCTCAATGTTCGGATTCTGGGCCTCGTACTTTTCACGGATCTTTTCTTCCAACTGACGAGAGAATTCGCCGTAGTCGAGAGCCTCACCGGTCTCCGGATTTTTTTCATACAACGGCGCGTAAACAATCGTTGACTGGAAGTTATCGGAAATCAGGCGCCCGACTTCATTGGAGCGCAGAACGTTCTGACGCAACCGCTCAAGACTGTCTCTTGAACCATCGTAGTTATCCGGAATAACGGTTCCACCCTGGAAACCCTGCTCAGTCACTTCCACCCAGCGAACGTTCGAGGTCCACAGGGATTTAAGACCCGATCGGTCCACGCCATCCAGATAGAAAACCTCGTCCGTGATCTGCTTCAGGGTTTCCATGTATTCCTGAGTAAAGATATCGCCATCTTCAACCTCCACGGCGATACGAACGAAGTTACCGAGATTTTCGAGATCGTCCCGATGCTCCAGCATGTTAACGATGTACGGATGTTCAAGCGGGATCATGCGCTCGAAACTGGCATCAGGCTGGATCTTGATGGCGTTGTAACCCAGAAACAGCGTCAACACGGTAAAGGCAATCAGAATGAGTGCCCGGTTGTTGAAAATCAGCCGCTCCAGGAATGGTTCTGCCTTGGGCGTGGTCAGGTAGTGTTCGCCCTTGTCATGCTTAGGGTTGGACATTCAAAAGCCCCTCTATTATTCGTTCGGTTGTTGCCACATCAGGGCGTTATTGAAGGTTCTTTCCACGGGCGTCTGTAATTTTTACGCCACCTTCGCCGACAAGCAGCAGATCTGTCCCTGAAATGGGCACCACGCTCATGACCCCATCCCGATCACTACGGAAATTCTCCCGGAAGGTTTCTGCTCTGTCGGTACTGAGAAGGACGGCGCCACCGTTACCCACCAGAGTAATCCGGCCGTCTTTAGCAACGGCGCCGTCGTTGAGAGTTGCGCCAGCCGAATTGGGAATCATGCGCCAGCTCTTGCCAAGATCCGTTGAGAACAGCATGTTGCCTCTCAGGCCAAACGCCAGGACTTCGTTCACCTGGCCGGTACCGATCACCCCAAACAGGGAGCCTTCGTAAGGAGACTCGCGGCGCTCGAACGTCTCGCCGCCATCCACCGAGACATGGATCTGCCCAGCCTCACCAACCACTACCAAAGCGCCACCGGTGACCCGGGTAATGCCATTGAGGTGAAAATTCTGCCGGTTTTCGATCCGGGGTGCCCAGTCCTTCCAGGTTTCACCGCCATCCGTTGTTCGCAGGAACATTCCGTAGGCACCCACAACAAAACCGCGGTTCTCGTTCTCGAACCAGACATCCAGCAGTGGGTTTACCGGCCCGACATCCAGATCAGCCTGCAGGTTTTCCAGGGCAAAGTAGAGGTCGTCAAGTGCCCACTCCAGGTCACTTTTTTCAGATTCGGGAGCCCCTTCAATGCGCTCCTCCATCGCTGCAATCTGCTCTTCCCTGCTCTCGATGGCCAGTGCCGCTGCTCTGATACCGTCAAGCTGAAGGCTCCAGGTGGCACCGGCATCCTCGGTATGCAGAACCACACCACTGTGCCCTACCGCCCAGCCATGAGTTTCTGAACCGAAATCGATTCCGGTCAGGGTGACCGAGACAGGAACTTCACCCTGAACCCAGGTCTCCCCTTCATCATCCGAATAAATGATATGGCCTCGCTCTCCTACGGCCACGATACGATCTCCGGTCCGGGTCGCATCGTTCAGAAGATTCTCCGGGGCCAGATCGGTTGGCCGGGCCGGGGTTTCGATGATATCTGCAAGCGCAAACGCCGCAGGGGCGGACCACGCCATGGAAAGTCCGAGACAGGCCGCTCCCAGCGTCTTGCACATCAACCTATTAGCCATTCAGATTGCCTATTGTGTTGTATTGAACTGTATCTCTGACCGGCCAAGCCGGGAATAACTGTGAACATACCGGCCACCTCATGGTGGCCGGTATGTCGGGTCGCCACTTCCTATGGGCGGGGACGCATCCCTTGATCACCCAAGCCTTATCGAACGCTCCTGCGACGCAGGGACGCGGGAGAGAAGTAACGCTTGTTCGGAACCTCGTTGGTGAACACCCGGGTATTGGCCTCTTCGGTATCAAGGCCAAGCACGTGATAACGCCGGGCCTGAAGGTCATGATAGACGTCCAGCACTGTCCACACACCCGGAAGTTCGTAATAATTTTTCGGCAGACCCATGGTCACCCGCCAGAGTTCGCCACGGCCGTCGTACTGGTCCAGCAGAACGGTGTTCCAGCTGTCCTCATCAATATAGAAGCGGCGCTTGCCGTAGATGTGGCGCTCGCCCTCCTTCAGCGTGGCTTCAACCACATGGACCCGGTGCAACTCCCAGCGGGTAAGATCGGGATTCAGGTGGGAAACCCCCAGGATCTCCTCGTAAGGCGTACCCTTCTCGCCGATCCGGTAATTATTATAGGGGATATAGATTTCCCGCTTGCCCTCGTAACGCCAGTTGTACCGGTCCAGGGCACCGTTAAAGATATCCGTGTCGTCGGCGGTGCGCAGGTTGTCCGCGGCCGCGATCGGCGAATCATATCCCAGGTTCGGCGCCCGGCGCACACGGCGCTGGCCCGCGTTGTAACCCCATCCGTTCCGCGGACTGATGATCTGGTTCAGAGTCTCGTGGACGAGAATGGCACCACCGGCAAGGCGGGGGGGAGACTGGGTGAACGACAGGTAGTAAAAAATTACGTTATCGAGATCTTCTTCACCACCTTCGGGGTTGTAGAAGTTGAAAAACGCTTCCTGCTGCGAAGTGACCAGGGTGTAGTCACCATTGGTCTGGACAGCCACCTCACTGGAACGACGGGTAAGCGATACACCGCGCCAACGGGTCAGATGGTTCCAGATTGCCTGCCAGGCTTTCTGCTCGTTGTCGCCATGCAGTATGGGAAAGGGGTAGCCCCCGAACGCGCCTTCGAGGCCCTCACCCTGGCCGACGATTTCCGCATTCACCGCGTTCTCGCGGGTGTTCTCCGCCACCCAGTCGGGAACTGCATGGGTTCGACGGGACTGGTACACCGGCACACGGAAAGTGGTCGGATAGGTTTCCAGCAACGCTTTCACACCATCCGTCA
Organism: Marinobacter sp. Arc7-DN-1; assembly: GCF_003441595.1. Taxonomy (NCBI): domain Bacteria; kingdom Pseudomonadati; phylum Pseudomonadota; class Gammaproteobacteria; order Pseudomonadales; family Marinobacteraceae; genus Marinobacter; species Marinobacter sp. Arc7-DN-1. The sequence goes on along the minus strand of NZ_CP031848.1, from coordinate 4,007,534 downwards.
GATAGTCCCCGTACTGATCCATATTGGCAGGCGTGATGGTGAAAAGGACGTCATCGTCCGGAAACGGATTTATGTGGTGTTGCCCGCTGCCCTCATACCCGGGAGGTGGTTCTGTCAGCCCCCCGGTCCAGGCCGGAATAGTACCGGCACTGTTACCGGCCTTGGGGGAGCCAAAAGGGGTCAGGTCCTGGCCCAGACGGGCCGCTTCACTGGCGGAAACCGCCGACCAGGCAGGCGACGATGCCACGGAAAGAACCAGCAGACCGCCGAGAATCGCATTTTTGTTGTAACTCATTGTAAAACCTTAAGTGCGTCTGGAAGCCTCTGAAGAGGCATTTTATTGTCATCTGATGGAATTTCAGACCTTCAGCCAGATTAACGGATCACGCCTTAAAGTCTATCGACCGAAAGTGCGATTTTGTATCCGGCTGTGACAAAGCTCCCGGTCACAGCCGGCTACCTGAACCACCTTCGGATTCAACCGGCAAGGCTCTTGTGCACCACCTCATAGACATCCCGGGACAGGCCGTCTTTGTCGCGGATACGTTCCAGCGCGGACTTCATCGGCCCGCTGTAGGCCGGCGCAAACTTTTGCCACCGGGTCAGCGGCGTCACCAGGCGCGCCGCGATCTGCGGATTGCTGTCATCCAGCCGGCAAACCTGATCTGCCAGGAAGTCATAACCGGAACCGTCCGGATTGTGGAAAGCCGCCAGGTTCTGCCCGGCGAATGCACCTACCACTGAACGAATCTTGTTCGGATTCTTCCAGTCAAAGGCCGGATGCTCCAGCAACTTCCTGATATCCGGCAGCTGCCCGGCCCGGTCGCTGGCCGCCTGTACGGAGAACCACTGTTCAACAACCTGCGGATCGTCCCGGAAGCTGTTGTAAAACTCGTCCAGGGCCTGACGCCGGTCATCTTCATAGTCGGAGTTGACCAGCGCCTGCAGGGCACCCATCCGGTCTGTCATATTGTCGGCTTGGTTCAGCTGGCTCACCGCCAGAGTGCGGCCTTTCTCATCATTGATCACCAGCAGCCAGGCGAGCGCGGTATTACGCAGGCTGCGACGGGCAATGGCCTCTGGAGTCACCTCATAGGCACCGGTTTCGAGATTACGCTGGTAACACGCCAGTAGCTCGTTCCTCAGGGCGTGAGCCAGGCATTTAAGCACTGTTTCGCGGGCCTGGTGAATCGCGGGAACATCGGCATTTTCCGCCAACTCAATCAGATACGCCTCGGACGGCAGCTGAAGCATTTTTGCCACCAGTGCCTGATCAAGATCCGTATCGGAAACCAGTTTCCGGTAAGCCTCAACCAGCCTTGGCTCCACTTCCGAGCCATCCGCGGCACCCACCAGGGACTGAATCACGTCCACCGCCAGCCTCTGGCCGGCATCCCAGCGGTTGAATCCGTCCGGATCGTGACTCATCAGGAACAGTAACTGCTCGCGGGTCCACGGATAGCGAACCCGGACCGGCGCCGAGAAGTGCCGCAGCAGAGAGGGAACCGGCTTCGCCTCAACGCCATGGAAGTCAAAGGTATGGACGGCTTCGGTAAGCTCAAGCACGCGCTCTGTGGGCGCTTCAGACGCATCCGCCTCCAGCTGCAAGGGCAGTGGCTGACCATCCTGCCCCAGAAGTCCCAAAGAAAATGGAATGTGCTGGGGCTTTTTATTGGTCTGGCCCGGTGTATCCGGAATGTTCTGCTCAATCGTCAGTCGATAAATGCCCGGGCCGGCGTCGAATTCATCGGAAACGGTCAGCACCGGCGTTCCCGCCTGCTCGTACCACAACCGGAACTGGCTCAGATCACGGCCCGAAGCATCCTCCATGGCTTTTACGAAATCGTCGGTGGTGACCGCCTGGCCGTCATGGCGCTCAAAGTACAGATCACTGCCCTTGCGGAACATGTCCGGTCCCAGCAGGGTATGGATCATGCGCACCACTTCCTCCCCTTTCTCGTAAACGGTCAGGGTGTAGAAGTTGGTAATTTCCATATAGGAAGCTGGCCGAACCGGGTGCGCCATCGGGCCGCTGTCTTCGGCAAACTGGGCGGTGCGCAACAGGGTGACATCTTCAATCCGCTTGACGGTGGGCGAGCCCATATCTGCTGAAAACTGGGAATCCCGGAATACGGTGAAGCCTTCTTTCAGGCTCAGCTGGAACCAGTCACGGCAGGTGACCCGGTTCCCGGACCAGTTGTGGAAGTATTCGTGGGCGACGATGGCCTCGATGCGCTGAAACGCTATGTCCGTTGCCGTTTCCTGGCTGGCCAGCACGCATGAGGAGTTGAAGATATTGAGGCCCTTGTTTTCCATGGCGCCCATGTTGAAGTCGTCCACCGCCACGATCATGAAAATATCCAGATCGTATTCCCGACCGTAGACCTCCTCATCCCAGCGCATGGACCGTTTCAGGGAATCCATGGCGTGATCACATTTCCTGGCGTTCCGGGGCTCCACATACATACGCAGATCAATGTCACGGCCGGAGCAGGTGGTAAAGCTGTCACGCTTCTCCACAAGATCCCCGGCTACCAGGGCAAAGAGATAACAGGGTTTGGGGAACGGATCTTCCCAGGTCACGAAGTGGCGCCCGTTTTCCAGCTCGCCCTTCTCGACATCGTTACCATTGGACAACAGGATCGGATACGCCTCCTTGCTGGCCTCAATGCGGGTGCGGAAGCGTGCCATAACGTCGGGACGGTCCGGGAAGTAGGTAATACAGCGGAATCCCTCGGCCTCACACTGGGTACAGAACATGCCCGAGGATTTGTAGAGACCTTCGAGCCGGGTGTTATTCTGGGGCTCGATCCAGGTTACGGTGGTCAGACGGAACCGGTCCGGTACAGACCGGATGACCAGCTGATCGCCCCGGTCCTCGTAATCGCTCGCCGCCAGTTTGGCGCCATCCAGGGCAACGGACTCCAGCTTCAGGCTGTCACCGTCAAGCTCCAGGGGTGCCGATGCCTCGGCGGACTCAGGATTCCGACGAAGTTCAAGCGTGCTGTGTACCCGGGCACCATCTTCAAAAAGCTCGAAGGTCAGTTCCACGGTATCGACCAGATACGCGGGCACCTTGTAATCGCTCAGGTAAATGGTTTGTGGCTGGCTGGTACGCATTGGTTTTCTCCAGAATTCGCTGCCTGCATGGACCAAAAATCAGGGTCCGGAGGCATGAACGGAATGGCCGGGTGGGGAGCGGTTCAGCGCTCCGCAACCCGGAAACGGACTTCATAACCGGTGAACTTCCTGATGTTCATTACACCGGTATCAAGAATAAGGTACTGCCCCTTGATGCCTTCAAGGACGCCTTCAACTTCCGGCGTTTTGTCGAGGTTATGGGTTTTGATCTTCTCTGGCCAGACCTCAACGGGATAACTGAGGCCGAGCCCCTGCTCATCCACCTCACGGATAGACTCCTGGCCGTGAGTTTCTCTCAGTGCTTCAAGATCCCCGGCAATCAGCCCCAGAATTCTCCAGCGCTCTTCGGCCAGGTCCAGCTCCGGTACGTCGCCCTTGAGCATCGCCCGCCAGTTGGTTCGGTCGGCAACGTGGGCCTTGCAGGCAACTTCCACCAACCCGGCGATGTATCGGGTCGCAACCCGCACCATGGGAATGGCATCTACCGCGCCCTGGTCAATCCAGCGGGTCGGCACCTGGGAGGCCCGGGTGATACCCACCTTGAGACCGGATGAATTCGCGAGGTAAACCACGTGCTCCACCATACAGTGGGTCTCGCCCCACTCCGGCTCACGACAGGTTCCCAGATGATAATGGCACTTTTCCGGGCTCATGATGCAACTGTCACAGGCTGCCAGCTTGCGAAAACAGGGGTAGCAAAACCCCTGGTTGAAACTCTTTTTGGTGGTTCGGTCGCAGTGGATACAACGAATGATGCCGTCGAAATCAAACCGCAACGGCCTGCCAATCAGCTCGTTCAGGGGTATACGGGTATCGCCGACGGCAATGGTGTAGGCCACCGGATCTCCCGCCTCTGCCGGCATTTTCCGAAGCCGACCGGTTACATCAATGGTTTTACTCAAGACTTGACCTCAACAAACTGGCCCGGATCTGCGTCGCCGTCACTCAGATTGCGCGTTATGGAGGGATCGCAGGCGGTTCCCGCCTTGCTGCCTCTGTCGAGGTAACCCACACGCTCCTCTTCGGGAATGTTGTGCAGGTTTTCGTAATAGATGACTGCCTCCAGGCTGATTTCCCGCTGCCCGGGAGTCAGCTTGCGGCCGTCGGGCCATTTCCCGAGCTCAATGGACTGCCGGAGACTCCGGTACACATTGGGATCCAGCCGATCAATCAGTTCTTCGTAAGTCATCCCGCTCTCCTGAAAAAACGTTCATAAAAAAGTGGCGGAATCGTTTGACAGAATCAAACGATAATGATTATCATTAACTCACCAAATGACGACGGTCGTATCATTTGGTCTCTCTCATCAGGAGCTTACAGCTCTTTTCACGCCCCACCTCTGGTGGGGCTTTTTTTATACTCCGCGTCTGGCTCTTACGGGCAAAATCACCGCAAGGGCCAATCCCGCGACAAATCCTCCCAGATGGGCTTCATTTGCCATACGCCCGAGACCGAGCATTTCAGGAAGCGCGGTAAAACCGATCACCATCCACACCACGGCAAAGGTTACCAATGCCGGCGGAAACTGGAACCTTGGCGCAGACCGCTGGCTCAGCCAGCAATAACCCAGAATACCGTAGACAAAGCCGGACAGCCCGCCAAAAAGGGGCCCGGAAACAAAGTACTGCAACCCGTTGGAGACCAGGCTGGTCACCAGGAAAAGAGTGACCAGCCGTCCCCGCCCGTCAAACCATTCAATCTGACTGCCCAGGAACCAGAGCATGACCGAGTTGAAAATTATATGGGTCCAGCTGAAGTGCAGAAAATCCGGAGTCAGCAGACGCCACACCTGGCCACTGGCGAGAGTCGCCGACAAGGCATCAATACGACCGGCCATGGTGCTCCAGTCATAATCACGCGGGTCAATCATCATCAGTGTGGCAGCGAGTTCATTCTGCCCCATGGCTGTGAGCCAGACCATAATCACTGCAAAGCCGATGATGCCCAGAACCAATGGCGCATGGCGAGGCGAAGGCTGCCAGCGCCCGCCAACAAAAACCGGCGACCGGTTCTGGCGATCAACCGCATCCCGGAGCTCCGGTTCCGCCATGAAGCGCTCAAGGGCTGCAAGCACCGGCTCAGCGTGGGCCGGATCCTCCAGCCAGATCACCTGAAAACCACCCTCCTCGGCAATCCGGTGAGTAACACCCTGCCCGTTCAGCCAGCGGCTGAAGCCGGCCAGATTCACCGTGGTATCCACCTGTTTGACTCGGTACACCGTTTTTTACTCCGCCTCCAAAAATGGTTGGGCCGTTCTATACGGACTAGCGTGCAACACTGTCTTCACTGGTGGGATAATCCGGCTGCTCCGGCCGTTCCACCTCTACCCAGACAAACTTGTCCCGGGAAAGTGCCCGCTCTCCGTCCATCCGGTAGGCCACCAGCCGACCGTACTTCACGGCGCTGAAATCAATACAGGCAACGTTGGACTTGAGCGGGGCTGGCTCACCCTCCATCCAGTAATGCCCGACGAAGACCGGCGGTGCGCCCAGGGGATAGCTGATCAACTGCTTTCGCTCGTTCTCCGTTAACACACGGCGCGCCACTTCCGGCGGCAGTGGGTCCGGCTGGAACACAACATCGGCATACGTGTGGGGATCGTCCGCCCAGAACTTGGTGCGGAAAAACTCGCGGACATAGCCGTCCTTTCCGGTAATTGACATGCCCTCGGGCAGCCGTAGATCCGTGCCACGGAGAAGGGTATCCATCACCTGCCCGGCGAAAGATTCAATGGCCGCCGAGGCGTGCAGGAAATCCTCATCAATACAGGCACCTCCCTGCACCCGCTTGAATTTCTCGATCAGGTCGCCATCCCAACAGGCATGAACCGCACGAAAACTCTCGTCCTCAATGAACAGGGGAATAGTGTAAAACCACTCAAGAAACTCATTCCACTCGTGGGGGTAGGCTTCAAACTGATCAAGTGTCTCCTTGATCAACCGGTCATGACGGGCGTTGTGCTCTCGCAACCACTTCTTGCCACTGCCCGGACGGGCTCGGGTACAGTAGCCCAGAGCGTTGTATTCGTGGTTACCCATAACAATCCGGGCCGAGCCGCGCTCCACCATGTCTCTGACAAGGTGCAGCGCTTCCCGGATACGGGGGCCCCGATCAATGATATCGCCAATGAAAATGGCCTGCCGGCGCGGGTGCCGGTACACACCGTTGACCTTGCGATAACCCATCTGATCCAGAAGCCTGGCGAGCGTGTTCGCACAGCCGTGTACATCGCCAATGATGTCATAACCGCGGCTTGCGGTTTGTCTGTTTCCAGCCATGATCAACTCGCTGATATTTCGCTAGCCCAGCCAAGCTTGTCACGGCAGGTGGCGTAGAAATTGTGGTCGGTGGGATGAATCAACCGGATCTTGAACGGCTTTTTGGTGATGCGGATGATATCGCCCGGCGCACAGGCGATGTTCATCTGCCCGTCGAAACTGATTTGCGGATAGGTTTCGTTGGTCTCACCGATCACCAACTTGATTTCACTCTTGCCGTCGACCACGATCGGCCGGCTGCTGAGAGTGTGGGGAAACATCGGCACCAGAACAATGGCGTCCAGCTTGGGATGCATGATCGGCCCGCCTGCCGACAGTGAGTACGCCGTCGATCCCGTGGGCGTGGAAACGATCAGGCCGTCCGAGCGCTGGCTGTAGACAAAGTGACCATCAATGAACAGGTCAAAACCGATCATCCGGGTGGATTTACCCGGGTGCAGCACCACATCATTCAGTGCAGTACCAAAGCCAAGGGGCTGACCGTTTCGCTCCACATTGCCATCCAGAAGAAACCGGGTTTCTTCCATGTATTCGCCCTGCAGCACCTTGCCAAGACGCTCCTCCAGGTCAGACGGAGAAATATCGGTCAGAAAGCCCAGCCGGCCACGGTTTACCCCAAGCAGGGGAATCTTGGATTTTGCCAGTTCCCGGGCGGCCCCCAGCAAACTGCCGTCGCCGCCAACCACGATCACCAGATCACAGATTTCGCCCAGCAGCTTTTTGCTCGCCACCTGCAGGCCGTGGCCAGGCAGCATACTCGCGGTATCTTCCTCGAGAATGACGTGGTAGTTGTTGGCGATCAGATACTGTTTGAGCTGGCGCAGTGATTCAACCACTTTAACGCTGCCCATCCGGCCAATCACACCAATGTTCCTGAACTGATCCATGAAGTTTCCTGTGGTGTCGGGATGCGGCGGGGCCAGACGAATCCGTTACCCCCATGACAATCTGGCGTACAGTTTAACGAAAGTCACCCCGATACTGAAAAAACTTCCCACACTCAGTCCCGGTGTTTCTCGCAGCGGTCATCAATCCCCGGACGGAACTCCGCCGGCTGGCTTATCCGAAGGATGGGCTCTTCACAGAACTTGCCACCTTTGCCCTCGTGCTTGCAGACTGGGTTTTCGTAATGCTCCAGCCACTCCCGGTAGGCAGGCTCATTCATGCCGCAGCGTTCTGCCGCGTAGGCGGTGGGGTTATTGAAGTAGGTTTCGATGTCTTTGAAGGGCAGCGTCACATGGCCAACGCCGGGCTGATAAGCCACCAGGAAAACGGACTGGCGTTTAAGGTGATCGAGGATGGAATTTTCGGCGGGCTCCCGGTGCCGAAGCTCATGAATTTCCTGCTCAAGGGCTACAATCATGTCGTTCCGGAGCTCCAGCTCCCGCTGCCGGCGCTCAAGTTGCTCCCGCAGCAGCACCAGCTCTGCATCCACGCTGGCATCGTCCTGCTGCTTGCCCTCACCGCTGAAGACCATCTGTTCCTGCATGGTCAGGTATTGCTCATTACGTTCCGACAGGCGCTTCTTGAGCTGCTCATTGCTAAGGCGCTGGCGCTCGTATTTCTGCTCAAGATTTGCCATTTCACTGCGCAGGCCCTGCATTTCCAGCCGATGCTCCCGCTGGATATCCGACAGGGAATCCCGGTGAACGCTTTGCAGTGTCTTGATCCGCAGGCGCTGTTCCCGGATAAGCTGTGCCAGGCGGGAGCGATTCGCGGCAGCCGCGGACTCTTCCGGATCGGCCGAATCCTCGGCCTGGGCACTTAGAACCGGAATGTTTTCTTCCTGAACCGGTTCAATCTTGCGGAATTTGAGGTTATTCACCTCAACCGCTTTGCGAATCGCCTGAAAGTGGTTGTTCCCCGGCGTCATATCCGGGTCCCACAGGTCTTCCTTGTACTGGGGATCAGGGCACTGGCTACGGCAAACAAGGCGGATAGCGCCACCACCCATGTCGGGCCCCTTGGCACCACGCCCTGCCAGCGCCTCAATAGGCACGTTCCAGTGGCTGTCTGCCCGGCCCTCCTCATCAAACCAGATCCGGAAAAACACCAGAGCCTGCACAAGAAGATCATCGCTCAGCTCGACCAGAACAGCCCTGACTTCGGTTTCGGCGAGATCAGACAGGCCCACATAGCCGTCCAGGAAGGCGCCGAATTCGCTGGCACGCATCTCGCGCGCCACCTGGCTGCCCTCCATGAAAAATACCGCCGAATAACCCTCGGCTGCCTGGCCGGCAGACTCCATTGCTGACTCCCATGATTCAAAGATTGGACTGACTCAAACGTAATAGTCTAGCCAGACAATCCTTGCTGCACAGGGAAAAACTGCAACATTTTGTGATCGTGTTTGCGCTTACAGCTCCGCAGCCAGGCGACTTCCCTGATTGATGGCCCGCTTGGCATCCAGCTCCGCCGCGACATCCGAACCACCGATCAGATGAACCGGCAGCCCGGCAGCCTCCAGATCCGCCTGCAGTTCACGCAACGGCTCCTGCCCTGCACACACGATGATCGTATCCACGGGCAACACCCGATCCTCACCGTGCTCTGCCCCTTTCGGCGTAACCGTGATATGAAGCCCTTCGTCATCAATCTTGCGGTAGGTTACCCCGGGGACCATCTGAACCTCTCGATTCTTGAGAGAGGTACGGTGAATCCAGCCCGTGGTCTTGCCGAGGTTTTTGCCTACCTTGGAGGTCTTACGCTGGAGCAGGTAAACCTCGCGGGCAGGTTCGGGAACCTCTGGTGTAACGCCCTGGATGCCGCCGCGATGCTCAACGCTCAGATCGACACCCCACTCACGCATGAAGAGTTCGGTATCCAGCGCCGCAGAGGTCCCCTTGTGAACGATAAACTCGGAGACATCAAAGCCGATGCCACCGGCGCCGATAACCGCCACTCTCTGGCCAACCGGTTTGCGCTCCAGAAGAGCATCCAGATAGCCAATCACCTTCGGGTGATCAATTCCCTCAATGTCCGGGGTCCGCGGCTTGACGCCGGCAGCCAGAATCACCTCGTCAAAGCCGCCGGCCTTGAGATCATCGGCGCTGACCCGGGTATTCAGCCGCACATCCACCTGATACTTGTCCAGCATGACCCGGTAGTAGCGAAGGGTTTCAAAAAACTCTTCCTTGCCCGGAATCAGCTTGGCCACGTTGAACTGGCCACCAATTTCGCTGCCGGCGTCAAACAGGGTTACTTTGTGGCCCCGCTCCGCGGCCACAGAGGCAAACGCCAGGCCCGCAGGACCCGCACCGACCACCGCAATGGATTTCGGCGCAGACGTTTTCACGTAGGTCAGCTCGGTCTCGTGGCAGGCCCGGGGATTTACCAGGCAAGAAGTCAGCTTGCCGCTGAAGGTGTGGTCAAGACACGCCTGATTGCAGCCAATGCAGGTGTTGATCTCATCGGCCCGGTCTTCCGCGGCTTTCAGGACCAAGTCAGCGTCCGCGAGGAAAGGACGGGCCATGGACACCATATCGGCATCTCCTTCGGCCAGAATCTTTTCGGCAACATCCGGCATGTTGATCCGGTTGGTGGTTACCAGCGGAATACTCACCTCACCCTTCAGGCGCGCAGTCACCTTGGTAAAGGCACCGCGGGGAACCGACGTGGCGATGGTGGGCACACGGGCCTCATGCCAGCCGATACCGGTATTGATGATGGTCGCGCCGGCCTTTTCAATTTCTTTCGCCAGGTACACCACCTCTTCCCAGGTGCTGCCATCTTCAATGAGATCCAACATGGAGAGACGGTAAATCAGGATAAAGTTCTCACCCACCCGCTCACGAACCCTGCGCACAATGCCAATCGGCAGGCGGATACGATTCTCGTAGCTGCCACCCCAACGGTCGGTCCGATGGTTGGTATGGGAAACAATGAACTGGTTGATGAAATAGCCTTCCGAACCCATTACCTCAACGCCATCATATCCGGCTCTCTGGGCCAGGGCAGCACAATCTGCATAGTCCTGAATCTGCTTCTCAATCCCTTCCTCGTCCAGCTCTCTCGGCTTAAACGGGTTAATCGGTGCCTGAATGGCGGAAGGTGCGACCAGCTCAGGAGAATAGGCGTAACGGCCAGCATGAAGAATCTGCATACAGATCTTGCCGTCTGCGCCGTGCACCGCGTCGGTGATGATCCGATGCTTGTCTGACTCTTCTTCGGTGGTCATCTTGGCCGCATGCTGGAATACCCCGCCTTCGACGCTGGGCGCGATACCCCCGGTGACAATCAGGCCGGCACCGCCACGGGCGCGCTCTGCGTAAAACGCCGCCAGACGCTCAAATCCGTTCCTGGCCTCCTCAAGGCCGGTGTGCATGGAGCCCATCAGCGTACGGTTGCGCAGCTTGGTGAACCCAAGGTCCAGCGGCTCAAGCAGGTTCGGATATTTGGCAACGCCCGGCGTCGTACTTGCAGTCATATTCTGTCTCCTCATCGTGATCATCGGCGGGCTTGCAGAGCCCTGCTCATTATTGAGACCTAAATTACCGGTGTGCCTTGCCATCAACAATATCCCGGAATAACATTTTATTATCTTTGGATAACATGTCCGACAAAGGCTTCAATGAGTACGCAATCGACAGACGCCAGGCAATCCCGTAACTCCCTCGGAGACATCAGCGTTCTCTACGTGTCCGTACTGATGCGGGCTGCTGCGGCGGAGGGTGCGGATACGACGGAACTGGCATCCCATTTCCAGCTTGACCGGCAGACACTGACCTCGCCCGCCGCACGCATCAGCATCCCCCGCTTCATGCGTCTGGGGCACGCAGCGATCAGTGAAACCGGCAATCCGGCCCTGGGGTTGCGTATGGGCGCGTTGTCACGGCCTGTCGATGCCGGCATCGCCGGGCTTGCCGGGGAAACTGCCGGCACCGCTGGCGCGGCCATCAGCACGCTGATCCGTTACGCCCTGCTGACCAGCAGGAACAGCCGCGGCAACCCGACCATCAGGCCGGAAACCCGACAGGTACAGTTTTACTCGATACGTCCCTACAACGGCTTCAACTATTTTGTGGTGGATTCAGTGCTGGCAGCCTGGACCCAGTTCCTTCGTAACGTGACCGGCCGGTATGAGGTTCTGGAGAAGGTCACCATTGAATACCCTGCCATCGGCCTGGATGAAGTGTTCGAGAGCTGGTTCCGTTGCCCGGTACACTTCGGAGCACCGGCAAACAGCCTCACTGTCCGCCGGGATATCTGGCAAAGCCCGAGCCTGCAGGCGCAGCCGGCCATGCACGAAAAACTGTCGGAACTTTGCGAGCGGGAGATGCAGCAGATCCGGCGGGGCTGGACAACCGGAGACCGGGTAAAGAACCTTCTCACCCCTCTGTTCCGGGGCGAAACACCCGGCCTGGAAACCATTGCCATGAAACTTGGCATTACACCCTGGACACTGCAAAGACAGCTGGCGGCCGAAGGAACGGGGTTCCGGGAACTGGTGGATGACACGCGGAAAAGCCTGGCCCGGGACTATATCCGGGAGACCGACACGTCACTGGCAGAAATTGCCTGGCTTCTCGGGTTTGCCAATCCGGCGGCCTTTCACAAGGCGTATCGGCGATGGTTCAACCTGAGCCCTGGAGAGCATCGAAAACGGATCAGGCATTCCCGGGGCGCCTGACTCTGTTAGAACTCAGTGGGTTAGAGCTCAATGGCGTCGTCCCAGCCCTGGTCGTCTTCATATTCCTCGAACTGGCTTTCAATCAGCTCTTCTTCATAGTCCCGCATGGCTATTACCCTGTTTCCTGATTCAGAAACAGACTAGAGCGGATGTATGACAAGCAAATGACAAACATGCTGGCTTGCGAAGACTTAATGCAGGAAAAACGAAAAACAGGAGGGGGAAAATGGCGGAGCGGACGGGACTCGAACCCGCGACCCCCGGCGTGACAGGCCGGTATTCTAACCAGCTGAACTACCGCTCCGCGTGAGTTATCACGTCCTGCCTTTAGAAGGCGGTGCAATCAAGGGTGTGACTGCTCGGTGACAACGAGGGCGCATTATAAAGAGGCACCCCGTTATGTCAACGCTTTTCCTGAAAAAAGTTCAGAAGCCGCGCTCCGTTACATCGCATCAACCACGGCGCCCCTGCCCTGTGCGGTTTTGCGGTACTCGATCGGGGTCATACCAGACCAGCGCTTGAAAGCCCGGTAGAAAGTACTCGGCTCCGAGAAGCCGGTGAGATACACGATCTCATCAATGGATTCGTCAGTGGTTGCCAGCAGTTGGCGCGCCAGCCGGTAACGGAAATCAGCCAGCACCTGGTTAAAACTGGTTTCGGCTTCCGTCAGGCGGGTACGCAGGGTTCGCGGCTTGATGCCCAGACGCTCAGCCACCGCATCCAGAGTTACCTCGCCACTGTCCAGAAGCTCCGCCACAATCCGCTCTACCTGCCCGACAATATCTCTCTTTTCGAGCCGGGCCACCTGCTCGCTGGCGAAACGCTCATGGAGGTCCAGAAGCTCAGGCTCAGCATGAGGCGACGCGTGGGAAAGCAGAGCAGCAGGAAAGTAGAGACGATTCTCTTCAGAACCGAAGGAGACCTCACAGCCGAGCACCTCCCGCACATGATCCTGGCCATCGGCCCGCTCGTGCTCAAACTCGATGCGTGAGGGATGGAAGTTATCGTCGGTAATGGAGCGGAAAAAGGTAATCAGCCCCTGCACGAAGCATTCGTTGAAATGCCGCAGCCTGCGGACATCATCAGACGCAGCGTCCAGCACCATGCAGGCGTCGTCACCTTCAATAAAGAAATCCGTGTTGGCGGCATCGCTCAGCAACCGCTGGTAATTCTGCGCCCGCCGCAACCCTTCGCCGAAAGTCGGGCTGCTCAGGAAAAGATATTCCAGTACCTGGCCTTTGTAGACGGGCAACAATTGCCCCAGGTGCAACCCGACATCCGGATCGCCGGAGACGTCTTCGACGGCCTGCCAGAAGTACATCTGGGCACTGTGGGGGGTTCGGAGCTGCTCGGTATAGACGTAATTCTCATCCACCCCGAGACGGCTGAAGATGGCATTGGTGTCGAACCCCTTTTTTTTCATCGCCTCATAGATCAGGCGTAACATCACTCCCGCGTCACGAAGTTCCTGCATAAGATCCCGCTTTTTTTATTGGATTGCTACTACTTTGACCGGCCGGACAATTGCCGTAGCACGCCAGGTCAATGCCAGCTCTGGCAGGGTTTGCCAGACTTGTGGGGCCTGAAAACAGCCCCTGTTAGACTATCGTCTTATATTAGAGCATATCAGGCCACAGACACACAGTTGTACCAGTTTGTAAGAATACCCATGACCTTCGCGATAAAATTTCCATTATGGTAGTGCCATACTGACCGTGACCGGCGAAGACGGTGAAGGAGAACGACCCATGCCAGAGACTCCCGTTTATCACAAATCACCACCATCATTGCTGCCCCTTTACGGCAAGGCATTGCTGGCAAAGCAAGGAAAGCACGGTGGCGACATTACTGTCCCGGAATTGTCTGCCAGCCTGCTGGGCGTCAGCACCGGCGGCGATAGCCTGAAACGCTACCAAAAGGTTTGCGGGTTCGCTCCGCACAACCACTTACCGCTCACCTGGCCCCATGTACTGGCTTTCTCCCTGCATCTGAAACTGCTGACCGAGAAGAGCTTTCCCTTGCCGCTACTCGGCCTGGTGCACCTGAGAAATATCATTACCCAGCACCGGCCAATCGGAGCCGGCGAAATTCTGGATATCAGCGTACGTCTGGGAAATTCGGTAAAGAGTAGTCGTGGGGTGGAGTTTGATCTGATCACTCAGGCCCGCTCTGCAGGCAAACCGGTCTGGGAGGAAACGAGCACGACCCTGTTCCGACAACCACAAGGTAATGGGAAATCATCGGGCCAAAAGGCCCCGCCTGAACTGGAACACTACCCCAACACACTGAGCCTGAAGGCGGGAGAAACCATTGGCCGCCAGTATGCCCGGGTGTCCGGGGACAGTAACCCGATTCACATGCACGCCCTGAGCGCCAGGATCTTCGGTTTTCGCCAGGCAATCGCCCACGGCATGTGGACCAAGGCCCACGCACTGGCGCTACTGGAACAACAGGACGGTTGGCGACCGGGCGCCATCAGGGTCAGCTGTCAGTTCAAGAAACCACTGTTCCTGCCGGGCACAGCCCAATTGAACTGGCAAGCGGAGGACAAAGGCTGGGACTACCAGGTGCTGAATGCCAAAGGCGACGCGCCACACCTGAGTGGACGCATCGACTGGCTCTAACCCCGGGGGACTTCCTTTAACGCTGAGAAGTCTCGTTTTCCGGTGCACAGGGGGAACCCTGCGCACCGGCGACCGGAAGGGTGAAGTAGAAACAGGCGCCACCGTCTTCCGGGCGCACGAAACCGATGTCTCCGCCCTGGGCCTGAATCAGGGAGCGGCAGGTCGAGAGGCCGATGCCCATGCCCTCATCCTTGGTAGTAAAAAACGGCAGGAACAGTTTTTCCTCGGCGCCGTCAGGCAGGCCAACTCCGTGGTCGCGCACCTGGATTCGCACACAGCTGTCACCCTGAAGGCTGGCTGATACCTCAACAGGCGCCGTTGAATCCACGCAGCTGGTCGCTTCCAGGGCATTCCGGATCAGGTTCAGAGCAACCTGTTGCACCTGAACGGGGTCAGCCAGGACATCTGGCATATCCCCTGGCACCGAAACCTTTATGGCACCCTTGTTATTGCGCATATCCACCTCGGCAAACTGCCGGGTGTCCTCCAGCAGCGCGGATACCGATAGCACTTCCTTGCCGGTTGCCGGCTTCTTCATGAACCGCCGGATTCGCCGGATGATCTCGCTGGCGCGGTGGGACTGGGCTTCGATCTTGTCCAGGGTCTCCTGGAGCAGACCCATATCCGCCGATTCTTTCGCCATCATCCGCTTGGCGACCCGGGCGTAGTTGGTTATTGCCGTCAGCGGCTGATTGACCTCATGGGCGACGCCCGCGGCCATTTCACCCATGGTGGTCAGGCGCGAGGTATGAGCCAGCTGATCCCGCTGTTCCTGCACCAGTTGCCGGGCCTCTTCCAGGGCCTTCTCGTTATCCAGCTCGGCAGTGATGTCCCGAAACACCACAACGGCGCCGTGGAGCCCGCCTCCATCCCGCTTTGGGGTTGAACGATACTCGGCCGGAAAGCCTGTTCCGTCAGCCCGGAGTATACGGATGTCCCGCCGGTTTTCGGCAACACCCTGCTGACAGGTGGCTTTTACCGGCAGGTCGTCCGGATTGTCCCCCGCCGTGGCGAAATGGGTTTCGAAGAAGTTTCGGCCGATCAGCTCTTCCACCGGGCAGCCGACAATCAGTGTCGCCGCTGGATTGGCAAACTCGATAACGCCGTTCTCATCAAGGCCGTAAATGCCCTCGCTGATGGAATTCAGGATGCGGGCCTGGTCGCTCTGGAGCTCGCGGTTACGGGCCTGCAGCTCTCTTTCAAGGCGGATAACCGAGGCATGGGTTTTCACCCGGGCAATCACTTCCCGGGACTGGAATGGCTTGGAAATGTAGTCGGCTCCACCGAGCGAGAAGCCTTTAACCTTGGCCTGCAGATCATCGAGGGCGGAAAGGAACACCACCGCACAATCCGCCGTCTCGGGATCGGCTTTGAGGCGCTCACACACCTCATAACCATCCATCTCCGGCATCATGATATCCAGGAGAATCACTTCAGGCTGGTGGCGGTGGGCAAGGTCCAGGGCCTTTTCGCCTTCATTGGCAATCAGCAGCCGGTAGCCTTTGTCTTTCAGGGTCTCATAGAGGACTTTGAGGTTCTGCGGATTGTCATCCACGAGCAGAACCGTCACCTCCGAGTTCTCGCTGACAGGTTCAGTCATAGTTTTCGGGCCGGTTAAAAGCGTAACCGTATGATGCCGACAGGATCACCGTGCGTCGATAAGGTCCTTTACGGACAGGGCCATACGAACCAGATGTGCCAGGGAATGGGTGCCCATCTTGTGCATAACCCGGGAGCGGTGGATCTCCACCGTACGCTGACTGATCTCCAGCTCAATGGCAATCACCTTGTTGGCCTGGCCGGCGATCATCCGGTCCATGATCTCGTGCTCCCTGGGAGTCAGGCTCTTGATACGGCGGATGATCTCCTGCTTTTCATCCAGGGATTTGCGCTGCTCCAGATCCTGCTTCAGCGCCGCCTCGATTTTTTCCAGCAGCGCCTCTTCGCGGTAGGGCTTCTGGATAAAGTCCACGGCCCCTTCTTTCATGGCATCAACCGCCATGGGCACATCACCGTGCCCGGTGACAAAAATAATCGGCAGGATGGAGTGCCTTTCATTCAGCTTCTTCTGCAGCTCCATGCCGTCCATGCCGGGCATACGGATATCCAGCACAATGCATCCCGTCATTTTGTCGGAATAATCCTTCAGGAAAGCAGTTGCACTCTCATAGGGCCTGACCGGCTTGCCGTCGGATTTCAGCAGCAGCTCCAGGGAATCGCGGACTGCCTCATCGTCCTCTACGACGTATACGGTTTGCTGGGTATCAGTCATGGGCGTGTTCTCTCCTGTCCGTTTTCTTATGATTACCGGTCAGTGGGTTGACGGGTCTTTGTGATCATCACGTGCATGCTCCTGCCGCTCGTGTTCCCGCATTTTTTCAAGTCGTTGCTGGATAATGCCAAAAACACTCTGCTTCGGGTACCTGCCTTTGTCATCGGCCTTGCCCGCGGGCTTACCCAGAAGCAGGGTAATAGCTTCCTCAACGCGGGCAACCGCGTACACCGCAAACCGGCCTTCACGCACCGCCTGCACCAATTCGCTATCGAGCATCAGGTTCTGCACGTTCGTGGTTGGCACGATCACGCCCTGGGTTCCTGAGAGCCCACCCTTGAGCTGACAGGTTGTGAAAAAGCCTTCCACTTTCTCGTTCACACCGCCAATGGGCTGAACCTCACCAAACTGGTTTACGGATCCGGTAATCGCCAGATCCTGGCGGACCGGAATACCGGACAGGGAAGATACCAGCGCGCACAGTTCCGCAAGAGACGCACTGTCGCCATCCACCTCACCGTAGTTCTGCTCGAAGGTCAGACTGGCCGACAGATGCATCGGATCGTTAACCGCAAAATGGGAAGCCAGCCAGGAACTCAGGATCATCACGCCCTTGGAGTGAAGGTTGCCGCCGAGCTTCACATCGCGCTCAATATCGATCACCGCACCATCTCCATAATAGCAGGTCGCGGTCACGCGGTTGGAAAGTCCGAATTCAAACCCGCCCGTGGACAACACCGACAACGCATTCACCTGGCCAACGCAGGTTCCACCAGTAGTTACGAGTGTGGAGCCATCACGGATGGAATCGTAGAACTGGTCGCGAATCCGGCTGCTGCGGTATTTGGCGCTTTCCAGGGCCCGCTCCACATGAGTATCCTGGATCAGCCGCGCCCCTGCCTGCCGGGCCCAGAAATCCGATTCCCGAAGCAGATTGGCGATATCCGCCGCATGCAGAGACAAACGGTCCTGATGCTCGGCCATGCGCGCACTGTGCTCAATAATCCGGGCGACCGCCTTGTTTGAGCAATGCAGCAGTGATTTCTCGCTTACCAGGCTGGCAATGAACTTGGCGTATAGCAACTGACTGTCATCAGAGCGGTACATCTCGTTCTCGAAATCCGCTGTTACCCGGAACAGCTCGGCAAATTCCGAGTCGTACTCCTGCAGCAGCATCCAGGTTTCGCGATCACCAAACAGGACAATTTTGACATCCAGCGGGACTGATTCCGGTTCGATGGAAATGGTGCCGGAAAGGGTCAGCTCCCGCTCCAGGGAGTTAATCTGTATCGATTTCGAACGCAGGGCACGCTTCAGCCCGTCCCACACGAAAGGCTGCTCCAGCACCTTGATGGCGTCCATCAACAGGTAACCGCCGTTGGCCCGATGCAGGCTGCCCGGGCGGATCAGTGAGAAATCGGTAAACACGGTGCCCTTGTAGGTAACGTTCTCCACGTACCCGAACAGGTTGTGGTAGGTGGGATTGTCCTCCACCACCATGGGAACCTCGTTGGTTTTCTGGTGCACCAGCACGTTCACCAGGTATCGGCGGGGCATTTTCTTGTCGAGGGACGCGTAGGCAATCGCCGCCTGCTCCTCGTTATCGTCCAGGAAAATCTCGAGGTTCTCCACCAGATCTGCCCGGACCGCCTCGAAAAAGGCGACCACGTCGGGAAGATCCTTGTACTTCTCGATCAGCTCATCAACCTGATGGCCCGAAATACTCTCCAGGGTCTCCTGGTTCAGCGCCTGCTGTTTGTCAGCGTATTCCTGTTCCCAGTCAGCAAGTTTGCGCAGGGCTTGCCGAAGCTTTTTCTCCAGCTTGTTGATGATGTCTTCAAACTTGTCACGCTGCTCGTCTGTCAGCGCCTGGAAGGATTCCACGGTGTGCGGTTCCTCGCCATTCATGGCAACCAATCGGTAACCGCCGGGCGTGGTCACGGTCAGGCTGACTTTTTTGCGTTTGGCCTGGGCAGCCACTTTTTCCAGTTCATCTTCCTGTTTCTTGCCGTATTCATTCTTCAGCTGTTCCGAGCGCTCAAGAAAACTGTCGCTGTCGAAGGTCTGGGGAATCACCTTTACCAGGCGGCTCATCAGCTTTTCCATATCCTGCTTAAGCTGGGTCCCCTTGCCCGCCGGAAGCTGCAACAGCTTAGGAATACGGGGCTCCTCGAAGTTGGCTACATAGCACCAGTCATGGCTCTGCTGATCGGTATCCACATGGTGCTCCAGGTAACGCAGCATCATGGTGCGTTTGCCCAGGCCATTTCGGCCAACGGCGTACACGTTGTAACCGCCATGGGGCATCGCCAGGGCAAAACGCACGGCTTCCTGGGCACGGTTCTGGCCCACGATTTCGGCCAGAGGTTCCAGTTGCCTGGTGGTTTTGAATGGCAGATCTTTCAGAACACAGGCTTTGTAAAGCTGGTGCAGGGACAGTGACTTCAAGGTTCGGTCCTGTAACGGTTGACTCATTGGCCGGTCATTGTAGATTCTGCAGTCGGCCATGTCGCGTTCAGCGAGCAGATTTCTGGGGTTGCGCACAATGCGCAGGAATTTGTTGGTCAGTTCACAGTTTTGCCAGCGTTCATTTTTCAGGCAGTTGTTCCGGAACTACACTTCATCTCCCGGCAAAAAATACAATGCACGCAACGGATGCCAGCGTATGACCAGTGATTCCGCAGATCGCAGAATCAAGGATCGTTATCCCGCTTCCTGCCTGAAGGTTCAACTTCGGGAGCGCGGCTTTTTTAGCCGTGGCAAGCCCGCCACACCCGCCACCTGTCTGGATCTTAACCGCTACGGCATGGCAATACTGTGCCCCAGGCCAGTGGATCCGGGCGCCCGGCTATTCATGGATTTTGACGGCAAGTACATCAGTGAATCGAGGGTATGCGCCCGGGTGGTGGACTGCCAGCCGTTTCAGACCGGTTATCGCATCAGCGTGCAGTTCAGCTACTGCCGGGACAAGAAAGGGTATTCACGAGCGGTGGACAACGCCCTGTCACGAATCGAAGGCTTCTATAACCGGTTCGCCAGCTAAGCCATTTCCGCGTCGTCAGACAAGCCCGGCATCCAGGCTGGCAGCCACATACGTGCCCAGCTCCCGGCACTGTTCCTCGAACTCATTCCGGTATTCGCCCCGGCAGATCAGAGGGTCCTGAATCCGTTTCCAGCGCAACCCGGTAGTGATACTTTCGATCGCCCGGTTGGTACCGGTGCCGTCGTGACCAGCCCGGATGTAGTAGGCAAAGGGCAAACCCTGGGTTTTCTCCAGGCAGGGGTAGTAGCTGCGATCAAAGAAGTCCTTCAAAGCCCCGCTCATGTACCCGAGGTTTTCGGTGGTACCCAGGATGATCGCGTCGCAGGCAAGAACATCCTCAGGGCCGGCATCCAGGGGAGCAAGGACTGTTACTTCAACGTTCCCGACGTCTTCATGGCAAGCACCCTGCTCCACAGCTTCCCTCAGTTTGAGGGTATTCGGGGAAGGCGCATGGGCAACAATGAGCAGTTTCTTTTTGCTATCCATACCTCCCCCGCAGATGCTTAGAGCAATTCGCCGCTGGCTTCCGCCGGTGCCTCAACGGCTTCTTTCCTGGAGACCGGCTTCGGCATCAGCTTATCACGCACCGCAGCTTCGATTTCGTTGGCAATATCCAGGTTTTCTTCCAGGAACTTGCAGGCGTTAGCCTTACCCTGGCCGATCTTGTCACCCTTGTAGGCATACCAGGCGCCGGACTTGTCAACAAAGCCTTCTTTCACGCCCATATCGAGCACTTCGGCCATGTGGTAAATGCCCTTGCCGTACATGATCTGGAATTCAGCCTGCTTGAACGGCGGTGACACCTTGTTCTTGACCACTTTCACCCGGGTCTCATTGCCTACCACTTCATCGCCGTCTTTTACCGAGCCAATGCGGCGGATATCCAGACGCACGGAGGAGTAAAACTTCAGGGCGTTGCCGCCGGTGGTGGTTTCGGGGCTGCCGAACATAACACCGATTTTCATACGGATCTGGTTGATGAAGATCAACAGACAGTTGGCATGCTTGACGTTACCTGTCAGTTTACGCAGCGCCTGGGACATCAGCCGTGCCTGAAGGCCGACGTGGCTATCGCCCATTTCACCTTCGATTTCCGCTTTCGGCGTCAGGGCGGCAACGGAGTCGACGATGATCACGTCTACCGCGTTGGAGCGAACCAGCATATCGCAGATTTCCAGCGCCTGTTCACCGGTATCCGGCTGGGACACCAGCAGCTCGTTTACGTTGACACCCAGCTTTTCGGCGTAGATCGGGTCCAGGGCATGCTCAGCATCCACGAAGGCACAGGTTTTACCGGCCTTTTGGGCCTCGGCAATCACCTGCAGGGTCAATGTGGTTTTACCGGAACTTTCCGGACCGTAAATCTCACAGATACGACCGTAAGGCAGGCCGCCAATACCCAGGGCAACATCCAGCCCAAGGGAGCCCGTGGAGACCGCAGGAATGGCTTCACGGGGCTGGTCGCCCATTTTCATCACGGCGCCCTTGCCGAACTGGCGCTCAATCTGGCCAAGTGCTGCGCTCAATGCTTTCTTGCGGTTGTCTTCCATCAGTGCAAAACCCTCTGTCGCCCTGGCCACCGGAGCCGTGAGGACTCCGGCAGCGTAATAGTGAATCGGGAATCCGTACAGTGTAACCAGCCAATTCCCTGTATATTTGAACAGTATTAAAACATAACCGGCAAAGGAGACCAACCCCTCTTGATGTGAAAGCCGTCAGTGCTCATCCACAAACCCGTTAACCCCCTGAAGGGCAAAGAGAACCGCCTGTCGCCTGACCTGGTCCCGGTCCCCCTCAAAGTGCCTGACCACCGCTACAGTGTCAGCCGGGGTACTGCCCCAGGCAAACCAGACGGTACCAACGGGCTTTTCCTCGCCTCCCCCTCCGGGGCCAGCCACGCCACTGATGGCAACAGCCACACCTGCGCCAGTGGCCGCCAGGGCACCGGCAACCATCTCCCGCACAACCGGTTCGCTGACCGCACCGTGTTCATCCAGTGACTTCCGGGTTACCCCCAGCAGGGCCTGCTTGGCGTCGTTGCTGTAGGTTACCAGACCACCCAGCACATAGGCCGAGGAACCAGCCCGGTCGGTCAGCACCTTGGTAACCCAGCCACCCGTGCAGCTTTCGGCTGTTGCAACAGTACGCTCCAGTTCCAGCAGCCGTTCACCGAGGCGGTTACCCGCCTCTTCCAATTCGTGATCGCTGGCCAGCATAATGACCTCCTTCGTTTCATCACGGCCGTTATTTTCTTACAATTCACGCCTTCATCCAAAGCAAGGCAATCCGGACCCGTCCATGTCAGCAGCTCAGACCGATCTTTCCAAGCACACCCCAATGATGCAGCAATACCTGAAGATCAAGGGTCAGCACCCCAATGAACTGGTGTTCTACCGCATGGGGGATTTCTACGAGCTCTTCTACGAAGACGCCAAGAAAGCGGCCGAGCTGATGGACATTACCCTGACCGCCCGGGGCCAGTCCGGGGGCAACCCGATCCCCATGGCGGGCATTCCTTATCACTCGTCTGAAGGCTACATTGCCCGCCTGGTCCGGGCAGGTCAATCCATCGCCATCTGCGAACAGATTGGCGACCCGGCCACCAGCAAGGGACCGGTCGACCGACAGGTGGTAAGGATCGTTACACCGGGCACCCTGAGTGACGATGCCTACCTCGAAGACCGCCGGGACAACCTGCTGGTGGCCATCTATAACCACCGGGAACAGTTTGGTTTTGCCTCTCTGGACATTTCCAGCGGTCGTTTTGCCGTGTCTGAGCTGGAGAACCTGGAAGCCCTGCAAGGAGAACTCCAGCGGCTGCGACCGGCGGAAATCCTGATCAGCGAGGACTTCCCCTATCAGGAAATACTGGAAGGCTTTACCGGAATCCGGCGCCAGGGACCCTGGCTGTTCGAACTGGACACCGCCCGCCGGGTGATCACTCAGCAGCTGCAGGTGCGGGACCTGACCGGTTTCGGCTGTGAGGACCTGAATCTCGCGGTTTGTGCCGCCGGCTGTCTGCTGCAGTATGCCAGGGAAACCCAGCGCACCGCCCTGCCCCATATTCGCAAGCTTACCCGCGAACGACGGGATGAAGCCGTCATAATGGATGCCGCCAGCCGCCGCAATCTGGAGATCGACACCAACCTGATGGGCGGCCATCAGTACACCCTGGCCTGGGTGATGGATCGCACCGCAACCTCCATGGGCGGGCGGGAGCTTCGGCGCTGGCTGAACCGGCCGCTGCGGGATGTGGAGATTGTCCGCCAGCGCCAACAGGCGGTGTCCGCACTCCTCGACGGGTTTCATTACGAGCCGGTGCACGATCTGCTGAAAGCCGTTGGCGATATTGAGCGGGTACTGGCCCGGGTAGCCCTGCGATCTGCGCGCCCGCGCGACCTCGCCCGCCTGCGGGATGCCTTCCAGGCATTGCCGGATCTTCAGGAGACGCTGAAACCGGTGAACTCACACCACATCGTCAGACTCGCCACCATCATCGGCGAATACCCCGAACTGGCGGATCTCCTGGAACGGGCCATCATTGATAACCCGCCCGTGGTTATCCGGGAGGGCGGCGTCATCCAGGAAGGCTTCGACGAGGAACTGGACGAACTGCGCAACATCAGCGAGAACGCCGGCCAGTACCTGCTGGATGTGGAAACCCGGGAGCGGGAACGCACCGGAATCAGCACCCTGAAGGTGGGCTACAACCGGGTTCACGGCTATTACATCGAGATCAGCCGGGCCCAGTCCGATCAGGCCCCGGTAGATTATATCCGCCGGCAGACCCTGAAGAATGCCGAACGCTTCATCACCCCGGAACTGAAAGAATTCGAAGACAAGGCCCTGAGTGCCAAGAGCCGTGCCCTGGCCAGGGAGAAAGGGCTGTACGATGACGTGCTGGAAACCGTAGCCGGTCAACTGGCGCCGCTACAGGATGCGGCGCAGGCCCTGGCTGAGCTGGATGTGCTGAGCAATTTTGCGGAGCGGGCCACCTCACTTCGTTTTTCAGCGCCGGAATTCAGTGAAGCGCCAGGCTTTGACATTGAGGAAGGCCGCCACCCGGTAGTCGAGCAATTACTGGATGAACCTTTCGTACCCAACGATCTGCTGATGGACACCCAGCGACGCATGCTGGTGATCACCGGCCCGAACATGGGCGGCAAGTCCACCTACATGCGCCAGGCTGCGCTGATTGCCCTGCTCGCCTATACCGGCAGCTTCGTGCCCGCCAACCGCGCGGTAATCGGCCCGGTAGACCGGATCTTCACCCGGATGGGCTCCTCAGACGACATCGCCGGTGGCCGCTCCACCTTCATGGTGGAAATGACCGAAACCGCCAATATCCTGCACAATGCTACCGAACACAGCCTGGTACTGATGGACGAGGTTGGCCGTGGCACCAGTACCTTTGATGGCCTGTCGCTGGCCTGGGCCACCGCGGAGCACCTGGCCCGGGAAATCCGTTGCTACACCCTGTTTGCCACCCATTATTTCGAGCTTACGCAACTGGCGGATGAGCTGCAACACGCGGTGAACGTGCACCTTACGGCCACAGAGCACGACGACAGCATCGTGTTCCTGCACAACGTTCATGATGGCCCGGCCAGCCAGAGCTACGGGCTTCAGGTGGCCAAGCTGGCCGGCGTGCCCCAGGATGTGATCCGCAACGCCAAAACTCAGCTTTCTCACCTTGAGGGCAGCGCAACGCCTGCGGCACCGGCGGGCGCTGCTCATGATAAGCAGAGTGAAGCACCACACGGCAACGTTCCAAAGCATGTGAGTGAGCCGGCTTACCAGGGCGATATGTTCGCGAGTCTTGAGCCGAGCGCCGTGGAAGAAGCG
Source organism: Marinobacter sp. Arc7-DN-1 (assembly GCF_003441595.1). Taxonomy (NCBI): domain Bacteria; kingdom Pseudomonadati; phylum Pseudomonadota; class Gammaproteobacteria; order Pseudomonadales; family Marinobacteraceae; genus Marinobacter; species Marinobacter sp. Arc7-DN-1. The sequence continues at coordinate 3,982,702 of NZ_CP031848.1, read as the reverse complement.
CTCAAAGAGCTGGACCTGGACGGCCTGACTCCCCGGGATGCCATGAATCGGCTGTACGAGCTGAAGGCCCTGATGAAGAAATAGCGGAAAATTGATCTGTGTAATAAGGTTATAGCAGCCCAACGCTTGCGGCTATGCGGGTCGCTCCCTACAATATCGCGCACTAAAACATAACGGTGGCGCCCACGACGGCGCTCCTGATGAGACTGACCGACCACTGGACCAGGGATCTGACTATGGCGTTTATCGTTACTGATAACTGCATCAAGTGTAAATATACAGACTGCGTGGAAGTCTGCCCGGTAGACTGCTTCTACGAAGGCCCCAACTTTCTGGTAATCGACCCGGATGAATGTATCGACTGCGCCCTGTGCGAGCCTGAGTGCCCGGCCGAAGCCATTTTCTCGGAAGACGAGCTGCCTGCCGATCAGGTCCAGTTTGTGGAGATTAACGCCGATCTGGCCGCCAAATGGCCGAACATCACCGAGAAAAAAGATCCGCTGCCCGATGCCGAAGAATGGGATGGCAAGCCGAACAAGCTCCAGTATCTGGAGAAGTGATTTACCGGAACTGAATGTAACTAAATGTAAAGGGAAGCCGAGGCTTCCCTTTTTCTTTGCCTGCCCAGTGTCCGGAAGCCTCAGGTGCTTGCCAGCTTCGCCCCCATGGCCACAAAGAATCCGCCAGTGAGCCCGTTCAGCACTCGCTTCAGCCGCGCATTCGCGCCCAGGCTCCGAAAACTCACCACCACCCAGGCCAGGCCACACTGCCAGAGCATCGCCAGCAGGAAATGGACCCCAGCCAGCATCAGGGATTGCTGAAAGGCGTTACCGGCAGGGTCAACAAACTGTGGCAACAACGCCATATAGAACAGCGCGGTTTTCGGATTCAGCACGTTGGACAACAAGCCTTCCCGGAAAGAAGTCACCAGGGGGACACTCCGGCGCGCCACCGTCACGGCTTGCACCGAAGGCTCTCCCCCTCGCCTCAGGGCCAGACGCAACGAGCCGATTCCCAGCCACACCAGATAGCAGGCACCAGCCCACTTCAACGCCGAAAATGCCCAGGCGGTTTCTACCAGCAGGAGGGAAATACCCAGGGCCGAGAGAGTCGCGTGGATGAACAGGCCACCAGAGATGCCCACGCTGGTCACACAGCCATCCCTCAAGCCACCGCGGCCGGCATTACGCATCACCAGCAGCGTATCCACACCCGGCGTCATGGTGAGCAATGTGATGGCAACCAGATAGGCCCAGAACAGGTCCGAGAACAAAACCACGCCTCCCAGAACGGTCCACGGAGGCTGGAATAATCAGGCCTCCTGCTGGAGAATCTTGCGCGCCGCGGCAGACTTGTAAAAAGGCGTGAGCCGCCGGCGAACCAGGGCCTCAACATAACCCTCTTCCCGTAAAACGTCTATAACCGGAATTGCGTAGGCATCAACTTCCGCCTTCACCACTTCCCGGGTGACGCCCATGTCCCTGAGCAGGTCGGTGATCGGATGCTCGCCGTACTTCACAAACAGGTGGGAAACCACGGCCCAGGCACAGCCTTCAAAGTACCCGGTCTTGCGGAACTGCAGCCAGAACTCATACCCGAGCACCACAAATTCCTGCAGTTCGACCTCCCCCAGACCTTCACGCAGTTCCTCTATCGTGCGGTCCTCCAGTGACACCCAGGCGGCCATCACGCTGTCCCGCAACTCGTCATCAGACAGCGCCCGGTGCAGGAACTGCTCACTGCGGCTGATCAGGCCCGGCAGGCTGTCGGATAGCCAGATTTTGAGCCGCCGCTCGAAGGTTTCATCCAGGCCCGGCACCGCTCTGTTGGCCATGCGCCTGCCGAACTTCATCATCGAACCGACACCCGGTACGGATTTGGTGATCAGGTTGTCCTCGTACAGATAGTTCACCAGGCCGTGATACACCACATTGGACACCATCTCCTGATACACCGGATGAGCCATGATCTCACTGATCACCCGCTCCCGCTGGTGCTTCAGCTCCAGTGCCTGTTCCAGGAAGCCGGTGGCCTGCTCACGGGTAATAATCTCGCCCAGGGTTGTCCTGGACTGCACCCCGGCATTGAGCACCTCGGTGGCCATTTCGGCCGCCAGCTCGGGAATCCCCGCATCCAGCTCCATATCCATCACAATGCGCTGAATCACGCCCATCACCTGCTCTTCCGAGGTGAGGCGGTTCAGGGTTATCTCACCGGCATAATTCCAGAGCTCATCCAGTTCCTGCTCCAGAAACCTGTGTAGCCTGGCGCCCTTCAGTGATGCCAGCTCATGCTTCACATGCTGTTCCAGCAGCTCGGTGGCGAGATCCGTTTTGCCTTCGGTCATGGCGTCTGATGTCCTGTTGTTGGAATGAAACACACTGCACAAAGGCTAACACGGAGTCCCGGCTGACCGGTTTGCCAAAACTACAAGGGGGAGGCTGCGGCCGGGCCAGTCATAGCCGGCCGCAGCTCATAGCAGGCTGATTACTGGAAATCGTTGAAGCTGTGGGGCTCCGCGGCCAGCGCCAGGCAAAGGCTGCCGGGGCCAACATAGATACTGCTGGTTATACCCATTTGTGAGAGCAACAGTTCCACACCGTTGTGCTCACACGCGTCCCGCAAGCGATTGAGGCCGGGAAGATCCTCGATCTCGGTCCAGGTCAGGCCACAGGACAGGCTTACGTAGGGCGTCAGCAGGCCCGCTTCCACCCTAGCGGCCGCATAGTTCATCACCTTTTCCACCGCCGCATCGAAGCTGCGGGTCTTCGCTACCGGCTGCCCCCCGGCGCCCTGCCCGAAGATCACCGGCGTGATGTTCAATGCCTTGCCCAGGAAGGCAACCAGTGCCGACACGCTCTTATCACCTCGGCGCCTGGCCCGTTCACGGATGTAGTGCAGATCCCGGGGAATCACGCAGGTGTAGATCTTGTCGGTGAAGGTTTCCACCTCATGGCGCAGGGCATTCTTGGACATCTTCTGGTCGATCAGCTTCAGCGTATGCGCCGCCAGCAAACCCTGGCCGGCAAAAATCTGTTTGCTGTCGATCACCCGCATGAAAAACCGGCCCTTGCGGCCCGCGGCTTCCCGCGCACCTTCATAATGGGCCAGGACACCGTTCATGGCCTCGGTGGCATTCTGGAAAATCAGGCTTCGGGTTTTTGTGACCGTCTCGCAGATGGCCACATCAAACTGGGTAACGATCTTCTCCATGAACAGATCGTGGATCTGCCCGGCGGTGAACGCCCGGGTTTCCGCCTGGTGCCCCTTCTGCAGCAGGCCACTCTGGTAGAACTCCTGGGTCCGGACCGGGTCATGCTCGTCTATGTAGGTTTGGCCGTCGATCACAGCGGTAACGGGAAGGATGAACAAATCGTGCTTGCGGCTGAACTCATAAGGTAAATCACACGCAGAATCAACGATCAAACCAACTCGCATGGCGGGCCTCCAGCTCCGGGCCGCTCCTCGACCGGAAGCGCCCTTTATTGTCGTTATTCTTTATGCCGCTCAGTCTTACATAACCTGGCTGGAATTTCAGCAATCCCGGCTTACCCGGCAGGGGATATCACTTCCAGTTCCTTGAGATTTTGCTCCAGAAGCTCCCGGTTGTCCTGCTGCCAGGGATGAAACCCCTTGCGGAAATAGGCCAGAAATTCCGGCAGGCACTTGCGAAGAACCCCGGGTTTTCCCCACAGGAAATTAAAACCGCCTAGCCAAGTACGCAGGCTCCAGAGCTTGCCATCGGTTTTCAGCAGGCTGCAGGTATTGAGGAAGGTGTACTTGAAGAAGTTCCAGGTAACAAACAGGAAGACCACGCGGCGCAGACGCTCATTACCCACGCACGCCCGGTAAACGTCAAAGGCAACGGATTTGTGCTCGGTTTCCTCTATTGCATGCCAGCGCCACAGTTTCGCCATGGCCGGGGTGGCACCCTCCATCCATTCCGGATGGCTCAGGATGGCGTTCGCCAGTACAGCGGTGTAATGCTCGGCACCGCAGGTTCCCGCCAGCTGCCGGCTAGGCGGAAGCTGGCCCACCCACTCCATATGCTTCCCGAAACGCCGGTCAATGGCATCGATATCGTAGCCCCGCGCCCTCAACGCCTCATTGTAGTGCTTGTGCTCACGGCTGTGGAGGGCCTCCTGCCCGATAAAGCCACGAATCTCGGCCTGCAGCTTCGGGTCTTCGATTCTGTCCCGGTAGAGCCGTACAGCATTGATGAACTGTTGCTCACCATCGGGAAACTGGAGTGAAAGGGCATTGAAGAAAGCAGTCCGGAAGGCATCATTGCCGTGCCAGAGCGTTTTCAGGTCTTCACTGACATCAAACCGCAGATGCCTCGGCTCAACGGACACACCCTCGGGCGTGGAGCTGATGGTCATAACTGCCTCCTGTTTTTGTAATGTTGCTATCAGTAATGAACAGCGGACAAAAAATCATCAGTCAAGGCAGTTTAAACCTGAAAACCTGAGGGAAGGAAGGGAGCCAGGGGAAAAATCGGACATATTGTCACGAAATGACATTCTGTCAAAACAGAGCTCAGAGCGAAAAAAAGGAGGCACGAGGCCTCCCAAGGACACACAGGGGGTCAGCGCTTTCCAGTGCAGGGCCGGAAGGCGCAGGTTTAGTGCTCTTCTGCGGCTTTCACACCCGGCGCTTCCGGGTCCGCTGCAAAGCCAAGCAATTTGGTACGTTCAATCAGAAAGTAAAGGACGGCGCCGGTGGCCAGGCCCCAGCCTGCGCCATAGACCGCCAGAACTACGCCCATGGTGCCGGCAATTCCCCGCTCAGTGTTGTTCTCCAGTTGCTCCAGGCCGACCATCAAACAGATATAACCAGTAAGAAGCAGGGTCAGCGACAGGGCAATCGGCAACACCGGCTGGAAAAAGCTCACCAGGGGCAGAATAAACAGCGCAATAAAGCCGGTAATCCAGAAAGTACCGCCGCCGCTGTAGATGGAATCCATGGCATTGCGACCGTATTTGTAGCGCTCGGCCATGGTGGCGGTAACCGCCGTCCAGATCGGACCGGCCAGACCGGGATACGGAGCAAAAAAGGCATGACCACCGTTCCGGAGTGCGGTTACCAGGTGCACGCGGTCAATGCTGTTATCAATGTCTTCGTCTTTGCGCAGGTGATCCACACGGCTCATCAGTGACTGGCCAACAACGATATCGCCGAAGGCAATGACATACGCGATCACAGCGGTCGGGACGGCGTAGAGGAATACGCTGCTGTCCGGGAAGCCAACGGTAAACGGCAGATAGTTCCAGAGCTCGCCGAACGCCGGTCTGGTAATACCCCACTCCACATTGGGCACGGCGTATTCGCCCGTGGCAAACCCCACTAGGATAGCCACCACCATGCCCGGGACCATGCCGTAGTTGGCGATCTTGCGGGCAATGGAATTGCTTTCAACAAAGCCTTTGAAGGACACCGAAAACATCAGGTACAGGGAGACCAAGCCACCGATGATCAGGGAGATCGGTGTGTTGGCCAGGCGACCGCCGGCTTCGATTTCACCCATCAGGGCCGCAATACCGGCGCCGATGATGATCCCGCCTTTCATAGACCGGGGAATCAGTTCCACCAGCTTGCTGCCGAGGCGGGTAACACCGAGGACCAGAAAAATAATGAACACCAGGAACTGCAGGGCAAACAGCGCCTGAATGGCCTCCGGCCCGGGTTCGTAATCACTCAAGAACAGAAGCACCACGGGAATACCCGGCGTTATCCAGCCAGGCACCAGCGGCACTCCCAGCAGCGCCGGGAGCATAAAGCCGATCCCACAAACCACCACGTAAGCCAGAGCGACGTCGTAGGGAACACCCAGGTATTTCTCCAGCAGGGGGATCATGGCCAGGCTGACCACGAACATGATCAGGGCCTGCACCATCTCCGCGAATTCCCACCGATAGTGGACGAACGGCAGACGAACCTTAAAGGGACCCGCAGGCCAGTATGGCTGCTCTTCCCCGTTCTTCCGATGAAACATTTGCATAAAAAGGTCTCCGGGCTCACGCGGTGCGTGTGCCTGACAGCGTTGTTTTTCTGGTTAACATCGGCTGCGCCGGGCCGGCGCAGCCGTTAAGGGGCTCAGTCCAGTTCTTTGGCCTGGTCCCTCAGCACGAACTTCTGGATCTTGCCGGTGGACGTCTTGGGCAGCTCCGAGAAGACGATGGTTTTGGGCACCTTGAACCGGGCCAGATGCTCGCGACAGAAGCTGATGATGTCTTCCTCACTCACTTGTCCGGCCTCCGGCTTGAGGGTAATAAAGGCGCAGGGGGTTTCACCCCACTTCTCGTCTGGCCGGGCGACCACGGCAGCCTCCAGAACGGCCGGGTGCCGGTAGAGGGTATCTTCCACCTCAATGGTGGAAATGTTCTCGCCACCGGAGATGATGATGTCCTTGAGCCGGTCCTTGATCTCCATGTAGCCGTCTTCGTGCCACACCGCCAGATCACCGGTGTGGAACCAGCCACCGCGGAACGCCTCTTCGGTGGCCTTCGGGTTCTTCAGGTAACCTTTCATCACGGTGTTGCCGCGCAGGAAGATTTCACCGATGGTCTTGCCGTCTTTGGGCACCGGCTCCATGGAGTTCGGGTCGCCAACCAAGGTACCGGCCAGGGTATGGTAACGAACGCCCTGGCGGGCCTTTTTCCGGGCACGGTCGTGCAGGGGCAGTTTATCCCATTCGGATTTCCAGGCACAGACGGTCACCGGGCCGTAGACTTCGGTCAGGCCGTAGACGTGAGTCACCTGAATGCCCATCTCCTCGATGGCCCCGATCACCTGGGCGGGGGGCGCCGCGCCGGCGGTCATGGACTTCACTTCGTGATCGATCCCCGCCTTGGCGGATTCCGGCACGTTCAGCAGGGCATTGAGCACAATCGGCGCACCACACATGTGGGTGACCTGGTGATCGCGGATCAGCTGCAGAATCTTTTCCGGATCAACCCGGCGCAGGCACACGTGGGTACCGGCCATGGCGGTGATGGTCCAGGGGAAACACCAGCCGTTGCAGTGGAACATCGGCAGGGTCCAGAGGTACACCGGGTGCATGTCCATGGACCACACGGCCTGGTTACCAATGGCATTCAGGTAAGCACCGCGATGGTGATAGACCACACCTTTCGGGTTGCCGGTAGTGCCTGAGGTGTAGTTCAGGGAAATCGCATCCCACTCGTTCTCCGGAAAGCTCCACTGGAACGCCGGATCCCCTTCCTGCAGGAAGGCCTCGTAATCGAGATCGCTGACCTGAACACCCTCGCCATACTCGGGATCGTCCACATCTATCACCAGGGGCCTGGTGTCCAGCCGGCTCACGGCGTCCCTGATAACTTCACCGAACTCACGGTCTGCAATGACCACCCTGGCCTCACCGTGCTCCAGCATGAAGGCAATCGCCTCGGCGTCCAGGCGCACGTTCAGGGTATTAAGCACCGCACCGATCATGGGCACCCCGAAGTGGGATTCCACCATCGCCGGAATATTTGGCAGCATCACCGCAACGGTATCACCAGGGCCGATACCGCGGCCTTTCAGGGCAGACGCCAGGCGCCGGCAGCGATCATAGGTCTGCGCCCAGTTGTAACGGATCGCCCCGTGAATAACCGCGGGATACTCCGGGTAAACAGTAGCGGTGCGTTCGATAAAATCGATGGGGGATTGAACGGCGTAGTTGGCATCAACGGGCGCTAGGCCCTGGTCAAATATCGAGGTCATTGTGTGGTCCTCTTGAGTGCTGTTGTTCTTATGGCGTATTCAGGAATATCGCTAAACTAGCTATACTTCGGGTTAGCAAAATAGTATTTGATATAATAAATACTAGAAATTACACCAATGTATTATAGTGATAATACTATATTCTATGAGCCATGAACGATTCTTCCCCTCCCAGTGTATTTAGTTTGCACGACGCCGACCCGCAACCCGGATTGCTCCTGGATGCGGCGGGCGCCGTCCTCAAGGGGAACCGGGCGAGCCGGGATCTGTGCCAGGTTGCCGGTCTGGCTTCGCCCTCCAGGCTCCTGCCAATCAACATTCAGGCACTGGCCAAATCCTCCCTTGAACAGGGTCGGGCCATTGAAAATGTGGAAGCCCGGATTCCCGGAACCATCCTCATGTGGACCTTCATTCCCGACTCCGGAACAGCCCGGGTTCTGGCGCGGGCAAGAGACGCCACGGAAGATGTCCTTACCCAGGAAGAGGCAACCCGATCCAACCGCCTTTACCGGCTGATCACCGAAAACACCACCGATCTCATTTCCCGCCACGCCCCGGACGGACGCTTTATCGATGCCACACCCGCTTCCTGGCGGTTGTTGGGTTACTGGCCGGAAGAGCTTCGGGGCAAACCGCTCGAGGAGGTCTTCCGGGGCAACAATGTGGCCCAGCAACTGGCCGAAACCCGCAACTTACTCCGGGACGACGGCTACGCCACCATGACCCTGGAAATCATTCATCGGGATGGCACCAGACGCTGGTTCGAAATCGCCAGCCGGGCCATCCGGGAAACCTACACCGGCGCCGTCATCGAGGTAATCAGCGTCTCCCGGGATATTACCGCCCGGGTGGAATCCGAAGAAAACAACCGCCGACTGGCCGACGAACTCGCCCATACCGCCAGGCTCGCCACCCTCGGGGAGCTGGCCTCCAGCATTGCCCATGAGATGAACCAGCCCCTGGCCACCATCGTGAACTTCGCCTGCGCCAGTCAGCGTTACCTTAAAAGCGCCCGAACCAACCCCGAATGCCTGGATCGCGTGGACGACGGCCTGCAGAAGATTGTCCACCATGCCAACCGCGCATCGGAAGTGATCAAGCGCCTGCGAGCCTTTTTGCGCAAGGGCCAGAAGCGCACCGCGCCGCTTGCCCTGAACGATGTCGTCGGGAACGTCGCCCGCCTGTGCCAGTGGGAAGCCGAAAAGAACAACGTGCAGATCCGCGAGAAACTGGCCTGCTGCGCCCCGGTAATCACCGCCGATCCGGTGCTGCTGGAACAGGTGCTGATCAATCTGATCCGCAACGGTATTGAAGCCACGGTCGAAGCCCGTGGCGAACGAAAGCCGGGCTCGCCTTCGCAGATCGTCATAACCACCTGCGTCAACGATCAGAATGAAACCCTGATTGAAGTCACCGATGAGGGGCCGGGCCTCGATGAGCAAGGCATCCGCCAGATGTTTCAGCCGTTTTACACCAGCAAGCCCCAGGGGCTGGGCCTTGGGCTGTCCATGAGCCGCTCGATCATTGAGGGATTCGGAGGCTTCCTGGATGCCCGCCCGGCAGCAACTGGAGGCCTGTCCCTGATCTGCCGGTTCCCGGCCAGTCAGAGCCACAAGAACAGAATCACAACCACGGAGATCCAGCCTGATGAGTAATCACTCTGCCCCGGAAGCCACCACCGTCTACGTTGTTGACGACGACGCCGGCATGCTGGAATCCACCCAGTGGCTGCTGGAATCCGTTGGCCTGAAGGTCGAGGCCTACAGCGACGGTCGAAAATTTCTGGACGCTGTAGGCAACAAGAAAGCCGGTTGCGTGGTTCTGGATGTCCGGATGCCCGGTCTCGGTGGCCTGAACGTTCAGGAGGAGCTACAGAAACGGGGGCTGGAACTGCCGATCATCTTCGTTTCCGGCCATGCCGACGTGCCCATTGTAGTCAGGGCGTTCAAATCGGGCGCCTTTGATTTTATCGAGAAGCCTTTCAATGAACAGCTGCTGCTGGACAGCGTACAACAGGCCCTTCAGGAACATCGGCAATCTGGCGCACAGGCGCAGGGCGACGAAGCAACCGAGGCGCTGCTGGCCACCCTCACCCGAAGGGAGCGGGACGTTTTTCTGCCGCTGGCCAAAGGCTACACCAGCCGGGAAATCGCCGACCAGCTGGATGTCAGTGTAAAGACTATTGATCTCTACCGGGCGCGAGTGATGAAGCGCCTCGGTGCAGATCGCCTGCCGGATGTCACCGGCACAGCTATTGCCGCCGGGCTGCTCGACCCAAAGGACCTGCGCGGCGAAAAGCGCTGAATTGTCCTACCGCGCCGCGGCCAGCACATCGTGAGCCAGCACACCAAGCCTGCCAACCGCCTGCTCAATACGCTCACTCCAGGGGTTGGCGCTGTTCAGCCGCAGGCAATTCTCGTATTTGTTGGCGGTGGAAAACATCAGCCCCGGCGCAACGTTGATATTTTCAGCCCTGGCTCGCTGGTAGACCTCCGCTCCGGAAACACCATCCGGCAACTGAACCCAGAGCACAAATCCACCCTGGGGACGACTCACGGCTGTACCCTCTGGAAAAGCCCTTGCCACTGCCGTCCGCATCCGCTCGGTACACTTACGATAGTGCTGTCGTGCTGATCGCAGATAACGATCATAGCCGCCCTGCTCCAGAAAATGCGCCACTGCCATCTGGGGAATGGAGGACGTAGCAAGGTTCACAAAATACTTGTGCTGCCGGGCACTGGCCATGTAGCGCCCGGGCACCATCCAGCCAAGGCGCAGGCCGGGCGAAATGGTTTTCGAAAAGGAGCTGCAGTAAATCACATTGTCGGTTCGATCAAACGCCTTGGCTGGTCGAGGCCGGTCCCCGGAGTGGTGTAGATCCCCGTAGATATCGTCCTCGATCAGCGGCACTGCGGCAGCCGCCAGCATGGAGACTAACTGCTTCTTGCGCTCGTCCGACATCCTCGCGCCCATGGGGTTGCTGTGATTGGTCACCACTACGCAAGCCTTCAGGGGCCATTGCTCCAGAGCTAGCTGTAATCCTTCAAGACTCAACCCCTCGGAGGGATGCGTGGGAATTTCAATAACCTTCAGCCCGACAACCTCAAGGGCCTGAAGAATGCCCGGAAACGATGGGGACTCCACCGCAACGATATCGCCAGGCTGGGTAACCGCCCGGAGCGCCAGAATAATGGCCTCCTGGGCACCATTGGTGGCCAGGACATCATCCGGTGTTACCGGCACCCCGAGTGTCGCCATTCGCTGGGCGATCTGCCGCCGAAACGATTCCTTCCCGGGAAAGGCGTAATCCAGGGTTTCCAGTCCTCTGCGCGCAGCCCAGAGGGTGCTCTGCTGGATCTGCCGGAGTGGCAGGTAATCCGGGTGGGGAATGGCGGTAGCCAGAGGCACCATGCGCTTCTGCTCGTCAGCACACAGATCCAGGGTCATCTCACGGGCACTGACAGGTACCGGGCGGCTCCGGTGCCGGCGCATCACCGGCTCGGGTGCATCCACCGCCGGCAGGCGCACGAAGTAGCCACTACGCTCCCGGGCCTGCAGAAAGCCCCGAGCCTCCAGGGTCTGGTGTGCCTGCAGGATGGTCGAAATGCTCACCCCAAACTGTCGGCTGAGCACACGCACGCCCGGAAGCCGGTCGCCGTCCCGGTACACACCTTCATGAATCAGCACCTGAAGCTGATCCGCTACCTGATTGTAGAGAATGCCCATTACCAGTCCCTCGTCTACGGGCCCATCGGAAGTCACTGATCTATTGCACCAGACCCGGAGCTTATCTGTGCAGTACAGATAGCTTCCAATATGACCGGGACAGATATCGTCAAACCCACTCTGTACCGGTTCAAAAACAGATTATCTGAATCTGTTATGGCAGTCATTTCATTCCCTACAATGAGGACAGAATCAGAAAGCCCTTTCTGCTCAGTCTTAACAACATCATCAGGAGAACACGCCATGACGTATCCCATCTATCAGGTCGATGCCTTTACCAGTGAGATTTTCGGTGGCAACCCGGCGGCGGTCATGCCGCTGGAGCAATGGTTATCCGATAACGTCATGCTCTCGCTTGCAATGGAGAACAACCTCTCTGAAACCGCCTTTTTCGTGCGCCTGCCGGAAGAGGATGAGGCCGATTTCCACATCCGCTGGTTTACCCCGGGCATTGAGGTACCTCTGTGTGGCCACGCCACCCTGGCCAGTGGCTGGGTTATTTTCAACAAGCTCGGCTGGGATCGGGAACAGATCCGTTTTCGCTCCAAGAGCGGCCCTCTCTCCGTGAAGAAAGCCAACGATGGCTGGCTGGTGCTGGATTTCCCGAATCTGGCCTTCGAGAAACAGCCAACGCCGGCATTGATTCGGGAAGCTCTGGAAAGCGCACCGGAAACCGCGTTTTATGTTCCGAACGACACCAATTACATGGTGGTTCTGGACGATGAAACCGCGGTTCAGGCTGCCCAACCGGATATCCGGAAACTGAAACAGCTGGGCAATCAGGGTCTGATTATCACCGCGCCAGGCACAGACTGCGATTTCGTCAGCCGTTACTTTGCCCCCGGAGCAGGCATTGATGAAGACCCAGTCACAGGCTCCATCCACAGCGTGCTGGTGCCCTACTGGGCTGAAAAACTCGGAAAGAATCGGCTCGAGGCCCGTCAGGTTTCAGCCCGGGGCGGTGTGCTGCGCTGCGAGCTGAAAGGCGACCGCGTAGACATCGCCGGCCAGGCGGCCTTCTATTTGGAAGGCTCCGTCCACCTGCCTTGAGACTGGTATACTGCCCGCCCTTTCCTTCGATTGGCGGGCAGTATGGCGGCAGGTTCCACATCACAGTACGACGTAATCATCATCGGCGCCGGCGCCGCAGGTCTGATGTGTGCCGCCACCGCGGGATACCGGGGTCGCCGTGTGCTGGTGCTGGACCACGCCAACAAGCCGGGCAAGAAAATCCTGATGTCCGGCGGCGGGCGCTGCAACTTCACCAACCTGAACAGCACGCCCGCCAACTTCCTGTCGGACAACCCTCACTACTGCATTTCCGCGCTCAAGCGCTATACGCCGCAGGATTTTCTGGAACTGGTGGACCGCCATGGCATTGAGCATGAGGAAAAAGCACCCGGCCAGCTGTTTTGCAAGGACAGCGCCAAGGACATCCTCAGTATGCTGCTGACCGAATGCGAGTGGGCAGGGGCGGAAGTGAGAATGAAGACAGCGGTCGACCGCATTACCGAAACCGACGCAGGCTACCGTCTGCGCATCGGATCCGGGGAGATCACCTGCGAATCGCTTGTGATCGCCACCGGCGGATTGTCGATTCCCACCATGGGCGCCACAGCGTTTGGTTACCGGGTGGCGGAGCAGTTCGGCCTGGAAATACTGCCCACCCGCGCAGGCCTGGTGCCCTTTACCCTGCAGCCGGAGCTGAAAGAACAGCTCGCGCCTTTGTCGGGTGTCAGTTGCCCTGTCGATGTGCAATGCCACGACCAGCATTTCCGGGAACCCATGCTGGTAACCCATCGCGGGCTCAGCGGCCCGGCGATGCTGCAGATCTCCAGTTTCTGGGAGCCCGGCGACAGCCTGGCCATTAACCTTCTGCCGGCCTGCCAGATTAGTGACGATCTGCTCAACCTGCGCAAAACCCGGCCACAAGCCACGGTTGGCCACTACCTGGCCCAGCACCTGCCCAAACGGTTTGCCCAGGCCTTCAACGAATTGCAGGGCTGGACCGGCCCCTTGCAGGGTTACAAGAACGGCGATATCGAACAGGTAGCGGATATTCTGAATCGGTGGTCCATCAAACCCGCCGGCACCGAAGGCTACCGGACCGCGGAAGTCACTCTCGGAGGTGTGGACACCCGCCAGCTTTCCTCCAAAACCATGGCGGTTCTGGAGCGGCCAAGCCTGTATTTCATCGGCGAGGTGGTGGATGTCACCGGCCATCTGGGCGGCCACAATTTCCAGTGGGCCTGGGCGTCCGGTGTTGCGGCGGGGAACGATGCCTGAACCTGGCCGTGAATAATTCAAATTAAGAGAATCGCAATTAGTTTGGGAGGTAGCTCAACTCCCTGGACGGAAGTCGGATGAGCCACTGCCCGACGACATTTAGGAGTAATTCAGCGATCAAGCCAATTCCGCGGGTTTGCCAATAAAGTAGCCTTGTACCTTATCTATTTTAAGCTCCTTGAGCACATCGAACTCCGCCTTTGTCTCTACTCCTTCTGCAACGACTTGTGCCTTTACGTGGCGCGCATAGGAAACAAGGGCTGCTGCAAGAGCCTGCTTCTTTCGGTCACAGTGTATGTTCCGAATCAGGTTGAGATCCAACTTTATAACGTCCGCGTCAAGCTCTACAACATGCTGCAAAGAAGCATACCCGGAACCAGCATCGTCGATCGCAAGTCGCGCACCGATTTTACGAATCGACTGAACCGCATCTCGAAATGCGGGGTAGTTTAATATCTGCGAATGTTCGGTAACTTCCAATATTACCCTATGGGCATCTTGGCGATTCAAGAGTTCCCCAACAGCTCCAGATAAAATAGCATCCGGGGATGCATTTATACTTAAAAAGCAGAACTCAGGAATCTTAGGCAATTGACTTAATGCCCGAGTAATTGCCAATGACTCCAAAAAATCCCCCAAACCAACCTGACTGGCTTCCTTGAACCAAACATCCGGCGAGCGGTAGGGCTCGGTATTGAATCGGGCCAATGCCTCATACCCACAAATCGCAGAGTCAGTGACAGACCAAATCGGCTGAAAATGCATAGTCAACTCATTACTTAAGCTCAGCCGCTCTATTCGGTCGCGAATCTGATTATCATGTTCTTGAATATTCCGATGAAACTCGACCCGATCCGCAATCACATCGGCAACAAACGTCAACAATGAGGGGTCGCGAGTTTCCAACGACGGATCACTAGAGTACTTAATACAACACAGAGTTCCGTATATCTCACCATCTGAAAGGTAAATGGGCACGCCCAGGTAGGCACCGATTGACAACTCGTCCGTTACCTTCATAAGACGTGTTATCTCATTCGACTGTGTATCAGGAATTATTGATGGTAACTCGCCATCTGCAATTTTTCGGCAATAGGTCTGACTTTCAGGATGGGAAAAACAGAAACTTTGTGAGCGAGCGCTAATGTTGTTATCGGATTCAACAAACACCATGGTCCGAGACCCATTCTCAAATTTTCCGATGAATGCCATGTCCATGGCAAAGCTACGCCGTAACATACCCAAAAGCTTGGATACTGAAACGCCGAACTCCTCGTCAAAGTAATCGTGCCCTGATAAAACTTCGCCAACCGACATAGGTAGAACCTCTTTCGCTAGACGCCTTCAGCTTGTTTGCAGTCTCGCCTTCACAGCAGACAATTCAGGACCAGTGAGAATAGGTACGAACCGATGCTGAATACCTATCAGGCTCCTGATCACAACTCTGGTTTTTCTGGCCATAAAAGTGACAGCCAAACTTTTTTAGTTGTTTTACATCATAACTCAATAAATCGTTCGCCAACGAGCAACCGTCCTTTCGACTCTTGAGCATGGACGCTGTGTGCAACTGGTCGTGCTATCTCAAAGCTGTTTTGCACTGTCGACAACACTGTCTCTTGCGGAAAGAGGCAGGCTATGTGATCCGCCCCTTCTCGATGACTCGCTCCATCCATCAAACCTTGAAACGGGCCACTTGTGTGCTGAGCCCTTCAGCAAGGCGCGCCAGCTCTTCACTCGCAGCGGAGACCTGTTCGGTGGACGCGGCAGACTGATCACATACATCGCGGATCAGCGTGATATTCTGATTGATATCCTCCGCCACAACGCTTTGTTCTTCAGCAGCGGTCGCAATCTGGCTGTTGTACTGGCGGATTTGTTCAACTCCATTCGCCATTTCCTGAATCGCCGTACCGGCCAATTGCGCCCGTTCTAGCGTCTGCTCCGCAAGCTTTGTACCGGTCTCCATGCTGGCAACCGATGTTTCAGCACTGTTAACCAGATTGCTGACCAGGGTTTCTATCTCGGTTGCAGAGCTCTGGGTTCGCTGAGCCAAGGACCGCACTTCGTCAGCCACCACGGCAAATCCCCGCCCCTGTTCTCCGGCCCGAGCCGCTTCTATGGCGGCGTTGAGTGCCAGCAGGTTGGTCTGTTCGGCAACCGACTTGATCACGTCCAGCACTGTGCCAATGTTGTTGGTTTCCATTTGCAGGCCGTTGAGCAGTTCCATCACATTGGCGCTTTGTTTGTTCAGATCCGCGACAAACTCCAGGGTTTCCCTGACCGCCATCTCACCATTGCCGGATTTCTCACTGGCGTCGTTAGCCGCCTCAAAGGCGGCCTCGGCGCTTTTGGCAACATCATTGACGGTTGCGACCATCTCATTCATGGCGGTGGCGACCTGATCGGTCTGTGACTGTTGTTCCGCTACGCCCTTACTGGTCTGATTCGTTACGGTAGACAGCTGTTCCGATGATGAGGCGATGCTGGAGGCCCCGGTATCAATTTCGCGAATCAGCTCTCTGAGATTGGTTATCATGGCTCCAAACGCAGCGAGCAGCTGGCCAAATTCATCACCGCGCTGGCTTCGGACATCCACAGTGAGGTCGCCTGAGGCAACCTTGTTGGCTATTTTGACCACTTCGTTGATTGGCGCCGTAATTGACTTTGTCAGTATCCACGCAAGGATGAGGGTCGAGAGAAGGGCAATCACTGTCACTATAATAATTTCCGCAACCGTGAGGTCGTATCGCTCTTGCATCTGTGTTTGCTCGAGTTTTTTCAGGTCCTCTGTCAGGCCAATCGTGCGGGTTGCGACGGCAAGCAGTTGCTCCTCAATGGACTTGAGGGTTTCAGGCGGCCCGTCGATACCAGCCTCATACCTTTTCAGCAGTTCCTCATAGGTCCGTACATCGTCAAAAATTTGTTCTGCCCGCTGCCGGTCTTCGCCCTCGTTCATTTCGATCAGAGGCGTCAGAGCGCTTTTTGCCTCATCAACGTACCCGATGGCGTGCCCGATGTATCGTGGATCCCGTTCAACCTTGAAATTCTTTTGGTCTCTTTCTGCTTCCAGCAGTGCAATCTCTGCCGCGTTAGCGTGCTTTACAATTGAAACCCGATGATTATAGTCATCGAGCGAAAACAAACTGACCCCGGATACGATGACCAGAAATACCAGAAGGATGGCAAAGCTGAGAGTCAGTTTTTTACCGACAGTGAGGTTTCTTAACGAATTGCTTATTGTCACTTTAAGGTTCCTTATAATTTATAGGAATACTTATAGCTGACCTACCATCAGTTACAGGACTGCATGCCAGCACTGCATGTATACGTTCCTTTTCTGTTTTGGTTGTACCGTTGATCAGACCGTTTTAGGGAAATCATCAGTGGGTCCACCGGATCAGCATCCACACCGCGACAAATACCTTGATACCTGTGCCCGGTTAGCTGATACAAATACTGAATCGGGAGCCATCTGGCATGGGCCGAACAAGTCTGACGGAACTGAGGGAGAGCTATGAAGACAACAGGACATTGCCTTTGCGGCGAGATCACATTCGAGATTGATGGCGAGCTGGCCTCTATCGAAATCTGCCATTGCAGCCAGTGCCGCAGGGCCCAGGGTACGGCGTTCGCCACTAATATTCCGGTAGCGGCCAGTCAGTTCCGTCTGCTCACCGGAGAGGACAGTCTGTCGAGTTACGAGTCTTCACCAGGCAAGGAGCGGGTCTTCTGTCGCCGGTGTGGTTCCCCGGTTTTCAGTCGGAGAGCCGGCCTTCCCAATAAACTGCGTGTGCGCGCAGGGCTCCTTGACGGCACCCTGGCGACGATACTGTCATCGCACGCGTTCACCGACTCCAAGGCTGACTGGTGGCAGATCACGGATGACCTGCCCCGGTTCCCCGGGGTCCGTGGTCAGGTGTAGCTGCCGTTCAGAAGCCTGCCGGCGTCAGGCACCAGGGGTTTGAGTTTCAGCTCCTTCAGGATCTGATAGGTGGTGCAGGTGGCTGCGGACACCACCGGTAACCCCAGTGAATCCTCAACCTGCTGAATCGAGGCCAGCGAAGGCATCTGTACGCACGCGGAAAGAACAACGGCATCGGCCTTGCTGATGTCGAGGCGCTTCACGATTTCCGTCAGCGCCAGCGGATCGCGCCGACCGACTTCCAGGTTGTCTGGAATTTCCAGGGCAATGCTGTCCACCACCTGAATGCCCTCCGCCTCGATGTAGTCAATGACCATCCGGGTCAGGGGTTTCATATAGGGCGTGATGATCGCAACACGCCTGGCCCCGAGAATATCCAGGCCTTCGGTGAGAGCACCGGCACTGCTGACAATCGGCGTCGGGTGACCGTTTTTTACAGTGACTCCGTGCAGGCGCGCCTGAGATTCACGGTGGTACCCTGCCCCGCGGCTCATGATGGCTACCAGGCAGGCGTAACCCATCACGTCCACGGCGGCATCGGACAGCTCAAGCGCGCAGCGATCCGACTCATCATCCATGGCTGCCAGCTCTTCCCTGGTTACCTTTTTCATACGCATACGGCTGGAGTGAAAGGTAAAGCGCTCCGGTTCCACTGCCTCACGGGCCCGAAGCATTGCCGGTATCTCGGTCTCCATGGTGGTGTTGGAACTGGGTACGATCTGGCCGATACGAAAACTTCTGGTCATGGGTGCTTCTCCAGCGCCGAGCCTGTCAAGCGTCCTGATAGATGTCTTTGAATTGATCCCGGAGCTGCTTCTTCTGAACCTTACCCATGGTGTTTCGGGGCAAGGCATCGACAAAGAAGACGCGCTTGGGCTGTTTGAATTTGGCCAGATGGCCAGCAAGCGCCTTGATGACATCCGCCTCTTCCAGCTTCTGCCCCGGCAGCAGAACCACAACCGCCGTTACGCCCTCGCCGAAATCCGGGTGCGGCACACCGATAACAGCCGACTCCATCACCTCCGGCATGGCATCGATCACCTGCTCGACTTCTTTCGGGTAAACGTTGAAGCCGCCGGATATCACCAGATCCTTGTCACGCCCGACAATCTGCACATAGCCACGTTCGTCGATCAGGGCCAGGTCGCCGGTAATAAAGAATCCATCCTCAAGCAACTCGGCCCTGGTCTTCTCCGGCATGCGCCAGTAGCCTTTGAATACGTTCGGGCCACGCACTTCCAGCATGCCGATCTCACCCTGGGGCAGCGGCGTATGGTCCTTGGTTTCCGGGTTGGTAATACGGATTTCAACACCCGGCAGCGGCATACCCACAGTGCCGGCAATGCGGTCACCGTCATAGGGATTGGAGGTGTTCATGTTGGTTTCGGTCATGCCGTAGCGTTCGAGAATGGCATGCCCGGTCCGTTGCTTGAACTGCTGATGGGTTTCCGCGGTGAGCGGGGCTGACCCTGAGGTGAACAACCGCATGTTTGCCGTCAGTTCCGGCGTCAGGCGGTCATCCTGAAGCAGTCTGGTGTAGAAGGTCGGCACCCCCATGAGCGATGTGCCTTCCGGCATGGCAGCGATGATCGTGTCCACATCGAACCTGGGCATGAAATACAGGCTGGCCCCGGTAATCAGAATCACGTTGCAGGCAACGAATAAACCGTGGGTATGGAAAATGGGTAAGGCGTGGATCAGGCGGTCTTTTTCGGTGAAACGCCAGGCCTCGGCCAGGCTCTTACAGTTCGAACCCAGGTTTTTATGGGTCAGCATCGCGCCCTTGGAGCGGCCGGTCGTGCCCGAGGTATAAAGAATCGCTGCCAGGTCGTCCTCACTCTGCGGCTCGATACCCGTGAAGGCTTCCGCTTCTGACACCACCTCCATCAGTGAGCCATCCGCGTTGGTACCCAGGGTCTGGACACAGGGGCATTGAGTCTGCGCGGCAATAGCCTCTGCCGCCTCGAGCGCTGCCGGCTGACACACAAAAAGCGCGGGCTCCGCATCACCAAGGAAATAGCCGATTTCGTCGGCGGTGTAACCGGTGTTGAGTGGCAGATACACTCCTCCCATACGCAGGGTGGCGAGGTATAACAGAATCGCCTCGGGGCTCTTATCAACCTGCACGGCAACCCGGTCGCCCGGTTTAACACCGAGGTGTTTCAGAGCACCGGCAATGCGCTCCGTCTTAGCCAGCGCATCGGCGTACGAATAGGTACTGCCTTCGGGCGTGGTGATAAAATTCGCCGTGCCCCGGGCCTGCATCCTGGTGGCAAAGGTATCGAATAGGTTGTGGTTCATTTCTCGGGTTCTCCCTGGAGCAGTTTCCGGCCCAGCTTGCTCAGTTCGCGCACGCTAGGGGAACAGACGATCTCACCATTGGTGGTGAATTTTTCGTGGTTGCGCTCGATGTTTTCGAGGACATACAGGTAGTTAACCATCAGGCCGGCCGACTGTTTCATTCCGTTTTCCGAGACATCGCCCAGCCAGTTAATGCGGTGCAGTTCGGCGCCATTGCCCAGGTGAAAACGTGCCACCGGATTCAGCGGCAGGTTGTCACCGCTCTTTTCCTTCAAGAGGTAGCGGGCCGCCAGCGGCCGGATGACCTCGTTCAGGCGCTCCGCCAGTTCCGGATGCCTGGCCCACTCCGGATTATCCAGGTGGCCGAGCACACTCCGCGCCTCCGGTGTCAGCTGGCCGGAATCCGGGTGAGAGATCTGCTCCAGCCAGTTGCGGAACATGGGTAACGGCGACAGGGTCACAAAGTTCTTCAGATTGGGCAGTTCCTGCTTAAGCTCCTGAACCACCTGTTTGATCAGAAAATTACCGAAGGAAATGCCCCGGAGCCCGACCTGACAGTTGCTGATACCAAAGAAAGCGGCGGAATCGGCCAGCTCAGGAGCGTCAATATCGTAACGGTCGTGCGCCAGGATGGGCTGGATCTTGTCGGGAATCCCCTTGGTCAGGGCCACCTCCACAAAAATCAGTGGCTCATCACCAATGGCCGGGTGAAAGAAGGCAAAGCAGCGTCGGTCCCGGTTATCCAGCCGGCGACGCAGGTCGTCCCAGCCCTGAATCTTGTGTACCGCCTCATAACGTATGATCTTCTCCAGGATGGACGCCGGCGTAGCCCAGTCAATGCGGCGCAGCATCAAAAAGCCCCGGTTGAACCAGGAGCCGAAGAGGTGCTCAAAATCAGCGTTGATCGGCTCGAAATCCTTGTGGCCTTTCATCAGCGCCAGGAAATCCTGGCGCATTTTCACCAGCTCATAGGTTGCGCCCTGGGCCAGGTTGAGCCGCCGGAACAATTCCTGGCGCAGTGGCTCACAGACTTCGAACAGCCCCGCCAGGTGCTTGTTGGACCGGTCGCCCCTATAAATCCGGTAGGCTTCATCGATCTTGTCCGGATCAGCTGCGAAGTTACTGCCCAGCGCCCGGAAGAACGCGCGCTTATCGTCGTCACCCAGGGACTGATATATATCCAGTGCGCGACTGGCCATAACAATGCTGGCCGCCTCGCCGTCACTGTACAGCAACTCATGACAGGCTGCCTCCAGATCCGTGTGGTCGTAATTGGTCTTCCTGGTGCCGAATCTGCGCTGCAGCGCGTCACGCCGGGTAATGCCGCTGAACAGCTCTTGCAAAAAACTCATGTTCATAGTGATAACCCTTATCTTACGTCAGGAGCCCGCGCCCATAATCAGATCCGGCAGCCACAGGGCAATCTGCGGGAAGAAACTCAGCAGCACGATGCCCAGAATCATGCACAGGGCATAGGGCAGGCTTCCCAGCAGGATGTCCCGGAGCGCTATGTCTGGAGCAATGCCTTTTATGATGAAAAGATTGAGACCGACCGGCGGCGTGATCAGGCCGATTTCCAGGTTAATGGTCAGAATGACCGCAAACCAGTAGGGGTCGAAATCCGCCGCCACAATGATCGGCAGAAGGATCGGCGCCGCCATCACGATGACCGCAACCGGCGGCAGGAAGAAACCAGCCACAAGCAGAAAGAGGTTAATCACGCCCATCAGTACCCAGCGATTCACCTCGAGATCGGCAATGGCTCCGGCCACGGTCTGGGTAATGAAGAGCGAGGAAAGCGCAAAGGCAAAGATTTCGGCGGTGGCAATGATCAGCATGATCATCACGCTCTCACGCAAGGCGTCACGCATGATGATGCCCACCGGTTTGACCTGCCACATGCGGTACACCACAATCGCCAGTACCAGACACAGGAAGGCGCCGACCCCAGCTGCTTCGGAGGGTGTCGCCACCCCGCCGTAGAGCGCAAACAGGATACCCATGACCACCAACAGGAACGGCAGCACGCGCACCAGTGCCTTGATGTTGCCTTCGACGTTCTCCTTGACCTGAGCCGCCGCCTCGGCCACCGGATTCGGACTGTTGTAACCGCCCGCAAGCTTGCAGGCGATCAGTGTCCAGACCATGAACAGCACCGCCAGCATCAGCCCCGGAATCGCGCCGGCAATGAACAGGCGGCCAATGGAGGTTTCGGTGGAGATGCCATAGACAATCATGGTGACGGAAGGCGGAATCAGAATGCCCAGGGTGCCACCGGCCGCGATACAGCCGGCGGCGACCCCATCCGGATAGCCCCGCTTGCGCATCTCGGGGATACCGAGCTTGCCGATGGCGGCACTGGTCGCCGGTGACGAACCAGACAGCGCCGCAAAAATCGAACAGGCGGCAATGTTGGAAATGGCCAGGCCGCCCGGCAGCCTACCCATCCACAGATCGAGGGATCGATACAGATCACGCCCGGTTGGCGAGGAGGCCACCGCAGCGCCCATCAGGATAAACATGGGGATGGCAACGAAGCCGAAAGACGCCACACTGCCAAAAAAGGTTTCACCAAAATAGATCAGCTCTCCGACGCCACGATCAAGGATCAGGGCTCCCAGTGAAACGGCGCCGAGGGCAAAGGCGATCGGAGTACCAATAGCCATCAGTACCAGCAAAACCACAACGACAAGAATACCGCTCGTTACCGGATCCATAGCTACAGCTCCGCTCGAAGAATTTCAGCCAGATATTGCAGCGACAGCAGGGAGGCACCCAGTGCCACCGGCAGGATGGCCGGCCACAACGGCGGATTCCAGACTGTACCCGTGGTCCAGTCAAACGCATAAGCTTCGTAGAAGTAGTACCAGGAGCCGTAAGTCAGGGCCAGGCAGAAGGCCAGGCCAACCAGGGAGGCCGACAAACGCATCAGGCGCCTGGGGAAGCCCCGCAGAGCATCGGGTAACACCGTCACTGCCACGTGGCCGCCGGTTTTCAGCACGTAGGGGGTGCCCAGCAGCATGGAGGCCGTGATCGCAAAGGTGGTGAACTCCGTTTGCCAGACGGTGCTCTCACCCATCACGTAACGGACAAACACCATATGAACGACAGACAGCACGCCAAGGGCGAGCAGGACACCCGCTACAATGGCGGCAGCCACTGACACCGCATCCATGCCGCGAATATAGCCGCCAAACACACCTCGCTCCGAGGCTCGCCGATAACTGGAAGATTGGGACATAGCTCAAACCCCGGAAAAGTTGTGCTTACCCCGCCGGCCGGAAGCCAGGGCGGGGTAGCTAGCCAGAGAACTCGGTACCGAAGGTGCTACTCGACCGCCAGCGCAGCGTCAATCAGTGCCTGTCCGTTCGGAACGTTCTCCGCGAAGGTTTTGTAGGAACTCTTCTTGGCAATATCCAGCCAAGCCTGATAGTTTTCCGGCGTCATCTTGACCACTTCAACGCCGTTTTCGGAGAACACATCGACCATCTTCTGGTCAAGACCAGCGGCTTCTTTGGCGAAATACTCTTCCGCATTCTGGCCGGCCGCGGTCAGTGCCGCCTGTTGCTCCGCGTTCAGGCTGTTCCAGCTGCGCTCGGAGATCAGCACCGGCTCATACATGAACCAGAGCGCGTTCTCTCCCGGCGCGGTCAGGCAGGTAACCTGCTCGTAGATACGGTAGGAGACAAAAGAGCCCGAAGAAGTGTTGGCGCCGTCAAGCACGCCGGTCTGCATGGCGGTATAGATCTCGGACGACGGCATGGAGGCAATGGACGCGCCGGCCGTCGCCAGCATTTCATCAAAGGCCGGGCCGGCGGCACGGAGTGTCTGGCCCTGCACCGTATCCGGCGACGTGATGCATTGCTTGTTGGAGGCAAAGCCACCCGCCAGCCAGGCATCCGCAAGCACCCGGGCGCCCGCATCGTTGATCACTTTTTTGATCATGTCCATGAATTCGGAATCGTTCAGGCGCCGGGCACGCTCGTGGCTGCGAACCAGGCCGGGCATCAGCGTGGCGGAGAACTCGGGATGACGGCCACTGGCATAGTCCAGCGGCAGGGAAGTCATGTCGACCCGGCCTCGAACCAGGGCTCCCCACTGCTCCTTGGCCTTAAACAGGGACTGGCCCGGATACACCTGAAGCTCCAGACCAACGTCGGCCGCGGCCACTTCACGGGCCATCAGTTGGACCATTTCGTCCCTGACGTCTCCTTTACCGCCCGGGAACTGGTGGGAAACACGCAAAACGGTATCAGCCAGGGCAATACCAGAAAAAAATACCGACAGGGAGGCCGCCATGGCCAGTTTAGCGAAGGGCATCTTCATCGTTTTCTCTCCAGAAATTGTTGTTGTAATATCAATCAGAGCATTCTGATGTATATATCATTAGGCTTGATATATACTTCTGTCAACACCAATTGACCAAAGTATGATCAATCCTGTTTTCACCCCGAGCAGGGATAAAAATGAAACGCTCGAATACCCAGAAACTGAAAGACGCGCTCGAGGAAGACATCATCAACGGTCGACTGTTACCCGGCGAAAAGCTTGACCACGATGCCCTCGCCACGCAGTACGGCGTCTCGAGAACCCCTATTCGTGAGGCGGTCCAGCAGCTTGTCGTAAGTGGCCTGGTCATCGTGAAACCCAAAAAAGGCACCTTCGTCGCCAGGGTAGGCTTTGATCAGTTGATTGAGATGTTCGAGGTAATGGCGGAACTGGAGGGAATGTGCGGCAGACTGGCAGCCAGAAGAATTCAGTCATCCGAGCTTGAGTCCCTGCGGGCAGCGTTGCAGCGCTGCGAGGATCCCGATGTCATGGCTGACCCGGACGATTATTACTACGAAAATGAAGAGTTCCACAACTGCATTTACACGGCCAGCCACAACCACTTCCTGGCGACTGAAGCAAGACAGCTTAAACAGAGACTGAAGCCCTATCGCCGCCTTCAATTACAGGCACGTAACCGGGTTTCCAACTCCATTGCCGAGCATCGGGAAATTTTCGAAGCGATCAAAAATGGAAAGGAGCAGGAGGCCGAGCGAGCCCTGAAAGAGCATGTGCTGATTCAGGGAACCCGTTTCAGCGACTTTGTTTCGCAGGTCAAGCGGTTCGGGGAGTCTTCCCGGACAACCGCCTGAGAAGACCCACTCCCGGGAACTAACGAAGGACCACCAGCGGTTTTCTGGCGGTCTTGAGCATGGTGGTGGTTGTGCTGCCCACCAGGAACTGCCGGATACGGGAGTGGCCGTAGGCCCCCATGACCAGGATGTCGATATCGTGTTCTTCCTGATAGGCGTGTAACGCGGGTTCAACATCGCCGGCACGGATCGCCAGAGTGATCCCGGATTCCAGGCCCGCCAGCATTTTCTCCGCCTTCCTGAGCTGCTCCCGGCGGTCACTGGTATCCGCGCCAATCATCACCAGATGCAGGGGCATACCCTTGAGCACCGGGCTACCGGCCAGAAGCTCCACACCTTTGAACGCCGTTGCGCTGCCGTCAAAGGCCAGCATGGCACTGCGGGGCCGGGTGAATTCATCCGGCACCAGGAGAATCGGACGATGCATGCTGCGGATCACCGTTTCCAACTGGCTGCCAATGTGGGTATCGCGCTCCGAACTGGTTTCACCGTGCAACCCCATGACCAGCAGGCGGGTCTGGTTTTCCAGTGCCAGCAGGGACTCGGTGAGGTCGCCATGGCGCTGGCGCTGCACAACGTCGGTGATGCCCGCGTCACGCACCCGTTTCTCCGCCTCATCCAGCATGTGGTGCCCGTGTTCCAGGGCCAGTTTCGCGCGCTTGCGGTCAAGTTCCGCCAAATCCTCCATTAACTGCTCTCGACTGCCCAGGCCGATGCTTCCGGCGAGGTCCGGCTCGGCCGGATAACGCTCTTCGTCAAGCACGTGCAGGAGCATCATGGGGCTTTCCATGTGTTTACTGGCCCAGGCGGCGTAATCGCATACGGCCGGGGCGGCGTGGGAGCCGTCAATGCAGGCAACTACTCGTAACATCTCAACCTCGCCTTCGTGATCCCTGTAATTGCTATTCTGGCTGTGATCGCTGTTGGATTCCCGGGTCTGTGTCATGTCAGTGCCCCATCAGCTGATCAACGGCTTCGGGTTTGTCGTGCACGCCGAAGCGGTCGACAATCGTGGCACTGGCCTCATTCAGCCCGATAACCTCAACTTCCGAACCTTCACGGCGGAACTTGATCACCGCCTTGTCCAGCGCGCCTACCGCGGTTATATCCCAGAAATGCGCCCGGCTCAGGTCTATGACCACGTTATCGACTGCTTCCCTGAAATCAAAGGATTCCATGAATTTTTCCGAGGAACTGAAGAACACCTGGCCCACTACCCGGTAGGTGCGGGTATCCGTGGCCTCATCCAGCTCTGAGGTAACCAGCATGTAGTGCCCCACCTTGTTGGCAAAGAACAGGGCCGCCAGCAGCACGCCCGCCAGCACACCGAACGCCAGGTTATGGGTGGCCACCACCACGATAACGGTAACAACCATGACGATGTTGGTTGACAGCGGGTGTTCCCTGAGGTTCTTGACAGAGCCCCAGCTAAAGGTACCAATCGAGACCATGATCATCACGGCGACCAGCGCTGCCATGGGGATCTGAACCAGCCACTTGTCCAGCACCAGCACCATTACCAGCAGGAACACGCCGGCGGTCAGTGTCGACAGGCGCGTACGACCACCGGATTTGATGTTGATGATGGACTGCCCGATCATCGCGCAACCGGCCATGCCGCCGAGCAGGCCGGAGCCGATGTTGGCAATACCCTGGCCCTTGCACTCACGGTTGCGATCGCTGGTGGTGTCGGTCAGATCGTCGACGATGGTTGCGGTCATCATGGATTCCAGCAGCCCAACAACAGCCAGCCCCACCGAATAAGGCAGGATAATCATCAGGGTTTCGAAATTCAGAGGCACATCCGGCCACAGGAAAACCGGCAGGGTATCAGGCAGCTCGCCCATGTCGCCTACCGTGCGGATACCCAGGTTGAGGTACATCGCCACAGCCGTGAGAACAACGATACACACCAGAGGTGAAGGCAGGATCCTGCCAACCCGGGGCAACAGCGGGAACAGGTAAATGATGCCGAGGCCGGCTGCCGTCATGGCGTACACGTGCCAGGTCACATTGGTCAGCTCGGGCAACTGGGCCATGAAAATAAGGATCGCCAGTGCGTTCACAAAGCCCGTGACCACCGAGCGTGAGACAAACCGCATCAGGCCGCCAAGCTTCAGGTAACCGGCGGCAATCTGGATAACACCGGTCAGCAGCGTCGCCGCCAGAAGGTATTCAAGGCCATGGTCTTTCACCAGCGTGACCATCAGCAAGGCCATGGCCCCGGTGGCTGCCGAGATCATACCGGGGCGTCCGCCCACGAACGCAATAATCACGGCGATGGAGAAGGACGCGTAAAGCCCGACCTTGGGGTCGACTCCGGCGATGATGGAAAAGGCAATTGCCTCCGGGATCAGCGCCAGGGCAACCACAATGCCGGCAAGGACATCGCCGCGGGTATTCGAAAGCCAGTTGGCCTTTAAGGAATTCACCATAATTTCGGGGTTCCGGTTTGCTACGAATTCAAAGGCCGCGAAGCTTATCAGCCCCCTTACAGGAAAGTAAGGTCGCTAGCGGTATCTTCTTAGACGCCTAACGACTGCGTGCCTCTGCTGCTATCATCAGGACATTCAATGATTAACAGGAGACTGCACCCACCCATGAATGATGTTGCTTCCCGGTTTCTGGCCGGAAACCAGACCACCCTAAACCTCGCGGTCGCGCTTCTTCTGGGCGCGATTATTGGCCTGGAGCGGGGATGGGATGCCCGGGAGCAGAAAGCCGGCGAGCGGATTGCCGGTATTCGCACCTTTTCGCTGGTCGGTTTGCTCGGTGGCGTTTCCGCGGTACTGGCACAGGAGATAACCGAATGGGCGTTTCCTGTGCTGCTGGTCAGCGTGGTGGCCATGGCAATCGTGGCCTACAGCGAACGGCTTGTGCACATCCGCAATTTCAGTATCACCGGCATGGTAGGCATGGTGCTGACCTTCTGCTTCGGCGCGGTGGCGGTTGCGGTGGATCCGGTGATTGCCACCGCCGCAGCCGTCGTGACTGCCATCATCCTGGATAACAAGGAAGAGATTCACGGTTGGGTCAACAAGCTGAAGGAACACGAGCTGGATGCGGCGCTCAAGCTGCTGCTCATTTCCGTGGTGATGCTGCCTCTATTGCCCAATGAAAAGCTGGGCCCTGGCGGGGTTCTCAACCCTCGGGAGATCTGGTGGATGGTAGTGATGATCGCCTCCATTTCCTTTGTCGGCTACTTCGCCATCCGGGTGACCGGCACCCGAAAGGGCATTCTGTTCACCAGCCTGTTCGCCGGTCTGAGCTCATCCACGGCCCTCACCCTGCACTTCGCGCGTCAGGCCTCCAAAACCCCTCAGTTGAATGCCCAGTTCGCAACGGGAATCCTGATTGCCTGCGGCACCATGTTTCCCCGCATCCTGTTTTATTGCCTGGTGATCAACCGGAGCCTGCTGCCGATGCTCATCTGGCCGGTTCTCGTGATGACCATCTTGCTCTACGTCCCGGCGTTGATTATCTGGCGAAAAAACGAAAAACAGTTACAGGTCAGCCAGCCGCCCCTCAACCAGAATCCACTGGATCTCACCTCGGCGCTGGTATTCGGAATGTTGCTGACCGCCATCCTGCTGCTGGGCGAGTTCCTGAGCAGTTGGCTGGGCGACACGGGCATCTATGTCCTTGCAGCAACGTCCGGGGTGGCCGATGTGGACGCCATCACCCTGTCCCTGACCCGCATGTCCAACAACGGCCTCGCCATGAGCACGGCCGTCATTGGTATCGTCATTGCGGCGGCAACCAACAACCTGGTCAAATCCGCCATGGCGGGGTTGATCGGCAATCGCCAGATCGGGCTTCTGGTTGGCGTACCGATGGTGCTGTCCCTGGCCGCCGGATTGCTGGTGGCCTGGTTGCAGTAACCGGTTACCGGGCTTTGCGGAACGTCAGATTGTATCGACAGACGCCGGTCAGAGGGTGATCCCCGGCCTTCAACGTCATTACTCCGTGATATCTCAGCCGTGCCGGGCCACCCCAGACCACCACATCACCATGGGCAAGCGGAACCCTGACAGGACGTTCGTTACGTTTCAGCCCGCCAAACTGAAATACCTGGGGTAAGCCCAGGGATACCGATACAATCGGCTGGCTGAAATCCTGCTCATCCTTATCCTGATGCAGTCCCATTTTTGCCCCGGGCTCATAACGGTTGATCAGGCAGGCATCCGGCTCAAAGCCCTCGAAACCAGCTGCGACTGCGGCCTTCCCGGCAAGATTGCGGAAGGATTCCGGCATCGCCGGCCAGGGCTGGCCTGAAGTCGGGTCCTCGGACTGGTAGCGGTACCCCCGGGTATCGGTAACCCAACCCTGATCACCGCAGCAACTCATAGCGGCCGACATGGCATGACCGCCAGGGGTTTTCATATGCCGAAACGGTGCCTGAGTGGTAACTCGCTGAATGTCGTTCAGGAGCCATTCAGCGTCTGCGAGGGCGAACTGGCGAAGCACCACCGCACCTTCCATCAGATGCTCCCTGATCAACTCCGGCGACAGTTCGCCAAACAGGTCCTGTGTCATAACTTTTGGCTTCGTCTGAAAATGAAAACGACCGCGCGTAGATTCTATCAACACTGAGCCCCAGAACCATCTCCCAATGTCCTGCGCGATATCGCACTCAGCAGGATCAACGACGCATCGAAATTTCCAGCGCAAATTGTTTTTAACCTTGCCCCCATGAAAGCCTGTTCATGAAGCCGGACTGAAAAACACGTATATTCTATAGGCTGGTTCATCCCTGGTAAGGACAATTTAATGCTGTTTGCAATCATCGTTGGCGGTCTGATCGGTTACGCCTTTGGCAAATTTCCGGGTTTTCTGGTGGGTGCGGCAATCGGTGCCTTTCTCTTCAACCACCTCAAGCGCCGTCTGATCGGCAAGCTCCAGAGTATCCAATCCGGCTTTGTCGAGTCCGTCTTTGCCGTCATGGGTGCCCTCTGCAAGGCAGACGGCATTATATCCCGCGACGAAATCCAGATGGCGGAAGCCATGTTCGTACGCTTCCGCCTGAACGAAGAGCAGAAAGCCACGGCCAAAGCCGCCTTCAACCGGGGCAAGGAGCCGGATTTCGATCTGGACGCAGAGCTGAACCGGTTCCTCCAGGCTAGTGGCCGGCAACCTGCGTTCCTGCAGATGTTTCTTCAGGTTCAGGTCTCAGCTGTTGCCGCCGATGGCGTGGTACACCCGGCCGAACATGAGATGCTGGTGCGAATCGCCCGCGGCCTGGGACTGCCCGAGAGCCAGGTGGATCAGCTGGAAGCCATGCTACGGGGTGCCCATACCAATCGGGCCGGAGCTGGCCAGCCATCTTCCGCCGATCAGATCAGTGATGCCTACAAGGTCCTGGGGGTTTCATCGTCAGCCAGTGACGCGGAGCTCAAGAAAGCCTACCGCAAACTGATGAGCGAAAACCATCCGGATAAACTGGCCGGCCGGGGTTTACCCGAGAGCATGCGGGAAATGGCAGAAGAACGCACCCGGGAGATCAGCCACGCCTACGATGTTATCAAGGAAGCCCGGAAAACGTCGGCGTAAAGCCCGGCGCTTTTCGCAGGCGGCGGCTCAGAACCAGCGCGGCACCCGAACCCGGTAACGCTCGTAGTCCTCTCCGAATTTGACCGCCAGCGCCTTTTCTTCCTCACCGGCCTGGCGGGTGATTACCAGCACACCGGCCACCAGGCATACCAGCGAGAATACGCTGGGCAGCGCCAGGAAAAAGCCCAGTTGCCCCGCCATCACTGTCAGGAACAACGGGTTCCGTGAGCGGGCAAAGGGCCCGTCCGTCAGCAGCTTTCGCTGGTCCTTCCGGGGATCAATGCCTGAGCGCCAGTCCTCATGCATGTAAGCCTGCAGGTAGTTCACCACAGTGAACGATGCCAATAACAACAACATTCCGGCCAACAACACCGGCCAATGATACAGCCAGCCAAAAACGCCGAGCCAGCCGTCGATATCCGCAAAGATCCGCACCACGCAAACCGCAAGAATCAGTGCCCGGAACACATTGAAGATATGCCGGTGCCACCAGGGCGCACTTCCCCGCTCTCCATAATTGATGTGGGAAAAGCGCATGCGCTGGAACAGGCCCAGACTGCGGCTGGCAAACTGCAGGCCGATCATCAGGAAGAAGATGCCGAGAAAGTGACGTACGAGAGGTTCTGTAAATTCCATCGGGATCACTAACAATGGGTTGAACCTGTCAGCTTATTACCTGACAACGGTTATGGAAAGCCACCCGGCATGGCTCTCTTGCCGTTCCCGTAAACAGGGCCAGGAATACCAGTCCGTTTGCCCGGCAGATGCTGGCCCAGGGGTTTCTCTGCCTGGGCAAGAGCACGCTGCCGGAATTCGGCTTTAACGCAACCACCGAACCTGCCCACGACGTACCCACCCGCAATCCATGGAATCTGGCCTACTCGACCGGTGCCTCTTCCGGCGGCTCAGCAGCCCTTGTTGCAGCAGGCGTAGTCACACGCTCTGTGCGGGACACCGCCAATTTCCTGGAACAGGCCGAGGCCTTCTACAGGAACCCGGAACTGCCAGCGGGCGGCAGAATCGAGGGTCCCTCTGGCCGACCACTGAAGATTGGCTTGATACTGGATTCCATCAACGGCCACAAAACCGACGACATCACCCGGCAGACAGTTGAGGAGACAGCGCGGAAACTGGAAAAGCTGGGCCATCGGATCGAGCCGGTTTCCGTTCCAGTGCATTCTTCATTTCCGGACGACTTCGCCCTGTACTGGGCACTGCTGGCCTTTGGCGTAAAAGCCAACGGCAAAAAACTGATTCATCCCGCTTTCGAAAAACACAGGACCGACGGCCTGACCAATGGCCTGGACACGATGTTCAGGAAACAGTTCTGGCGCCTGCCCACCGCGCTCTGGCGGCTGAAACGCTCCCGGCATGACTACGCCCATGCCATGGCCGGCTTCGATGCCGTGCTCACCCCTGTACTGGGCCATACAACACCGCCGCTCGGCGATCTCAGCCCTGAGGTACCTTTTGATACCCTTTTTGAGCGCCTGCGACAGTATGTCAGCTTCACCCCCCTGGCCAATGCCACGGGTGCACCGGCTATCTCGATTCCAATGGGCCGCACGCCGGATCAACTGCCGGTATCTGTTCAGTTCATGGGCCGCCACGGTGGCGAGCGCACCCTGCTGGACATTGCCTTTACCCTCGAGGCTGAACATCCCTGGCCGCTGCTCAGGGATCTGATTCGCCAGGGTCACGCCAATGACGCGGCGCCACGTGCGGATTCGCTGACCGGGACAGCGTGAATTGGACATACTTAACGCCAGTTGCCATATTCTATAGGAAGCTCAGATATTATCTGTTCTCTGCACCGAATCGAG